>ONRZ01000004.1 GCA_900320345.1 uncultured Lachnospiraceae bacterium | reverse complement strand
GAAAATGCTCATACTATAATGCTTACTAAATCAGTGAAGGGAAATGCGATGTATACGCATTAAAGATAAAGACTGATAAGGGCGAGGTATTAAAATGAGCAGAGTTTCGGTTAATACTGAAAAAAAGCAGGTAATAGATTTTACAAAGGGCAGTCCTTTTAAACTTATAATGTCATTCTACTGGCCGCTGCTGCTTACGAGCATGCTGCAGCAGTTTTATAATTTTGCGGACACATGGATAGTCGGAAAGGGTCTTGGAGATAATGCTCTTGCGGCTGTCGGGAATATGGGCTCACTGTTTTTCCTGATAGTAGGTTTTTCGTTCGGACTGGCCAACGGTTTTGGAGTGCTTATTGCACAGAGTTTCGGCGCAAGAGATGAGGAAGCGCTCAAGCACCGTTTTGCCGGCGTGATCGAACTGGGTGCGGTACTGGCAGTGATGCTATCGGTACTCAGCGTTCTGTTCCTTCCTTCGGCCCTCAGGCTTATGAGGACGGATGCCCTTATTTTCGGAGACAGCCTGAAATACGGATACATAGTTTTCGGAGGGCTTTCGGCAGGCATATGCTACAATATCTCGGCTTCGGTATTAAGGGCGCTTGGTGACAGCAGAACACCGTTAAAGGCGATAATCGTATCTTCCGTACTTAACCTTTTCCTTGACAGCATGTTTATTCTGGTGATGCATACCGGAGTGGAAGGAGCGGCGATCGCAACGCTGTGCTCACAGGTTGTTTCTTCGTTCATATGCATAAGCAGGCTGAGAAAGATACCTGTGCTGAAGATCGACAGGAAATACTTTAAGAACGAAAGAAGCATATTCACCGAGCTTCTTAAGAACGGACTTCCGATGGCATTTATGAATTCGATCACGGCTGTTGGATGTATGGTCGTACAGTATTTCGTAAACGGCTTCGGCGTTGTATATACGGCAGCCTATGCGGCATGCAGCAAATACCTTAATCTTTTCATGAACCCGGCATCCACGGCAGGAAGCGCGATGAGTGCATATACCAGCCAGAATTACGGTGCGGGAAAGATAAAAAGGATAAAGCAGGGACTTGCCGTATGCGTGGGAATATCGGTGGTGACATATCTGACACTGGGATCGCTCATGGTATTTATACCCGAGAAGCTCGGCGGGATCCTTTTGTCGGGAAGCGATCAGATCGCTCTTGTATGTGAATTTCTTCCAAGGTGCGGTATCATGATCATCTTCGTGGATATACTTTTTGTTGTAAGGAACGGAGTTCAGGGGATGGGTAAGCCGATACTCCCGATGTTCTCCGGGATACTTGAGATGATACTCAGGATAACGGTCATATCCTATTTTATAGGAAGGATAGGTTTCAGGGCGACCGCATATGCCGAGATAAGCGCATGGATAGGAGCTCTTCTTATAAATGCATTTGCATTCTATGCGGCCATAGTACCTTCCGATCATTACAAGGAACTGATACACAGCGTGAGATCTGTTCTCTTCTCAAGCCGTAAGGTACCGGTAAAGCACGGGAGCAGAGGTTAGGGGACGGACAGTGCCCATGATAAAAATGATATGAAGATCCGTGAAGCGGAGGATGACTGATCCCCGCATCACGGATCTTTTTTTGTCCTGTATGCACAAATATGTCAGGATACGCTGTCCGGTTATATTGTATAAAATACTTGAACAGCCACAATATTTGGTATATAGTTATGGTTGAGTGTTTATGTCCGTATATACTTATGATATGTGATTGCTAACGGGAGATCATATGAAGTGCCAGGATATGGAGCGTTATATTACCCTGTTCATTAATGATGAACTGTCAGGGATACGCATGAGGGAGTTCATAGAGCATATAGAGGGATGCAACAGCTGCTTTGATGAGATGGAGACCAATTATCTTTTGAAGGAAGCGTTGTTAAGACTTGAGAAGGAAGGTTCCTATGATCTTCACGGAGCACTCATGGATAAGATAAGGAACACAAAGAAGTGTGTTGAGGTGCACGAGATGATAACCATGATGAGAAGGGTTATCCTCATATGTGCCGGTATCGCGCTTTTGTTTGAACTTGTATTTGTATACGCGTTTTATTTATAAGTTTTTTGAGGTTTAAATGGATAAGAAACTGGTCCTGATAGACGGAAACAGCATAATAAACAGGGCATTTTACGGTATTCCGATGCTCACCAGCCAGGATGGCATACATACCAATGCGGTGTATGGTTTCCTGAATATCCTGTTCAGGATACTTGATGAGGAGAAACCGGGATATCTTGCAATAGCGTTCGATCTTAAAGCTCCTACGTTCAGGCATAAGATGTATGATAAGTACAAGGGGACCAGGAAGCCCATGCCCGATGAACTCAGGGAGCAGGTGCCCATCCTTAAGGAACTTCTTCTGAAGATGAACATACGCATAGTCGAGAAGGAAGGCTTCGAAGCGGACGATATCTTAGGGACGCTTGCAAAAACCGCAGAGGCTGAAGGCTTCGAGGTCGCGCTTGTATCCGGAGACCGGGATCTTCTGCAGATAGCATCCGATCATATCAAGATAAGGATACCCAAGACCAAGGGCGGCAAGACGGAGATAGAGGATTATCATGCGAAGGATGTGCTCGCAAGATATTCTCTTGAACCTTTACAGATAATAGAACTCAAGGCGCTTATGGGCGATGCTTCGGATAACATCCCGGGTGTGCCGAAGATCGGTGAGAAGACGGCGACCGAACTGCTCGTAGAGTATCATGATATAGATAACCTCAGGGAACATATCGAGGAGATAACCAAAAAGAGTGTTAAGGAAACGCTCAGGGATAATTTTGATATGGCGGTACTGAGTAAGCAGCTTGCTACGATCTGTATCACTGCTGATACCGGAATAACCATAGAAGATACCGCGATTCCCGACATGTTTACACCGCAAGCGCTTGAACTGGTAAAAAAGCTTGGATTAAAACAGATCGCCAGGCGTTTTGAAGAGGCCGGAACGAAGACGGAGGCTGTGGATATAAAGGCGGAAACAGTCACGGCAGACAGGCTTAAGAGCCTGCTTGAGAGTGCTGCTGGCGGGGAAACGGGTTTTTTCATATATGACGGTGGTAAGGATGAGAGGGGATTGTCACTGTGCCTGCCGCAGGAGAGACTGTATTATTTTGATCTTGAAAATGATCAGGACTGGGATCGTGTGGTCGAAGAGTTCACGGGATTTGTTTCAGAGGGCAGAGGTATAAGGTTTATAACCTACGGACTTAAGGAGCAGCTGCATATTCTCAAAGACCTTGCCGATATTGAGATGGCAGACAGATTTGCCGACATTGAGATAGCCGATTATCTTATCAATCCGCTGCTTAAGGATTATGCACCGGATGCAGACAGGAAATTGGCCGCGTATGCGGCAGTGAAGGCATATCCCGACAGGATGGAGAAGCTTAGGAAAATGGGAATGCTTGAGCT
The DNA here is from genome assembly GCA_900320345.1 of uncultured Lachnospiraceae bacterium. Taxonomy (GTDB): domain Bacteria; phylum Bacillota; class Clostridia; order Lachnospirales; family Lachnospiraceae; genus UBA2868. The sequence continues at coordinate 85,621 of ONRZ01000004.1, read as the reverse complement.
TTTTGAGACGATCGAGATGCCTCTTATCTTCTGCCTGTATGAAATGGAGAAGTGGGGGATGCTCGTTAAACCCGAGGCTCTTAAGGAGTACGGTGAGGGACTGAGTGTACAGATAGAAGAACTCGAAGAGAGCATACATAAGGAAGCGGGAGAGGATTTTAATATAAATTCTCCGAAGCAGCTTGGAGATATACTGTTTGACAGGATGAAGATACCGGGCGGGAAGAAGAACAAGACCGGTTATTCGACTTCGGCAGAGGTACTCGAGAAGCTGGCGCCCGACTATCCGTTCGTGGCAGATATACTTAAATACAGGGGACTTGCAAAGCTTAAGTCAACATATGTTGACGGACTGTATCCGTGCATAGGAGAAGATAACAGGATACATTCGACCTTCCATCAGACGATCACGGCTACGGGAAGGCTCAGTTCATCGGATCCCAACCTGCAGAACATACCTGTCCGTATGGAACAGGGCAGGCTTATAAGGAAGATATTTGTCCCGGCCGAGGGCTATACGTTCGTGGATGCGGATTATTCGCAGATCGAACTTCGGATCATGGCGCATATGTCGGGTGATGAGAAGCTTATAGAGGCTTATAACAGTGAAGCGGACATACACAGGATCACGGCTTCGGAGGTCTTCCATGTACCGTTTGACGAAGTCACGCCGCAGCAGAGGCGAAATGCCAAGGCAGTTAATTTCGGTATCATCTACGGTATAAGTTCGTTCGGTTTAAGCCAGGACTTAAGCATTTCCGTTAAAGAAGCAAAGTCTTATATAGCCAGGTATTTCGAGACTTACCCCAAGGTAAAGGAATTTGTCGATTCGCTTGTTAAGGGTGCAAAAGAGAAGGGCTATGTCACGACAATGTTCGGAAGAAGAAGGCCGGTACCCGAGCTTACGAGCGGTAACTTCATGCAGAGATCGTTCGGGGAACGTGTTGCCATGAACGCACCGATCCAGGGAACGGCTGCGGATATCATGAAGATAGCAATGATAAGGGTGTTAAGGAGACTGAAGGCCGAGGGGCTTAAGTCAAGGATGATACTCCAGGTACATGACGAACTGCTCATAGAAACGGCGATAGATGAGAAGGATAAGGTCAGCGCACTTCTGGTAGAGGAAATGGAAGCTGCGGCACAGTTGTCGGTACGCCTTGAGGCGCAGATGAGCAGCGGAGACGACTGGTACGAGGCAAAGTGATGAAAGTTATAGGCATAACCGGCGGAGTAGGTGCCGGCAAATCCACCGTTCTTGACATGATAAGGAAAAACTGCCGGTGCTTTATCCTGATAGCCGACGAAGCGGCGCATGAGGTAGAGAGACGCGGTCAGGCATGCTACGATGAACTGGTAGGGCTTTTGGGTGAGGACATCCTTGCGCCGGACGGTGAGATAGATAAGAAAAAGATGGCGCAGAAGATCTTTGCCGCCGGAAATAAGGAACTGCTGCGCGGAGTAAACGCGATCGTGCATCCGCGGGTCAAGGAGTATATCCTTGGTCTTATAGAAGAATACAGAATAAGAGGGAACGTCGATTTCTTTTTCATAGAGGCGGCACTGCTGATAGAAGACGGCTACAGGGCGATATGTGATGAACTGTGGTATGTATATGCCCCGAAGGAGGTAAGGGCCGGGAGGCTTAAGACTTCGCGGGGATATACGGATGAAAAGATAGAAGATATCATGAGTTCCCAGAACGATGATGAAACTTTCAGAAAGTTTTGCGACCATGTTATCGAGAACAGCGGTGACATGGAAGAGACAAGGGAACAGATAAAGGTATTACTGGATCTTAAAGATCCGTTAAGATCATGAAAGGGGAGCCTTAGGATAATATGGGAGAGAAGGGAATGGAAGAAGATAAGAAGAATCCGGGGCAGCTTGTATTTGGACTGGATATAGGAACGCGTTCTTTGGTGGGAACTGTGGGCTATATGACAGGTGATAAGTTCCATGTGGTCGCACAGTGTGTAAGGGAACACGACACACGTTCCATGCTTGACGGACAGATACATGACATCAATACTGTCGGACGTTCCATAAAGGAAGTCAAAGAGAAGCTTGAGAATCAGATCGGCAAGCAGCTCAATGAAGTATGCATAGCGGCAGCAGGCCGTGTGTTAAAGACAGTGACGGTAAGCGCGGAACTTGAATTCCCGGAGGAGAAGGCGGTTGATGCCGAAGATGTGCACAGCCTTGAGATGCTCGGAGTAGAGAAGGCTTTTGAGGAACTGACACGTGAGAACACTTCCGATACACGTTTCTTCTGTGTGGGTTATACCGTAGTCAGATATTTCATGAACGATCTTCAGATGAGCGTTCTTGATAAGCATAAAGCAAGGAAGATCTCGGTCGAACTTATCGCGACCTTCCTTCCGGATGATGTTGTTGACGGATTGTACAGGGCTGTGGAGGTTGCGGATCTTCAGGTCGCGAACCTGACTCTCGAGCCTATCGCGGCAATACAGGTGGCAATACCCGAGAGTTTCAGGATGCTTAATATAGCCCTTGTTGATGTGGGCGCCGGGACAAGCGATATTTCGATAACAAAGGACGGCAGTATCGTAGCTTACGGTATGATACCGATGGCGGGCGATGAACTGACGGAGGCGATCGTGAAGCATTGCCTCGTTGACTTTGCGACTGGTGAGATGATCAAGACCTCATACGGGAAAAAAGTCATCAAATATAATGACATAATGGGCATACAGCAGAAGATCACATCAGAGGAGATAGACAAGGTTGTCGAGCCTGTTGTCAAGGCCATGACCAAGGAGATAAGCGATAAGATCAAGGAACTTAACGGGGATGAACCCGTAAGTGCCGTATTTGTTGTAGGAGGAGGCGGCAAGCTTCCCATTTTCGCACAGTGCCTTGCAGATGAGCTTGGGATCAGCAGGCAGAGATGTGCATTGAGGGGCGAGGAGGTTCTTAAGGATATAGACTATCAGATACAGGATCCAAACCTCGACTCGATGTATGTCACACCGATCGGTATCTGTCTTAATTTCTATGATTCCAAGAATAATTTCATATATGTGAATTTCAACGGCGAAAGGATAAAACTGTATGATAACGGCCATCTCATGGTGGTTGACGCTGCGATACAGGCGGGCTTCCCGAATGAAGGACTGTTCCCGAAACGCGGACAGGCTCTCGATTTCACACTTAACGGAACTCCTCATATGATAAGGGGAGAATTGGGAGAAACGGCTGTAGTCAAGGTAAATGAAGAGACAGTAAGCATCAATTCCCCGATACGTGCAGGGGATAAGATCGAGGTTACCGAATCTACCGCCGGAGCGCCGGCGAGCGCACAGATAAACAGGCTCAAGGAATACGAATCAACGCTTACGGTAATAGTCAACGATACGCCGGTGGCATTGCCCAAATACGCGGAGGTTAACGGTGAACTTCAGTCGGGATATTATGAGATCATGCAAAATGACAATATCAGGCTGCTTGATTATTATACGGTAGAGCAGATAGCGGAGTTCATGGATGTTAAGCTTAAGGAAGGGATGAACATCTATGTGAACAACAAGCTGTCCGATAAGGATACTCTGGTATACAGTAATTTCTCGATAATATGGACTCTTGAGGAACTTAAGCTTTCGGATGTAGAGAAGGAGGAGATCCCGGAGAGTTATGCCGATCTTCCGGATGATGATGAGTATGCCGGGGATGAAGGTTCTAAGACGGAGGATGATATACAGGAGCAGGATGATAACGAGGCTTCGGACGGCAACAGTGCGGATGATGAAGTGGCAGGGCTTGAGAATATGCTGACTGACACTCTCAATGCTCTTAAGAATGTAAAGAATGCTCTCGAAAACGGAGCGGATCAGAGTGATGCCGGAACGGATACCACCGGGAACGGATCAGATGATACGCAGACGGAAAGCGAAGAAGAAGCAGATCCCGGTATAGTCGTAAATGTAAACGGAGAGGACGTTAAACTTACCGGCAAGAACGGATATATTTACGTCGATGTTTTTGAGTTTATAGATTTTGATCTGTCAAAGCCGCAGGGACATGCGGTCGTTACCAAATTAAACGGCAGGTCCGCTGTTTTTAACGAGATGATAAAGACAGGAGATAAGATCGAGATATATTGGGAAAAATAAACACGGATCCTGTTATATATCAGTATTAAGATCAGGATCCTGCGGGAGAAATACAGGGGTTAAAGGGGATAAAAATGAGATTATGCAGTATCGCGAGCGGGAGCAGCGGGAATTGTATCTATGTCGGATCCGATGACACACACATAATCGTGGATGCCGGCATAAGCGGAAAGAGGATAGAGGATGGTCTTAATTCCCTCGGGCTTAAGACGGAGGAGATGGACGGTATACTCATAACCCATGAACATTCCGATCATGTCGGAGGACTGGGAGTGATCGCCAGGCGTTACGGGATACCGATGTATGCTACAAAGGGCACGATAGAGGCGATAAAGGGCATGTCGTATCTCGGGAAGATCCCGGGTGAACTGTTCAGGGAGATCGAAGCGGATAAGCCCTTTATGATAAACGATCTTAAGGTGAACCCGGTACGCATAAGCCATGATGCGGCGGATCCTGTCGCATACAGGATAGGCAATGGAGATAAGTCGGTCGGAGTCGTGAGCGATCTCGGTAAATATAACGATTATATAGTCGATAATTTTTCCGGAGTCGATGCGCTGCTGCTTGAAGCCAATCATGATGTCAACATGCTCCAGGTTGGAAAGTATCCCTATCAGCTTAAATGCAGGATATTGGGAGATAAGGGGCATCTGTCAAATGAATCATCCGGAAGGCTCCTTAGCAGGCTGCTGCATGATGATCTTAAGACAGTGTTCCTGGGCCACTTAAGTAAGGAGAATAACATGGCTGAGCTTGCCTATGAAACGGTACGGCTTGAGATATTGATGAGCGAGAACAGATATAAGCCCGAGGATTTCAGGATAAGGGTAGCATCAAGGGATATGATTAGCGAAGCAGTTGCCGTTTAGTTACGGCAGTAGGGAGGAATATTATGAAAAAAACAATAATAACGGTAGTAGGCAAGGATACGGTGGGTATAATAGCGAAGGTATGCACCTACCTTGCAAATAACAGGATAAACATACTCGATATATCACAGACCATAGTTCAGGATTATTTCAATATGATGATGATCGTGGATATGAACGATTCGAGCAAGCCCTTCGGTGATGTGTCTGACGAGCTTGCACAGATCGGAGAGGAGATAGGAGTGGTGGTAAGATGTCAGAGGGAGGACATCTTTAAGAGCATGCACCGCGTATAAAATCGTTATTCGGAAGGGACGGAAATGATCAATATATTTGAAGTAAACGAAACAAATGAGATGATCGAGAAGGAGAACCTGGATGTCAGAACGATCACACTGGGTATAAGCCTTATCGATTGTATAACGGATGATCTTGAGAAGCTTACCGGCAATATTTATGAGAAGATCACAACAACGGCCAGGGATCTGGTAGCGGTGGGTAAGGATATTGAGAAGGAGTTCGGGATACCGATAGTAAACAAGAGGATATCAGTTACACCGATCGGACTTATAGGGGCTTCCGCATGTAAAAGCCCGGATGATTTTGTCAGGATAGCAAAGACGCTTGACGAAGCAGCGGCTAAAGTTGGAGTTAATTTCATCGGAGGCTATTCGGCTCTTGTGGCAAAGGGAATGACGAAGGCGGAGGAAATGCTCATAAGGTCGATACCTAAGGCGCTTTCTTCAACCAGGCTCGTGTGCAGTTCCGTCAATCTCGGATCGACAAGGACAGGAATAAACATGGATGCGGTCCGCTTAATGGGACAGATAATACGTGATACGGCCGAAGCGACAAAAGAGTCGGATTCGCTGGGATGCGCCAAGCTGGTAGTGTTCTGCAACGCACCGGATGACAATCCGTTCATGGCAGGGGCATTCCATGGGGTTACGGAAGCGGATGCCATAATAAATGTAGGAGTAAGCGGCCCCGGAGTTGTAAATACCGTGCTCAAAAAAGTACGGGGAGAAAGCTTTGAAGTGTTGTGCGAGACGATAAAGAAAACGGCGTTCAAGGTAACACGTGTCGGGCAATTGGTGGCGGGAGAGGCATCAAAGCGCCTCAACATACCGTTCGGGATCGTGGATCTGTCACTGGCGCCGACACCGGCAATAGGTGATTCGGTAGCGGATATCTTATGTGAGATAGGACTTGAGCATGCGGGAGCTCCGGGTACAACGGCAGCACTGGCACTGCTTAATGATCAGGTCAAGAAAGGCGGTGTAATGGCATCGTCCTATGTGGGCGGATTAAGCGGAGCCTTTATTCCGGTAAGTGAGGATCAGGGGATGATCGATGCCGTGGAAGCCGGGAGTCTGACTCTTGAAAAACTTGAAGCCATGACCTGTGTCTGCTCGGTGGGACTTGACATGATAGCTATCCCCGGGGATACGAGTGCTTCAACCATATCAGGCATCATCGCCGATGAGATGGCTATAGGAATGGTGAACCAGAAGACTACGGCAGTAAGGCTTATACCTGTGATAGGAAAGGGTGTTGGAGAAAAGGCTGAGTTTGGAGGACTGCTCGGGTATGCTCCGATAATGCCGGTAAACCGTTATTCGTGTGAAGATTTCATAAACAGGAAAGGACGTATCCCGGCACCGATACACAGTTTTAAAAACTGACGGTTAAAAGATAACCGGAAGGGCTTGTTCATATTCGGAGATAAAAGGCTGTCTGCTCAATGAGCAGACAGTTTTTTCATACAGATCGGCCGCTGCCGTATTTTCACCGAACATGCGAAGGGCATGAGAACAGATATCGGGAGCATCCGGCAGATAAAAGGACCTTAGAATATCCGCATGATCCGCTGCCTTTGATATGAGCGGAACGGATGCACAGTGTTTTATTTCATGAAGGAGCCCGGATGAATCCTTCTTAAAGCCGAGCGGTCTTATATAGTAGTTATAGCCGTCTTTTACATATTCGTCCATGCGGTCCTTTTTTATATCAAGCAGGATATGGAGAAGAGCACGGCTTATCCTGGAATAGTTTATGTCCTTTGATTTTATTTCAGAGCACAGAGCGGTGTAGGACGCGGCATGGGAATATGCTGCTTTTATCCTGTTTGCAAGGCTCTTAGAGACATCGAGGAATGAGGTGAGTACCTCTACCGGATCCGCATCATCACATGCTGCGGTCCTTAGGATATCCTGGATCCTTGCAAATAACATCAGGCTGAGGTCGTCTTCCGATACAGCGGTATATCTGTCAAGACAGGAGAGCAGCGATCGTAAGATCTCATCGGATATACGATCCTTTAAAACATTATGTAAACTGATCTTGCGTTCCGGCTGTTCCCGTTGAACATTAAGTATATCTTTGCGTATGGAAGTGGAAGACAGGGCAAAGGAGGAATCATCATGATATGCGGCTCCTTCGCGCTTCATTGTATGGAAAGCAAAGCCGCCCCGGAAATCCTTTGCTGCCGATATGTAAGCGGCGGCAAGGAGATTATTGGGAGTGCTCAGTATTTTCCGGATATTTTCCGGGATATCATCCGAAGTGTTTATGGCATGTGAAAAACTGAAGCCTCCCGAAAGCTTCTTCCTGATCGACGGATCATCTGAGCGGTTAAGATCGTGCATGATCCCCGCGGCTTCGATAAGACTGTTTATGTCTCCGCATTCGGAGCCGAATGAAATGCAGTCGACAACTCCCGTTTTTGCTATAAGCGATACGGCACCCTTTGCAAAATATTCAAGACTCGAGCAGGAATAATAGAAAGGTAACTCGATAACAAGATCCGCACCGGCCATAAGAGCTGCTTTTGCACGTTCGTATTTGGAAATGACGGCAGGAGCGCCCCTCTGCACATAGTCACCGGACATTACGGCTATGATATAGTCGGCTCCGGTCTTAAGTCTGGCAGTTTCGATATGTTTTATATGACCGTTATGGATGGGATTGTATTCCGCGATTATTGCCGTGACCTTCATGAAATTCCTACCTTCTTCCCGATATTACCGGCATATCTTGTCCTGCGGCAGGTGACGCAGGAGAGCAGCTTCGAGTTCATCGGCCTTAACAGGTTTTGTAAGATAATCGCAGAATCCGAGACTCAGATATTCTTCTTCCATGCCGTTTATCGCATTTGCGGTAAGCATTATCACGGGTGTGTCCGTATTAAGGCCCGAAGATGATATTTCACGGAAGGTTTCAAGGCCGTCCTTTACGGGCATGCGATGATCAAGCAGTATCACATCGTATTTTTCCTTATTGCAAAGTTCAATGGCTTCATCGCCGCTCATTGCCTTTTTTGTCTGTATAAGGGTAGGCTTTAAGAGCCCTTCGGCGACCATGAGATTGACACGCACATCATCTACTATAAGAACTTTTGCATCCGGTGCGGTAAAGCTTTCCTTATGAACGGGAACGGATATCTTCTTGGGATTGGCCAGCGGACCGATGGCGGTGTAGTCGGAGACGGTCTGCGGTATTGTCACGGTAAACCGGCTGCCCTCACCGGGAGTGCTCTTGACACGGATATCACCGTTCATAAGATGCAGCAATTCCTTTGTGATCGCAAGGCCGAGTCCGGTACCTTCTATGGATGCATTTTCAATCTCGTTTACACGCTTGAAAGAATCAAAGAGATGCGGTATGTCCTCCTCGGCTATCCCGATACCGGTATCGGATATATCAATGATAAGATCGATGTTGTCCCTGCTGATCTTATCATATGTCATATCAAGTGTGATGCCGCCTTCTTTGGTATATTTTACGGCGTTTGAGACAATGTTTGAAATAACCTGCCCTATAAGTTTGGAATCGCCCGTAAGCTTGATGGGCAGAGTCTCATCGCAGGTTATGTGTATGTACAGATCCTTCTCCTGCGCGGCCTTCTGGAAGAAGTAATAGCAGTCCCTAAGGAGCTTATAGGGCTCGTATTCGTGGGGATTCACTTCCGTCTTGCCTGCTTCGATCTTGGAAAAATCAAGTACATCATTTATGAGGTTCAGCAGTACTTCGCCGGCCTCCATTATATTCCCTGCATACTCGCGGATCCTTTCGTCATCCGTTTCGCGGATTATGAGCTCATTCATCCCGAGTATCGAATTAAGGGGTGTACGTATCTCATGAGACATATTGGCAAGGAAGGTGCTTTTTGCCTTGTTTGCCCTGTCGGCATTCATCCTGGCTTCCTTGATCTCATTTAAGTAGAACACTTCCTCGGTGGTGTCACGTATAAGAAAGTAGGAGCCGATAAGTCTTCCGTGCCTGTCTTTTAAAGGATTATATTTGACATAGAAGTATTTTGTGATGTCCTTTCCGTTCTCGGTTATGTTCTTAACATAATCAGTCTCGTCTGTCGGGTCGATCCTGTCATTTACTTTCTGCATGACGGTTGCTATGGGTTCACAGTCCATATTGTATGAACGAAGATCATCTATCCCGAAATTTGTTTTGGAAAAAGTGTTGGCATAGATGCAGTTGTTGCTTATATCAAATATGATCATGCCTTCGCTTATATCGTCTACTGCCCGTCTTATTGAGGTTATCAGAAGATTGCTGGGGACAAAGGTGCGTATCGAGAAGCATATCAGTCCACCCGCGACGGCATAGAATACGACCGAGGCATCAAGTACAAGGGAGAGCGTCATGTAGATGAGGTTAAGTGCGACGACAAAAAGCAGCACGGACAGGATCATCACATATTTGATACGGTACAGGCTGTAGCTTTTGAAGATACGGTAGATAATGAAAACAAGTGCCAGCAGGAGCGTTATATAGTCGACTGCAAGATGTACATAGTATAAAGGATAAAAACCGGTCTGATAAAATACGGTACCGGGTATATTGGTATTCGTATAGATATAGAAACTGCGCCCCAAAAATGGATTCAGCATGATGAGGATCGAGTCGATCGTCATAAGGACAGCTCCGGGTAATGCGATCTTGGACTTTATGGTCCGGTGCTCTGTATAAGACAGGCAAAAGCCCATAAGGAAGTATATGGTCCAGTCGACCGAAGCAAAGTAGAAGCAGTATGCAAGCTCGGCATATGATCCGTTTGGAGATACGGCGATGAGAATATTCGCGATGACCGCTACGATGGCTGCGATCATGGCGCGCTTCAATATAAATCCGTATTCCTCGTGGATCTTATTAAGGCTCTTTATTACAAAAAAGAGGCCGATTATCGCGATGATATATACTGTTACAAATATTATCCTGGTCGGCATTTCATACTCCATGGGGTGTTTTATCATTCAATTATATATTAAAAACCAAAAAAAAGGTATGGAAATAAGAGATTTTGTGGTATTTTATTTACTATATTATCCAATGATGAACGGAGGAGATAAAAATGGAAGAGAAACGGGGAGCCTTTGCCAGCAGGTTAGGCTTTATCCTGGTAAGTGCAGGATGCGCGGTGGGAATAGGAAATGTATGGAAATTCCCTTATGTTACGGGGGCAAACGGAGGCGCGGTATTTGTGCTTTTTTATCTGCTGTTTCTTATACTGATGGGGATACCTGTTATGACGATGGAATTTGCCGTCGGACGTGCGAGCGGCGAGAGTGTCATCGAGGGATTGAGAAAGCTTGAAAAACCGGGGAGCAAATGGCACATTTTCGGATGGTTCTGTATCGGAGGATGTTATCTGCTGATGATGTACTATACTACGGTATCGGGCTGGATGCTTGATTATTTCTACAAATTCCTGACAGGACGTTTTGAGGGGATCGAGACGGACAGCGTCGGAGAAGTGTTTACGGAAATGCTAGGAAATCCCGCCGAAATGGGAATATTTATGGCCATAACGGTCATTGCGGGATTTGCGGTATTGTCCTTCGGAGTGGACAAGGGGCTTGAGAGAGCCAACAAGTTCATGATGACCGGACTTTTGCTGCTTATCCTGATACTTGCGGTGAAGAGCCTTACGCTTGAAGGCGCGGGTGCGGGTGTAAAATTCTATCTGTACCCTGATTTTGCAAAGGCAAGGGAGGCAGGGATCGGCAAGGTAATGACGGCGGCAATGAACCAGGCATTTTTTACATTGAGTCTGGGTATAGGTGCGCTGGAAATCTTCGGAAGCTATATGAAGAAGGATAATTCGCTTACGGGCGAGGCGATAAGAGTATGCGCACTTGATACTTTTGTAGCCATAGTTGCAGGTCTTATCATTTTCCCGGCATGCTTTTCTTTCGGTGTGGAGCCGGACCAGGGACCTTCGCTCATATTCGTAACGCTTCCCAGGATCTTCATGAACATGAAGGGAGGACGCGTATGGGGAACCCTCTTCTTTATCTTCATGACATTTGCAAGCTTTTCGACGGTGACGGCGGTATTTGAGAACCTTATAGCTTATATGACGGATGATATGGGTTTTACAAGGAAGAAAGCCATAATAATAAATGTCGTATTTATGCTGATAGCGAGTCTTCCGTGTGTCCTTGGCTATAATGTATGGAGCGATCTGCATATCATAGGCGGAAGGGATGTGCTTGATACCGAGGACTTCATAGTGAGCAATTTCCTGCTGCCACTCGGATCCCTTGTTTTCGTTCTGTTCTGTACGTTCAGATCGGGCTGGGGTTTTGACGGATATATAGAAGAGGCAAATACCGGAAAAGGGATCAGGATGCCGGGTAAGCTTAAGAATTATTTCCGTTTTGTTCTGCCCGTCCTTATTTTGATAGTATTCATTCAGGGATTGATGTAGAAGGTTTTTCAATACGGATATGATGATACAATGCAGTACGGGGTGCTTGTAAGCAGGGGCATTTTGTAATAAAATCTAAGATATAAACCGGGGAAGGAAGGTGTTTCATTCATGGCATTTATAGACAGGATAAAGGACAGGGCAAGACAGGACGTAAAGAAGATAGTAATGCCTGAGAGCAATGACAGGCGTACTCTTATCGCGGCACATAAGATATTGAAGGAGAATATCGCGGATATCATAATGGTCGGTAAGGAAGAGAAGATCATGGAGGGAGCCAACTGGCTTGAACTGGATCTGTCAAGGATATCCGTTGTGGATCCCGAGACGTCGGATAAATTCGAACTGTATGCGGATACTCTTTACGAACTGAGGAAGAATAAGGGCATGACACCCGAGAAGGCAAGAGAGAGGCTTCTCAGTGACTATCTCATGTGGGGTGTGATGATGGTGAAGATGAAGGATGCGGACGGAATGGTGGCAGGTGCATGCCACGCCACGGCCGATGTACTCAGACCGTCGCTCCAGGTACTTAAGACGGCGCCGGGTGTTGAGCTCGTATCGGGATTCTTCATACTTGATGTGCCGGACTGCATCTTCGGTGAGAACGGAACCTTCCTGTTTGCGGACTGCGGGCTTAATCAGGACCCTAATTCGGAGGAACTTGCGGCTATCGCAAATTCTTCGGCCAAGAGCTTCACAAATCTTATCGGCGGAAAACCCATAATCGCAATGCTGTCACATTCCACAAAGGGAAGTGCCAAGCACGAACTGGTGGATAAGGTTGTGAGGGCGACCGAGATAGCAAAGGATAAATATCCGTACCTTAATATAGACGGGGAACTCCAGACCGACGCGGCTATCGTACCGCAGGTTGCAGCTGTCAAGGCACCGGGCAGCGATATAGCAGGACATGCGAACGTGCTCATCTTCCCGAACCTTGATGCCGGCAATATAGGATATAAGCTGGTTGAGAGACTGGCAAAGGCACAGGCCTACGGACCGATGCTGCAGGGGCTTTCACGGCCGGTGAACGATCTGTCGAGAGGATGTACGGCTGATGATATAGTCGGAGTCGTAGCTCTTACGGCAGTACAGGCGCAGATATCCTGAGAACGCATGATATAATATTTCATAAAATACGTTGACAAACAAGGAATGGGTATGTATAATCATTCAAGTGTGGTATGAACAAATCGTTACAGAGTAGCGTTTGTAACATAGAGAATCGGTAATAAGGAGGTGTAACGATGTCGATTTGTCCCAAGAATAAATCATCCAAGGGTCACAGGGATCAGAGAAGGGCTAACTGGAAGATGAGCGCTCCTGCACTCGTTAAGTGCAGCAAGTGCGGCGAACTTATGGTACCTCACAGGGTTTGCAAGGCCTGCGGATCATACAACAAGAAGGAGATCATCCCTCAGGACTGATCTTGAATATGTAGGAAATAAAGCTTCGGGAGTGTCACTTCCGGAGCTTTTTATTGTCTTGATTTTTGCATGAATCTTATGTATAGTTATCAATGGACTTGTAGATGTAAGGATACGAGGTATATATCATGGTAAATGTTGCTGTGGATATCATGGGTGGGGATAATGCTCCGGCAGAACCGGTGAAGGGAGCTATCGAAGCGGTCACATCACAGGATGGGATCAAGGTATTCCTGTGCGGAAACAAGGATGTGATCGAAGAGGAACTCAAGAAGTATCAGTACCCTAAAGACCGTGTGGACATTGTCGATGCATCCGAGGTCATAGAGACCGGAGAACCGCCTGTCATGGCTATAAGAAAGAAGAAGGACAGCTCCATTGTAAAGGGACTTAACCTTGTCAAGGACGGAGTCTGTGATGCGTTCGTTTCGGCCGGCAGTTCCGGAGCCATCCTTGTGGGCGGTCAGGTGATCGTCGGCAGGATCAAGGGTGTGGAACGTCCGCCGCTCGCACCTGTTTTTCCTACGGACAACGGTATATCCCTGCTGATAGACTGCGGAGCAAATGTGGATGCAAGGGCATCACACCTTGTTCAGTTTGCCAAGATGGGATCGATATACATGGAGCATGTTCTCGGAGTACATAATCCAAAGGTCGGTCTTTTAAATATAGGAGCGGAAGAAGAAAAGGGCAATATGCTTGTCAAGGAGACTTATCCGCTGTTGAAGAACTGTCCGGATATCAATTTTATAGGAAGTGTTGAGGCGAGGGAGATACCCAAGGGTACCGCTGATGTGGTGGTGTGCGAGGCTTTTGCCGGAAATGTTGCGCTCAAGATGTATGAAGGTGTAGGATCCACCATGATAGGTGCTCTTAAGGAGACCTTTTCATCTTCGCTTGCAACGAAGCTGGCATACCTTCTTGTAAAGCCCACGCTCAAGAAGACACTTAAGCGGTTTGATGCCACGGAATACGGCGGAGCTCCTCTTTTGGGACTTAAGGGACTTGTGGTCAAGACGCACGGCAATGCAACACATAAGGAGATCTCGACTTCGATCAAACAGTGCGTGACTTTCAAGGAACAGGAGATAAATAAGAAGATAAACGATACGATCAATATGCTTGAGTAGGGGGCATTACATATTATTAAGAGGAGGGCGGATCATGGAACTGGAGAAACTTAAGAAGATAATCGCCGAAGTACTTAATGTAGATGAAAATGAGATAACCGAGGAAACGAGGTTTACGGATGATCTCGGAGCCGATTCCCTTGATGTTTTTCAGATCATAATGGGTATTGAGGAGACATTCGATGTGGAGATCGCGAATGAGGATGCCGAGAAGATAGTTACTGTTGCGGATGCCGTGGAGCAGATAAAGAACGCATTGAGTTAAGCATTAAAAAATGTGCTTTGGCACATTTTTTTAGTGTAAGGAGCTGTATGAACAAGGTAGGCGGATACAAAGAATTAGAGAACAGGATAGGGCATGTCTTTTCAAACGAGGACCTTCTCATAAATGCACTGACGCACAGTTCGTTCAAGAATGAAAAGCAGTCTGTCAGGGATTATGAAAGACTTGAGTTTCTGGGAGATGCGGTGCTCGAACTTACCGTGAGTGAATTTTTGTATAAGGATAATCCCGATATGCAGGAGGGTGATATGACCAAGATGCGTGCATCGCTGGTATGCGAGCCGACACTGGCGTACTGCGCGCAGGAACTGTCGCTTGGAGAATACATCCTGCTTGGGAAGGGTGAAGAGAAGACCGGCGGAAGAGGGCGTGAATCCATAATCTCGGATGTGTTCGAAGCATTGATAGGGGCGCTTTTCCTTGACGGAGGATTTGATGTTGCAAGGAGATTCGTTACCGAATATGTGCTTACCGATTACAGGGATAAGATAGAGTTTCGGGACAGTAAGACAACGCTCCAGGAATATGTCCAGGATAAGGGATATGAGATGGAGTATGTCCCTGCAGGCGAGTCCGGACCGGATCATCATAAGAAATATACCGTGAATGTGCTCGTTAACGGAAAGGTAATGGGCAAAGGAGTCGGAAGCAGTAAAAAGCGTGCCGAGCAGAATGCGGCATATGAAGCCTTGAAGGCAATGAACAGGGATTAACGGAGCGTGGAAGGATGTATTTAAAGAGCATAGAGATACACGGTTTCAAATCATTTGCAAATAAACTTGTTTTCAATTTCCATAACGGCATAACCGGAATAGTCGGTCCTAACGGCAGCGGTAAGAGTAATGTGGCCGATGCGGTAAGGTGGGTGCTTGGCGAACAGAGTGCAAAGCAGCTGCGCGGTTCGAATATGCAGGACGTTATTTTTGCCGGGAGTGAGATGAGAAAGCCCATGGGCTATGCCTATGTTGCGATAACTTTGGATAATTCGGATCATAAGCTGCCCATAGATTTTGAAGAGGTCACGGTATCGAGGCGCGTATACCGTTCGGGTGAGAGCGAATATCTGATAAACGGCTCGCCGTGCCGTCTTAAGGATGTTTACGAAATGTTCTATGATACCGGTATCGGCAAGGAAGGATATTCGATCATAGGACAGGGGCAGATAGATAAGATCTTAAGCGGTAAGCCGGAAGAGAGGCGCGAACTGTTCGATGAGGCTGCCGGTATTGTCAAGTTCAAGAAACGTAAATCAACGGCACTTAAAAAGCTTGCGGATGAGCAGGCCAACCTTGTGCGAGTGAACGATATACTCGCAGAGAAGGAAAAGCGGGTTGAGCCGCTGGAAAAACAGTCGAAGGTAGCGAGGGATTATCTTGCGAAAAAGGAAGAACTAAAGACACTTGATGTCAACCTGTTCCTGCTTGATTCGCAGAGAGCTCAGACCGCACTCTCGGAACTTACGGGCAAGCTCGAGATAGTAAGGAACGATCTTAAGGAGAACAACGATAAATACGACGGGATCAAGGATGAGTATTCCAAGGTCGAAGAGGAGATGGAGCAGCTTGACAGGCAGATAGAGGAGAAGCGAAACCGCATGTCCGAGAGCGATCTTATGAAGGCAAAGCTCGAAGGACAGATAAGCTTAAACAGGGAACAGATCAATTCGGCCAAAAACAACAGGGAGCATTATGAGCAGCAGAAAGCTTCCTTAAACGAGCGTCTTAACATACAGACTTCGGAGAAGAATGAATTCGATCGTAAGAAGAAGGAGATCGATAAGGAACTTACGGAACTGACAGAAGTCAGGGATAAGGCGAAGACGGAACTTTCGGTCATACAGAAAAGGATAGAAGAGTTAAGCAACGGTATAGAAACGGATAAGAATACCATTATCGGCATGCTCAATGAACGTGCGGCGATAAAGGCGGACCTCGGACGTTTCGATACGATGCTCGAACAGGCAAGGATACATAAGGCTGAGCTGCAGAGCAAGCTCCTTCGGGCCAAATCCGAGGAAAAGGAGCAGGAAGAGGGGCTTAAGAAACTGTACGATGAGCTCAATGAGATAAATGCTCAGATACTTAAGACAGACAGAGAGAAGGAAGTTCTGGAGGAACAGCTTTCCGAATTCAAGCAGACACTTGAATCAAAAGACAGGGAGCTGTCCGAGGCGCAGATATCCTATCATAAGGAAAAGTCACGCCTGGATGCCATGAAAAACATCGCAGAGCGTTATGACGGTTACGGCGGAAGCATCAAGCGCGTGATGGAGCAGAAGGAAAGCGTAAAAGGGATAATAGGCGTAGTCGCTGATATAATCGATGTGGATAAGGAATACGAAACAGCCATAGAGACCGCGCTTGGAGGAAATATCCAGAATATCGTCACACAGGATGAAGCGGTGGCAAAGAAGATGATCCGCATGCTCAAGGATACCAAGGGCGGAAGAGCCACATTTCTGCCGCTTACCAGTGTGAAGGACAGAGGCGAGTTCAATAAGCCGGAGGTAAGGAATGAGAAGGGCTTCATAGGGATGGCCTCGGAGCTTGTAAAGGCGGATAAGAAATACAGTGATGTTATCGGACAGCTTCTGGGCGCGATAATAGTGGCAGATCATGTTGATAACGCACTTGCCATGGCTAAGAAATACAATTATCTGCTAAGGATAGTGACCCTGGAGGGCGAGTATCTGACACCCGGCGGAGCGCTTGCCGGCGGTGCTTTCAAAAATGCGAGCAATCTCCTCGGAAGGAAGAGGGAGATAGAGGAACTTGAGGCGGAAGTAAAGAAATCGCTCAAGAAGATAGAAAAGATAATGGAGGATATCGAGAATACCAAGGAGACCAGAAGGACTGTCCGCAAGAAGATCGAGGATCTCCAGGAGGAACTCCAGGATCATTACATCAAACAGAACACGGCCCAGATGAGCGTTGACAGGGCCGAGGAGATAAAGAACGAGACCATGAACGGTTATCTCAATCTTGAGAACGATAACCGTGAAGTTGAACAGCAGGTAAATGAGATAAACACCAATAAGGAAGAAACCGGTCATAAGCTGAGCGAATCGGAGAATAAGGAGAAGGAACTCCAGGATAAGATAGCCGCTTACGGAAGTGAGCTTGATGAGTTGAGGGAAAAAGAGACAGAACAGGTTCTTTCTTCCACGGATATAGAACTTAAGGTCACTTCTCTTGAGAGGGATGCCGAGCATGCGGCATCAAACGTAGGACGTGCACAGGAAGAGATAGGCCGTATTAATTCTGAGATCGGTGAGATTGACGGTAAGATCAGCGAATCAGAGAATGAGATAAACGAACGCCTTAAGAACATAGAGGAGATCGAGAAGACACTTGCCGCATCCGCGGGAAGCAAGGACAGCGATCAGGAGAGCATAGATGAATTCGTTGCAAGGAAGGAGGAACTTGCAAAGAAACAGAAGTCATTCTTCAGTGCGACGGATGAACTGAAGAACAGGATAACATCTCTTGAAAAAGAGGTGATGCGTTTGGACACGCAGAAGGAGCGTATCGAGGAAGAACAGGAAAACCGCGTCGGTTATATGTGGAACGAATATGAGATAACACTCTCTTCGGCCGCACAGATGCGTAATGAAGCCTATAATGACGTAACATCCATAAGAAGATCCATAAGGGAATTAAGAGAAGGGATACGTGCACTGGGTGAGGTAAACGTAAACGCCATTGAAGAATACAAGACACTCATGGAGGAATACACCTTCCTTAAGAACCAGCATGACGATCTTGTTGAAGCGGAGAAGACGCTGACCGGTATCGTTGCGGAACTGGATGAAGCGATGAGGACTCAGTTCGCCGAGAAGTTTAAGGATATCGAGAAGGAATTCGACAAGGTATTCAAGGAAATGTTCGGAGGCGGACAGGGAAGCCTTAAGCTCCAGGAGGAAGAGGACATACTTGAGGCCGGCATCAGCATAATCGCCCAGCCGCCGGGCAAGAGACTGCAGAACATGATGCAGCTTTCCGGAGGAGAAAAGGCACTTACCGCGATAGCCCTTCTGTTTGCGATACAGAACCTGAAACCTTCGCCGTTCTGTCTGCTCGATGAGATAGAGGCGGCTCTTGACGAATCAAATGTCGGAAGGTTCGCGGGATATCTGCATAAGCTTACCAAACATACCCAGTTCATAGTGATCACGCACAGAAGGGGCACTATGGAGCAGGCCGACAGGCTTTACGGCATCACGATGCAGGAGAAGGGTGTTTCGACACTGGTATCGGTTAATCTTATTGATAAGGATCTGGAGGACTGATGTATGGGTTTCTTTGAAAAACTGAAAAGCGGCCTTACAAAAACGAGGGATAATATCGCAAAGAGCTTTGATAATGTGTTCGGTCCCTCCGAGATAGATGATGATTTCTATGAGGAACTTGAAGAGCTCCTTATAATGAGCGATATGGGTGTAAACACCACCGAAAAGATACTTGAAGACTTAAAGGAGAAGGTCAGGGAGAAACACATTAAATCGGCACAGGAATGCCGTGGTGTGCTCATGGATTCGATAAAGGACCAGATGACGCTTCCCGAAGATGCATATGATTTTGAAAAGGGAAAGGCAGTCATCCTTGTGATAGGTGTCAACGGAGTAGGCAAGACCACAAGTATAGGCAAGCTGGCTTCCATATACAGGAAGGAAGGAAAGAAGGTCATGGTGGCAGCAGCTGACACGTTCAGGGCGGCGGCTGTCGAGCAGCTTCATGAGTGGGCCAACAGGGCAGGAGTGGATATAATAAAAGGTTCGGACGGTCAGGATCCGGCCTCGGTCGTATTTGATGCGTTAAGATCGGCAAGGGCGAAGAACACCGATATACTGATCTGCGATACGGCAGGAAGGCTCCATAACAAGAAGAACCTTATGGAAGAGCTTAAGAAGATACACAGGATAATAGATAAGGAATATCCGGAAGCGGCAAGAGAGACGCTGGTAGTCATAGACGGAACGACGGGACAGAACGCTCTTATGCAGGCCCGTGAATTCCATGAGGCAGCGGAGGCTACCGGTATAATCATGACAAAACTTGACGGCACGGCAAAGGGAGGTATCGCGGTCGCGGTACAGAGCGAGCTTAACATACCGGTCAAGTATATAGGTGTCGGAGAGGGGATAGACGATCTTCAGAGGTTTGATCCGGATGCGTATGTTGAAGCGCTGTTTGAACCGGGAGAGGCCGATGGTGACGGAGCGGATAAGGAGGATGAAGAAGATGCTGACGCTTGAAAGATTCGAAGAAGCCAGCGAGCTTGTTAAGAAGGTCGCATTTGAGACAAAGCTTGTTTACAGCAGTTACTTAAGTGATATTACGGGCAACAGGGTTTATCTTAAACCGGAAAATATGCAGATGACGGGTGCCTATAAGTTAAGAGGAGCCTATTATAAGATGAGCACCTTAAGCGATGAGGAAAGATCACGGGGTATCATCACCGCATCCGCTGGAAATCATGCACAGGGTGTTGCCTATGCGGCGAAGGAATACGGCTGTAAGGCTGTGATCGTGATGCCTACGACAACTCCGCTCATCAAGGTTAACAGGACCAAGGGTTACGGAGCGGAAGTGGTACTGTACGGTGACGTGTATGACGAGGCCTGCGCGAGGGCTTATGAACTGGCGGATGAGAACGGCTATACCTTCATACATCCTTTTGACGACGCGGCAGTTGCGACCGGACAGGGCACTATAGCGATGGAGATATTCAAGGAACTTCCGCTCGTGGATTATATCTTTGTCCCGATAGGGGGAGGCGGTCTGGCAGCAGGCGTGTCCACATTGGCCAAGTTTTTGAATCCGAAGATAAAGGTCATAGGAGTAGAGCCTGAGGGAGCCGCCTGTATGAAGGCTTCGCTCGAGGCGGGTAAGGTCGTTACCCTTGACGGTGTAAACACGATAGCTGACGGTACGGCTGTTAAGACTCCGGGAAGCGCTATTTTCCCGTATATACAGAAGAATCTTGATGATATAATAACGGTTCCGGATGAGGACATTATAGTCTCTTTCCTTGATATGGTTGAGAACCATAAGATGGTCGTCGAGAACTCGGGACTTCTGACCGTGGCTGCTCTTAAGCAGTTCAAGGAAAAGAATAAGAAGGTCGTGGCGATATTAAGCGGCGGAAATATGGATGTCATAACCATGTCCTCCGTTGTACAGCAGGGACTTATAATGAGAGACAGGATATTTACCGTATCCGTGCTTCTTCCGGACAAGCCTGGTGAACTGTCGAGAGTGGCTGCGGTCATCGCGGAGAAGAGCGGTAATGTAATAAAGCTTGAGCACAACCAGTTCGTTTCCACGAACCGTAATGCAGCCGTGGAGCTGCGCATAACGCTTGAAGCATTCGGCACGGAGCATAAGAAAGAGATAATAAAGGCGCTGACAGCGGGAGGCTACAGGCCGAAGATCGTAAGGACAAGCGTCTGATCATACGATCCGGAAACACAGCAGACAGAAAAGGATGACGGGTGTCAAGAAAAAATACTTGACACCCGTTTCGGTTTTGTGTATAGTATCCATTGTGCGCAAGGAGCCTTCAGATGGAACATATCGTTGAACAGAATCTTTTATATGATTTTTACGGTGAGCTTCTTACGGAGCACCAGAGGAAGATATACGAGAGTGCGGTATTTGAGGATCTGTCTCTTAAGGAGCTTTCGGAGGAATACGGTATCACACGTCAGGGAGTACATGATCTTATAAGACGCTGCGATAAGATATTATCCTCCTATGAAGAGAAGCTCCATATGATCGAGAAGTATACGAAGATAA
The DNA here is from genome assembly GCA_900320345.1 of uncultured Lachnospiraceae bacterium. Lineage (GTDB taxonomy): Bacteria > Bacillota > Clostridia > Lachnospirales > Lachnospiraceae > UBA2868. Next base: position 64,246 of record ONRZ01000004.1, on the reverse strand, counting down.
AGGAACTGGCTCTTAAGATAGAGGAGACGGCAGCAGGCAAAGGCGCAGGTTTTGAGGATGAGATACGTAAGCTGTGCAGGCAGCTTGTGGAGACTGTATAGATGGCATTTGAGAGTTTGACCGAAAAACTGCAGAATGTATTCAAGAACCTAAGGAGCAAGGGCCGGCTTACCGAAGAGGATGTCAAGGCGGCACTTAAGGAAGTAAAGTTAGCTCTTCTTGAAGCGGATGTAAATTTCAGGGTAGTAAAGCAGTTTGTTAAATCTGTCGAGGAGAGGGCTGTAGGTCAGGATGTGATGAACGGCCTTAATCCCGGACAGATGGTCATCAAGATAGTTAATGAAGAGATGGTCTCTCTTATGGGAAGCGAGACCACGGAGATACAGTTGCAGCCGGGCAAGGCGACGACCGTTATAATGATGTGCGGTCTTCAGGGTGCAGGTAAGACGACCACTGCGGCAAAACTGGCGGGGAAGCTTAAGTTAAAGGGAAAGAAGTGCCTGCTTGTTGCGGCCGATGTATACAGACCGGCGGCCATTAAACAGCTTGAAATGAACGCCAATAAGCAGGAGGTCGATTTTTTCTCGATGGGAGATAAGCTTTCTCCCGTTGATATATGTAAGGCGGCTATAGAACATGCAGCCAAAGGCGGACATAATGTCGTGTTCCTGGATACTGCGGGACGGCTCCAGATAGATGATGAGATGATGCAGGAGCTTTCGGATATCAAGAGCAATGTAGAAGTTCATCAGACACTTCTCGTAGTTGATGCGATGACAGGTCAGGAAGCGGTCAATGTTGCCCAGAGCTTTAATGAGAAGATAGGCGTGGACGGCGTGATCCTGTCAAAGATGGACGGTGATGCAAGAGGCGGTGCCGCGCTGTCGATAAAGGCGGTAACGGGCAAGCCGATACTCTATGTCGGCATGGGTGAGAAACTGTCGGATCTTGAGCAGTTCTATCCGGACAGGATGGCGAGCCGTATACTCGGAATGGGTGATGTACTCACACTTATCGAGAAGGCTCAGGAATCGCTTGATATAGACGAAGATAAAGAGAAGGAAATGACCCGCAAGCTCAAGAAGGGTAAGTTCGATTTTGAAGACTACCTCGAGAGCATGAACCAGATGAAGAAGATGGGCGGGCTGTCTTCGATCCTCGGGATGATGCCAGGACTCGGAATGGGGATAAAATCCCAGGATCTTGAGAATGCGATAGACGATAAGAAGATGGCAAGGACAGAGGCGATAGTCCTGTCAATGACTAAGAAGGAGAGACAGAACCCGGAGATCTTAAACCCGTCAAGAAAGCATAGGATAGCCAAGGGTGCCGGGGTTGACATATCGGAAGTGAACAGGCTTGTCAAGCAGTTTGAACAGAGCCGCAAGATGATGAAACAGCTTCCGGGTATGATGAACGGAATGGGTAAAAAGGGAAGATTTAAGATGCCCTTTTAAATAAATTTTTCAATATTTTACGGAGGTAGAAAAATGGCAGTAAAGATAAGGCTCAGGAGAATGGGACAGAAGAAGTCACCTTACTACAGGATCATCGTAGCGGATGCAAGATCGCCCCGTGACGGAAGGTTCATCGAGGAGATAGGAACCTATGATCCCAATACGGAACCCAGTACCGTTAAGGTAAACGAGGAGCTCGCAAAGAAGTGGTTGGCCAACGGAGCTCAGCCTACCGAGGTGGTAAGCAAGATATTCAAAAATGCCGGTATCAGTAAATAGACCTGCAGGCGGAGGTAAAACATGAAGGATCTGGTAGAGATAATCGCAAGATCACTGGTTGAGAAGCCGGACGAAGTTACGGTGACACAGCGTGAGGATGATAATGCGATAGTTGTTGAATTGAGGGTGGCTCAATCCGACATGGGCAAGGTGATCGGCAAGCAGGGACGTATTGCGAAGGCCATAAGGACAGTCGTTACCATAAGGACAGTCGTTAAGGCGGCATCGGCCAAGGAAACCAAGAAGGTAATAGTTGATATTGTCGATACCGATAAGGAATGATCAAAAACCACGGGTTCGCTGGTGCGTCATAGGGATTTTTGAAGAACATTGGTTTTACAGGCATTTGACAGACAGCCTTCAAGCGGAAATGACAATTTGATACAGGATATCGAAACATACAACTCTCATATCCACTTTTCGCTTGAAGGAGGTCGCTCATGACAAAACAATCAAAGTTCAGTATTCCATGAGATACACCGGCAGAAGGTATTCGGAGGTGCCGAAGATCCAGATGGAAGGCAAATGGCTTGAAGCCATAGGTTTCTCTGTCGGAGACAGGATCCATGTGGATTATGATGACGGAAAGATAATCATCCGTACAAGTAAAGATAAACTCAATATTTAGGAACATATAATCGGCGGGGTAGCGATATGCTACCCCGTTTTTATACACATAGTGTTGCTCATAGTCCGTTGCCTTATAATCCACTTTGGCTATAATATTGGGTGTATACAAATGAAAATGGAGGTGGCTGTATCCTATGACGGTACAAGTTGCATTTGGTCAAAGAATACAATCCCTCAGAAAAGATCTCGGCTTAAGCCAGGAACGTTTTGCGTTGGCTATCAACATGGATCGAACATATTATGCATCGGTTGAAGCAGGAAAACGTAACATTTCTCTGGCAAATATTGAAAAGATCGCAAATGGATTCAATATCAGATTAGCCGAATTGTTCGAGGGTTTATAAGGAGGCGTAAGAATATGATTTATAATTTGAAAAACGAGAGTATCGAAGGCTATAACAATAGTGAAAACTATTCTTTCCCCAAATATACATCACAGCTTATAAACTGGGCAAATCAAAATGCCCAGGGTACCAGACCTAAAGTAGTTGGCCAGATGTCAGAACTATTTCCTGAATTTGTGAGTAAAACTGAACATGTTGCAATTGAGTATTGGAAGAGATTCTATATTATGCATCACCCAGATGCATTTAATGAAGCCACCGATAAGATATATGCACAGATAGAAAATCTTAGAGAAGCGATTCAACTGATAGACCGCGATATGGTACAGAAATGGGTTGAAGATTTGATAATCAACAAGACATTTAATGGTATGTATGTTCAGAAAGCGATCCTTGCTTCACTCGCAGATCTAAAAGATACGGACTATCGGCTTGCGACTCCTGATGAAGAGGCCAAAGGCATAGATGGTTATGTTGGCGGTGTAGCTTATTCTGTTAAGCCGGACACTTACAAAACAATGAGTCGTCTCTCCGAGACAATTGATGTTAAGATGATTTATTATTCAAAGACGAAAACAGGACTAAAGATTGAGGTAGAGGATTAAGAATGAAATGAAAAAGAGAATTCCAAACAAATCCATTGATAAACTAAATGGACGTCCAAAAACGGAATATCCTACATATACGAGTGATTTCATGAATTATAGTAACAGATATTCGCATGCGACTCGTAAGGAGAATGTAGGCAATATGTCCCAGTTGTTTCAACAATTCCTTGAAGAATCCGATGACAAATCATTGGAAGCGTGGAAAAAGTGGTATTTAGACAAGTATCCAGATGCTGTTGCGGAAGCTACAGATAAGGCATATGCCAAATTGCAACAAATGATCAATGCTGTTTCAAAAGTAGACAAGGATTTAGTCGGACAATATGTTGAGGATCTAATAATTGATAAAACATATTACGGACTTTATCACCAGAAAACCATTTTGGCATACCTTGCTAAATTATCTAAAATGTCATATAGATTAGCAACGCCAGAAGAAGAATCCAAGGGAATAGATGGGTACGTTGGAGAGACCGCTTATTCTGTGAAACCAGTTTCTTATAAGAACATGGTACAATTACAAGAAAAGATCCCAGTTAAAATGGTATATTATGTGAAAACATCTGATGGGTTAGAGATTGAGATAGAAGAAGACGCTTATTGATTTTTCTATTTATGAGCATCATATTTGGCAAGTGCTGTAAGTACTTGTAGTACATTATAATTCCGATAACGATGCTTATAGATAATATGACGCATAAGTATGCGCATTTTTCAGGTCTTGATGGTAGATGCCGACGCATTTCATTGCGAATATACAAAAAGGCTTTCGCGGCAACTTGCCCCCGTTATCGACGCTAATCAGTGTGCAACCGGAAATGTAATACCTTGATATTTCAACGCTCTTATTTCATTTCCCGCAATTGAGATTACTACCTCTTCATATCTACTTAATTGAGCAGGAAGTTTTTTCATCGCAAACGCTATACTGTATCTCGGTCGAGTTACACCCACATAATATTTCTCTGGATGGTCTAAAGCCTTGTCTTTCAAAATAAAGTCACTTAGCTTCCCATTCGGATATATAAGAACTCTATCAAAAGTCTCACCTTTGCAGGCACCAAAGTTAAGACATGACTTGACTATTTTTGTGTGAGCATCAAATCGAAGAATCTGTGGGCAAAAGTATTCACTATAAATATCTGCATCAACCTCATCAATCAAGAACACACCGTCATGTTCGGTGACATCCTCCATGATTGTCGTTATTGCATCTCCAATAGGATATACTGCATTAGCAAAGCAGCAGATATCACGATTGAATCTTCGACTGGCAAGTTTTCGTTCAATTTGCACAAGACCCTCGGTTTCAAGTTCACTAAAGAACACCCAGATATTTTTCCCTGCCTGTTTCTTATTCTTTTTTGCCACATGTGTTGTGAATGTTGCTTGTTTGCTATCCCCGCAACACGTGATGGCAATTTTTGATTCCATAAGCAACCGTAAAAGGTCTATATCGTAACCAACCAAATCTTGAATCTCGTCAAAGTAGATATTACTGTAGATTCCCTCCAAGCGCTTTATGCTCATCCCGCTACTAAGCCTATTGAGAAGTACTGCTAATTCCGATGCCTGATTTGATCTGACATTCTTTCCTGAAGTGATATAGCGTGCATAACTTCCAGCTTTATTTCTATTCACTTGCCCAAATTGCTCTGAGAAATCCACTGACTTTATATGATTTATTCTCCCGTTGGTTATACCCGTCTGGTAAGGCTTAATCATATCAGAAAGTAAGAATCTATACCATGTTTTTGCCACAATTTGTGGGTGGAGAACACTTCCGTTCTGCTTTCTGATTTCGTTTCTGGCCGACTCTATGCTTCGGTTAGTAAAGGATAGAATCAAAGCCCTTTTATTGCTGTTCTTAACTGCTTGTAATGCGTCATGGCATATATCCCATGTCTTTCCAGAACCAGCAGCCGACATCTTAGCTGTGTTGTTCAAAATACTTGATGACATTTGTTATGTACTCCGGATAGTTAATCTTTTCTTCTGCTTCAAACACTCGGTAAGCCCATTCGCTTTTATTCGCTGGAGCAGACATAAAATCCAACACACCTTGCCAACCTCTATTCATCATAGAGTCGCTCGAGGAAATTGCCTTCTTGAATATTTCTGTCGGTTGTCCAGCCTCATCCAAATTTGCAGCCAGAACACTCGGTTCAATAGTATTCAAAGATTCATCTTGCTCGTAATAGAATCTAAAGAACGGATGTTGGTAATTTCTATATTTTTCTTTTATATTTTTTTCAATATTCTTATCATTATCAGTAACGATTACAACTGGCTTCTCCATCAGGACAGCAATATCCAAATAGCGCTTAAATGCCAAGGAGTCAACGGTAATAATATCAATACCATCTTCTGAAGGTAGTTTTCCGTGTTTGTCAAAGTACGCTCTTTGGATGATAAGCTCATCAGTTGGGCCTTCTACAAGAATAACTTTGGATGAAAGGATAAAACGAAGCGTATCATAACCAGGGAGCTTCACGAAGTATTTCTTTGTATCATCGGGAAGTGCGGAGTATGGGCTCACTACACCAGCTCGAACAAGAATTACTTTACTCAGACTGAGCTTATTTGCAATATAGCTACTATGTGTAGATATGAAAACCTGCTTTCCCTTTGATTGGGTAATATGGTTTATAAGTATAGCCATATTCGAGAAGGAAAGATTATTCTCTGGCTCTTCCATAAGTACTAAATCCGCTTGTTCATCCGCATTACGCAACGCCAGTTCTATCTTGATTATGTTCTGCGTGCCAAATCCAATAAGCTCAAAGGGAATAGTATCCACAACAACCGACATTTGTCGTTTCCATGCCTCCGGATCATCTTCGCGAAGATCCAGAGATACCTCACGTCCCTTTACAACAGCTTTCTGCCGAACCGTCTCATTCAGTTGCCTGATTGTTTCGTTGTCATGAAAACTTCTTCTGCTAACACCGTAAGCGATCGAAAGATCTCTTATCTGGTCGGCAGTTAGTGTGTCCGAAATGCTGTCAGAAACAAAATGATCGACCAGCCCGCCATAATTCCTTCGTGTAGTATCGATAAACACACTTTTGAAAGGGCTATATCTGTAGGTAAATGTAAAGGGTTCGCCATTGAAATAATGGTAATCTACTGTATAGAGTTCTATCGGTATATCCAGAATATCGCCGTTCTTAACCATTTGCTTGTACAATTCTGTATTCTTTTCCGCAATGTGAACGGTAATGTTGATGCCTATAGCTTCTGGCTCTGAAAGAGTATTATTAGATCCCTTGTAAATTGGATCACCATCATAATACGCTTCAAAAATTATTTCAGGTGGAAAAATCTCCTCGCCATGCAGTATTCTCTTGATATAATTAGTACGTACAGTACTGGTAAACATGTTTGCTCTCAGTTGGCGCTCAAAAGCATAACCGTTCAATTTCCCCGTAGTGAGAATACTGAGTGCCTCCAAAATAGTGCTTTTTCCGGAGTCGTTGTCCCCGACAAAAATATTTACATCAGGGTTGAGTCTGATTACAACATTTTCAAGAAGTTTATAATTTCGGACAACAATCTTGTTTATTGTCATTTTGATCCTCTTCCTTTTAGCTTGTATATTTAAATCGCACGAGTCCACTCGCTATACACTGCTACCGTTTTGCTCCGCAAAATACGCATACATTAAAACCCTGTTCATTTTTTTACATTGCGTTCGCTGCTAATTGTAATGACAATTGTTCTGGGTCTGAGCTGATTTCAAGTTTAGAGTATTCACAATTGTACCCAGCATCTATTCTATTAATCTTTTTTAGCTGGTCAAACTCTATGGCTGTTTCCTGTCGAGTCTTAACATCAAATCCATGAGGACCATTTCGATAACACTTTTCCTTTTTATCAGATGGTAAACTCTTTATAAATTCAAGGTGTCTCTTCACTCTGGCATCTATGAATTTGTTTGCAGTACATACAGATATATTCATGTTTTCCAATGCTGTAGTCGCAACATCTTGATCTATTTCGTAGCCAACACTATTTCTCTTGGAAAGAATACACGCGAGGCTTGTCGTTCCTAAACCCAGGAATGGATCCAACACGGTATCTCCCTCTGCAGAATACATATTTACAAGACGATAGGGTATCTCAAGAGGGAAGGAAGCATTTCGATCTCTTCCCTTTGTTGTAATATTCATAGTTTGAGATGTTCCTTTTATATCCCACAAATCAGAAAACCAAATATTCCTTTCCTCCCAGAAAAAAGCGCTTTTTTGCCGTAATGCTTTTTCTTTTCCTTTGAAGACCCGCTTTCCACCCTTGCGAAATACCAGAATATACTCATGTTCATAAGTTACATATGCACCTGCCGGATACATACCTGATCCCATAAATTTATTGGGAGAATTAGACTGCTTTTTCCAGTGAATGTCCGGCAATACGCTGTAGCCCATGCTTTGGAAACAATCAATAATTTTGGTATGATTGGAAAATAACTGGAATTCTCCATCCAGAGTACGAGTGGCATCTCCTATGTTTATACAAACAAAACCGTTATCCTTTAGGACTCTATCGCATTCTTTCCAAACGGAGTTAAGAATCTCGTGCATTTTATTGTAGGCAGACATTCCATCACCGCTTTCCAGACATGTTTTAATACTCGGATCCTGCTCAGAAAACATCTCATCCCACATTTCTATCATAGGATATGGCGGAGATGTAACTATAAGATTGATTGAGCTATTTTCAAGTTCGCTCATATTATTGCTATTTGCCGTTATTACGCTATGAGTTGTCATATTATTTCTCCTATCTTGAAAAGAGTCATCACTGCTGACACTTTTGCTATCCATTCGTTTTCTTTCGTCTGTGCTTCTTTTCCGAAGCGTTTTTCGCCTTCCGTTTCCGATATGCCATCTGTTTTCTTGCGTTTCTGGCTCTCTGGCATTCTTCGGAATCACAGAATTCCTGACGATTACTGCGCCGGATCAGGAACTTTCCGCAATGCCTGCAGCAGATCATGATTCCTTCCGGTCTCGATTCTTCTCTCTGACGGTTTTCAAGTGCCGGATCCTCTGAAATCATCCTTGCCAGCGTGTACCATGCTATATCAAACACAGAATCGATATCAGCCGAAAAATCAAATCTGCCAGTAGCAGAGTTGAATTTTAGCCTCATATTGAAATCCGGGATGAAATCTACAAGCTTCGTGCGCAGTTCGTCATAATCGTCATACGGATTATGGTAAAAATCAAATTCACCTTCAGGTGGCTGCTTCGCAGGATGTTTTTCGATATATTCATTTACTCGCTGCATTTGCTCCACTATATTCTTTGAGGATGACTCAATTCCTTCCATAACATCATCCGGAATCTCAGGTGCAGAGTGCTTATAACTTTCAAAATAGTTATAGCTCTCAAAATAGCGCCCTTCCGCATAGAGGTTATAAGCTATTTCATCATCAGAATAGATCAAGCCTTCAAGCGCCACATAGAAGCGGACAGCGTTATACAAGCTTCCGAGATCCTTCATGAACCGCTCTATCTCAAATATTCCATCACGCTCCACTATATCCGCCATAACAGAATTGATATCGAAGTCCTGCGACAGCTCGGAGTAGATGAAGTCTACCCTATATGGATGCATATTCTCCATACACCACTTAAGTATAAGCTGTTCCTTTGGCGTTTTATTTTCATAACTGTCTATAACCTTCGCAAGGTTACAGAGGCTTATCAGCAGTTCCTTTCCGGTGAGTCCTTCAGAAGACGGGAATTCCGGCTCCTGTCCGGGCTTGCACACTGGGTAAACAAGCTGTTCTTTACCATCAAGATCACAGGTGTAGTTTTTAAATCTGAACGGATGATATACAAGATGCTCGACACCACCAATCTCCTTAAGTCCCAATATGTCAGTTGTTTTATCTGCTTTGGATGGAATATGTTCATCATTCCAGTTAAGTGGCATTACTACACCTCAATTAATCATCTTATGCGTTGCCGTTAGAGTTACCGTCTGTTTTTGGACACCGGTTACATTGTAGTCTAAAATGGCGATGAAATCAATAAAAACTTGTACAAATACATACAACACAATTGGAGGTACAGCGATGGAAAAAACAACCATGAGCGTGCAGGAATTATCTGCACAGATGGGCATATCCCTTCCGAAGGCATATGAGCTCGTGAAGAAACCCGGATTCCCAACCATTAAGGTTGGAGCAAGGATACTGATACCTGTAGAAGCATTCAGGGAGTGGCTGATTAGAACAGCGGTAAAGGAATGAAGAGAATCAAAATCTAAAAGGAGGAGGTGAAACGGGAAATGACATTAGATGAGCTCAAAGAACAGAAAATCTGGTTTTTATGGAACTACGCACTGGGAAAGAACGGCAAAAAGACCAAAGTTCCGATGTCTGCAAACGGCGGCATAACCGGCACTTCGGATAACTACAGCAATACCTGGACGGATTATGATTCTGCGATAGCTGCAAAGGAAAAGCACGGCGTGGCCGGCATCGGTTTTAAGATCCCGGACAATATGTATTTCCTTGACATTGACGGAAGACCGCTTGAAGACAGCTTTATTCAGCTTCTTCTTGAAAGGCATGACACCTATGCGGAAACCTCTCCCAGCGGAAACGGAATTCATATCTTGGGTATTTGTGATAACGACCGTCTTCCACTTATAAAGGATGAAACCAAAGGCAGAATCACATTAGCTCGGGAATTTTATCAGAAGAATCCCAATAACCATATCGAATTGTATTTCGGACACGCAACCAACCGGTATGCAAGCTTCTCTATCGAAAAATATCTTATCGACCGTCTTGGAAAGAATTTCGGTCGCGCCGAAGACAAAGGTTTTATTACGGGAACTGGGGCAGACGAACCGGTCGGAATCCTTGCTGATACCGGCGGAGCTGATGTGGCGTTTACCGCTTCCACTCTTACCTATGACGATATGCTCACCTTATATCATTCTACCGACAGGAAGTATCGCAAAAATGCCGTATAGCTGATGAACGATACGACAGCACTGCACCTGAGAACGCTCAAAGATGAAGTCGGAAACTATCTTTGGAACGCTACTACATATACGATTCTCGGAAAGCCGGTCGTGATTTCAGAATATATGCCTGATATCGAGTTGGGTAATAAGCCTGTAGTTTTCGGAGATTTCTCATACTACTGGATCATTGACAGGGATCCCGTATCAATGCAGATACTGAAGGAACTTTATCTGAACACCGGGCATATCGGATATCTTGCCTATGAGTTCTTTGATGGTAAGCTGATCCGAAGCGATGCCGTAAAAGCGGTTAAGATATCTGAAAACGCTTGATTTCAGCTTTTTCAAAGAAGTATTTATAAGGGATTTATCTCTGTATAGCTATATTTCATCCGATTGAGGGGTAATTTCACTTTCGATTTCGCGATTTTGCGTGCGAAGCTCCCCCGCCGTTCCGGAAGAAATATAGTCACAGGGATTTTCCCTCCCCCTGGGGGTATCACAGCATTCATGTATCAATGACAAATCAGAAATAGTACAAAGGAACCGGCTGTGCGGTTTGCTTGTCGGAAGGAGGAGCTTATGGAACTTGAAGCCATTCACACCACAAGTACATATATTGGCGATATTCTTTTCGTCATAGAATCCGTGACTGCTGACAGTGCCAAAGAGACAGCCGCCGACAAGGTAAAGCGGCTGATTCTGGGTAATCTCGATGAAATGATGAAAATAGCGTCATGATTTCAAAATAACCGCTTTACAGTTTTCTGCGGTAACGCTATAATGGAGTTACCGCTTGAAGACTGTCGGGAAGTAGGATACATGAGTGTAGATAGACAGTTTTCAAAGATTACCGCCCTGTATTGCAGACTCTCACGGGATGATGAGCTGCAGGGCGACATCAACAGTATAAAGAACCAAAAAGCTATTTTATAGAAATACGCCACCGATAATGGTTTTTCCAACACGGAATTCTTTGTGGATGACGGATACAGCGGAACCACATTTGATCGTCCTGACTGGAAGCGCCTTATCACAAGGGTTGATAACGGAGATGTGGCAACCATTATTGTAAAGGACATGAGCCGCCTTGGAAGGGATTATCTTCAGGTCGGAATGTACACGGAGATCAAATTCCCGAACGCCGATGTGAGGTTCATAGCGATCAATAACGGAGTGGATTCTGACAGTCAGAATGACAGCGACTTCACGCCGTTCCTTAACATCATCAACGAATGGTACGCCAAGGACACCAGCAAGAAGAACCGTGCGGTTATGAAGGCAAAGGGCGAAGCCGGAAAGCACCTGACCACAAATCCGCCCTATGGCTACATCAAGGATCCGGATGACAATACCAGATGGATTGTGGATCAGGAAGCGGCAGAAAATGTGAAGTTGATTTTTAAGCTTTGCATGGAAGGCTATGGTCCTACACAGATTGCTTCATACTTGGAAAACGAAAAAATACTGATACCGGTATTCTATTTCCAGAGCAAGGGGATCAGTTGCCCGACGAAGTCCTTAAGACAGGATCCGTATCATTGGGAGGATTCCACGGTAGCCCGCATTCTTGAACGTATGGAGTATCTCGGACACACGGTCAATTTCAAAACATGGCGCAAGTCCTACAAGAATAAAAAACAGATGTATCATGACAAAGAGGACTGGCAGGTATTTGAAAATACCCACGAAGCCATAATCGAGGAGGAAACCTTCAATATCGTTCAGAAGATCCGCAAAGGAAGGCGCAGGCGCACAGATATGGGTGATATGCCGATGCTTTCAGGAATGCTCTATTGTGCAGACTGTGGGCAGAAGCTGTATCAGGTCAGATGTAAGGACTGGACATATGATAAATATCATTTCGTATGCGGAACTTGCAGAAAAATTAAGGGTGGCTGTAAGTCTCATCAGATCCGAAATGTAGCGATGGAGAATATCCTTCTGCAGAGCATAAGGCAGATAACAGCCTATGCCCGAGAGCATGAATCTGAATTTGTGGAAATGTTAGCCAACAAGTCACAGGCTGAGATCAACAAAAGCCAGCGCGACAACAGACGTGAGCTCGATCAGGCAAATAAGCGCATGGTGAAACTTGATACCATTATCCAGAAACTCTATGAGGATAATGTGGAGGGGAAGATTTCAGATGAACGCTTCATGAAGATGTCGGCTTCCTACGAGGAAGAGCAGAATGCTCTTAAAAAGCGGATTGCAGAGCTTGAAAGTGAAATAGCTTCAGATAAAGAGAATTCTCTGAATATCTGTCACTTCCTTACACTTGTAAAAAAGTACACGGAAGTTCCGGAACTTACGGCAGAGATCATCAGGGAATTCGTAGAGAAGGTATATGTTTACCATCCCGAAAAGATAAACGGGCAGAAAACCCAGCGTGTTAGGATCGTATGGAACTGCATTGGTGAAATACCGACTCAGCTCGAAAATAAAACGGCATAGCCGGAAATGTTATTCCAACTATGCCGATTCTTTTGGGGATTAAAAATCCCTTAGACTACCCGCCTTTATGCTTTTTTTCTTTTAAATCTATGATAGAAATGGTATTATGTATTATAGTATGGTTTAAAGAGGAGAGGGCATGGAACAGATGCTTCAGGTGGGTATACTCAGTTCGACGCACGGAGTGCGCGGTGAGATGAAGGTATTTCCCACAACCGATGATGCGGCAAGATTTAAGAAGCTTAAGTCGGTCCTGCTTGATACGGGCAGCGGACTTAAGGAGATGCAGATTGAAGGAGTCAAGTTCTTCAAACAGTTTGTAATACTTAAGTTTAAGGATCATGACAGCATCAATGATATTGAAAGATATAAGGGACACAGCATTTATGTGACACGGGAAAATGCCGTCAGGTTAAAGAAGGATGAGTATTTCATAGCCGACCTGATAGATATGAAGGTCGTGGAGGAAGACGGTAACGAGCTGGGTATATTGAGTGATGTGCTTGAGACCGGCGCCAATGATGTTTATGTGATAAATTTATGCCGCGGAGGAGAACTGCTCCTTCCGGCCATAAAACAATGTATCCTGTCCGTTGACACGGAAGGCGGGATAATGACGGTACATGTTCCGGAGGGGCTTTGAGCATGGGTGACAAAAGAACTGTTATCGCAGTTATGATGCGTGATATAAATAGTGAATTTGCCGAGGTCATGTACAGCGGTTTTTATGACGGAGCAAGGCAGGCGGGAGTAGAGCTTGTTTATCTGCTCGGTCCGCAGACTCCGGGTGAAGACAGTGACGCTTCGCTTGAGGAGGATGTTGATGATTATTATCTAAACCAGCTGGATGCTGTTTATGATTATGCCGGGATACTGAAGCCCGATGCTATGATACTTGTAAGCGGATCGCTGAGACGTTCCCTGATACTGCCGGATATCAACGCACTTGTGGAGCGTTTTAAGGAGATACCCACGCTGGTCCTTGAAACGATACCCGGTAAACCGTCGATACCGTATCAGGTGGCAGACAGTTATGGTGCGATGTGCGAATGCGTCGAGCATCTGATAGTGGATCACGGATACAGTTTCATAGTGTATGTATCGGGTGATACCGGAGAATATGATTTTAAGGAGAGGTTAAGGGCTTTCAGGGATACGATGAATGCCCACTCGCTGAATTACGACAGATCTCAGATCGTTGTATGCGATCAGTCCGAATCCGACGAGCGTAAGATCAACGGGATATTTGACGATTTTCCTTATGTTGATGCGATCGTCTGCAGCTGTGATACATATGCGCGTATAGCATACAGGGCGTGCAATAAGCGGGGGATCGAAGTAGGAAAGGATGTTGCGATCACAGGCTTTGATGATCTGGGAATGTCACATGAGATGACGCCTTCCCTTACGGGAGTCATGTATGACAGTTATGCATTCGGTATGACAGCGCTAAACCGCGCCGTTGCGATAGCAAGAGGACAGAAAACGGGTGGAGTCAAGATCCCGTGCCGCTTTATGAAAAGATGTTCCTGCGGCTGCTCCGGGATCGAGAATAAGGACAGGTATCAGGGGGGCGCCGGTAAGGTTGATAAGGCTGTCGTCGAAAAGCTCAAACGGTTTATGGCCAATAATGTAGGCAGGACAGTGGATGAGATCTATTCATATCTTCCTTATGAGGCCGAGAAGATAGAGTTCAAAAATTTTTATCAGGAGATGTTCGAATATATATTTGAAGCCGCCTTTTCGGATTCGGAGGACCAGGCTGCGGACCTTGACAAGATCGGATTTTATGTCGATAAGCTGTCAAAATACGGAAGTGTATCTGCACGCATGATAACGGGCAGGACAGTATATATCCTGGAGAACCTCATATCCATGATGCCGTACGGCAGGGAGAGGTCAAGGATGACCGTCATGATGCTCGAGACACTTAAACAGCTGAAAGAAGCCGAGATAGTAAGGATGAGGGAAACCGGAAGCATAAGGCGCCGTCAGTTGTGGTTCCTTCCGTTGTTTACAAGGGATCTGTTTGATACCGGTAAATCGGAGGCGGAAGTTCTGAGCACGATACTTAAGCGTCTGCGGGGTATGGATATAGCATCGGCACATATATTCATGTATCACAGGCCGGTCATATACAGGAGGGGAGTATTACCGCCGCCTCCGGATAAACTCCATTATGCGGGGACTTATGACAGAAACGGAGTACAGGTATTCTTAAGGCAGAACAGCATAGTGATCGATAAGGATAATGGCATCAGCTCCGTACTGCCGGAGGAAAATGCGGCAAATTATTCCGCCTTCGTTATATGTTCGGGTGACAGGCAGTATGGTATCATCCTGTACGAAGTGGATAAGAATGCTGTATTTTTTGCCATGCTGTGTACTTTGCAGATAGGTGCATTGTTTAATTTTCGCGATATCAGTTATATCGCCGATGAGAAGACGGAAGAACTTAAGCAGAAGGAAGATATACTCGGTTATGTATCGGACAGGGATGATCTTACTTCGGTACTTAACGGCCGCGGATTTATCGAGCGCCTGATCAAGCTGGTTTCGGATAACAACGGGAGACAGGCATACCTTCTGTTTGCCGATGTAAGCCATTTGGGCGAGATCAATCTGGGATACGGACATGAATCGGGAGATGAAGCGCTCATGGCAAGTGCAAGGGAGATCGCACGTGTACTCGGAGATGAGAACCCATTGGGCAGAATAGGGGATGATGAATTTATTTCCGTGATATTTACCGATACTTATGATATGATAGATAGTATCAGAAAATCTGTCCAAAGAGGACTCGAAGAATTCAATCTTGATTCGGATATGCCATATAACATTGATATTTCCATGGATGCATATCCTTTCGTCTGCGAGAAGAATATGGATATCTCAGACCTCATTAAAAAGGCCGGCGCGGCGATCGGGGAAAAGCTTAAGCCGGAAAACGGTTTTCGTATTAAGAATAGATGATTTAGGAAGATCCCGGGATGCGAATTGTTTATTTTGATATATGTGCGATAGTTCTGGCATTGACGGTTTTTGTGTTCCTTGTATCGAGAAGGTATACCAAGGGACGTACAAACCGTCTTATTCTGTTTCTTGCGATCCTGATAATGGCAGCAGGTTTTCTGGATGTTTTTGACAGTCTGTTCGGTACATACATTAAGCAGCGTCAGTCAAATGCTTCAATACAGTTTGTATCGAATTCGCTGTTCTATCTTCTCAGGAATCTTACCACACCGATATATATACTGTTCCTGTTTTCATATTACGGAGTCTGGCACAAGGTTAAACGTTTCGGCGTATATATGCTGATCACCGTGGTCCCTTTCCTTACGATCGCTGTCTCGATCTGCATCAATATATTCAATAATATCATCTTTTATATCGATGAAAACGGTGTATATCACAGAGGCCGGTTTATTTTGATCATATATGCGGCGGCTCTTGTACATCTGATATATTCTGCCTTTATCATATGCAGATACCGTAAGACGATACGCAGGTCGGAATTTGTAATGCTGCTCTCGTTCGTGTTCTTTAATCTGATCGCGGTCGTAGCCCAGCGTGTCAATCCGGCGCTGAGGGTGGAACTGCTGGCACTTTCCCTTACGCTGTTCCTGATAGCGACAGCCATACAGAGACCGGAGGAGATCGTGGATGCCGCTGTCGGTACACTGAGCCGTCACGGTTTCATTACGGATATGTTTAAGGCATACGGTGTAAAGCGCCCTATGAACATCATCCTTATAAAGGTGAGCAATCATCGTGCCCTTCGTACCAATCTGGGGCTCGAGATATATAATGCTTCGCTTCGCAGGGTTGGCGAGAAGTTCATGCAGATGGGACGTATGATCGGTATGTCCGCCGAGGTCTACTACATAGGGCGCGGAGTGTTTGTCGTGGTCACGGATGCGGATGACCGGGAGAAGTCTGTAAATATGGGAAGGCTTATAGTTGCTTATCTCAAGGAGAGTTTTACTTTGAGCAACCTGGAGATACGACTTGATTCCAAGGTCTGTTTTGCCGAGGTCCCGAATGATCTGCCGACATATAATTCTCTTCTCGATTTTTCAAATACGTTTCATAAGACGGTGCCTGACATGGATCAGGTCATCATGTTGTCGGATATCCTTGATTCCAAGGATTTCAAGATGAAAAATGAGATAGACGAGATAATAAAAAGAGCGATCACGGGAGACAGGTTCCGTATGTTCTACCAGCCCATCTATTCAGTAAAGCAGGATCGTTTCACATGCGCGGAGGCACTTATAAGGCTGTATGATGACGAATACGGTTTTGTATCTCCCGGGATATTCATTCCTGCGGCGGAGGACAGCGGGGCGATACATGCCATAGGTGATTTCGTGCTGGAGGATGTCTGCAGGTTCATCCATCGCAAGGAATTCGCGGACAGCGGACTGGAGTATATCGAGATAAATCTTTCCGTAGCCCAGTGCATAGAACCGAAGCTCGTTGACAAGATAAGAGCACTGATATCAAAGTACAGGGTAAAGACATCGCAGATAAACCTGGAGATCACCGAGACTTCGGTCGATTACGATCCGGAGATAACGGACCGGAATATATCCGGTCTTTACGGCATGGGATTTAAGTTCTCTCTCGATGATTACGGAACGGGATACTCAAATATCAGGAGAGTGGTCTCGCTTCCGCTTGATATAGTAAAGTTCGACAAAAGCTTTGTTGATGAGATGGACGATCCCAAAATGTGGATAGCCATAGTCAATACTGTCAATATGTTGAAAAAGATGGACAAGAAGATACTTGTTGAGGGTGTCGAAGATGAGAGGACACTTAAGAGATTCATAGATCTCGGTTGTGATTATATCCAGGGCTTCTATTTTTCCAAGCCGCTCGGCCAGGCTGAATTTCTTGAGTTTGTAAATAAACATAAAACGGGAAGGGATTTCGGTATATGATCCTATATTATGATGTATGTGCCTTCATAATCTTAATACTGATCATAATGTCGTGCGTTCTTAAGAAAATGTTTCACGGAAGGAACAACGGCCTGTTTTATCTGATGATGCTCGTGATAATGCTTTCGACGATCGCCGACTTCGGCGCGGGCTACATGAAAGATTACGGTGCTCATACGGATATAAACCTTTCCGTGACATATATGTGGCATTACATATATTTTCTCACGCATAATCTGATACTGCCTTCATACCTTCCTTTCATATATTCAAATATAGGGATGTGGCATGAATTTGAAAGGAATAAGAAAGTACGTGCCGTATGGTACGCATCGATCATCATAAATTCGTCGGCGCTTGTCGTTAACATGATCCATCCTTTTATATTCTATGTCGATGAGAAACTGCAGTATTACCGTATGAACGGTATTCTTATGTTTTACATAAACGCCGCACTGTTCATGCTGTTTGAGATAGGGGTGATACTGAAATACAGATCCATTATACGTAAGGACAAGTTCATAGTCATGCTGCTTTTGTATCCGATCACCGTGATCGGCATAATCGTACAGGCTTTTATGCCGGATCATCTGGTCGAGATGTTCATGATATGCGTCGCGCTGCTCCTGTTCAGTCTGATAATACGGCGTGAAGAGGAGATGACAGATCCCACGACGGGTGCCAGGAGTTACAATGTTGCTCATGAGCATATCAGGAATGTTCTGGCAACGGGGACTCCGGTGTATGTGCTTCTTATCAAGATAGTGAATTTCAGGAACATAAGAATGTATCTGGGACAGCAGCTTTTAAATACATTCTTAAGGGAACAGTCGACAAAGTTCGGCGCATTTGCAAGGTACAATTCGCTTGAAGAGGATATTTACTATCTTGAGGACGGACTGTTTGCCGTTATCAGTGAGACGATGGATGGCGAGGCGGTAAAAAAACTTGCGGTACAGATAAAGAATTACTACAGCGATACACTTGATGTGAAGGGATTCACGGTAATGATAAATTCCAGGCTGTGCATATTAAGATGTCCGGAAGATATCGATAATTACAATACGCTTTATTCATTCTGCATATCCTTTGAGCGCATATTGCCCGATACAAAGGAAGTATTGTTCTATCCGGATTATGTGGACAACAGGGAGTTTAAGATAAAGAGTGAACTTGATGAGATAATAGACAGGGCTATCAGCTATAAAAGCTTTGAACTGTTCTATCAGCCCATCTACTCCATTTTGGAGAAGAGGTTTGTTGCGGCAGAGGCACTGATACGTATAAGGGATGAGATCTACGGCCTGATATCGCCCGGAATGTTCATAGAAGCAGCCGAGATAAGCGGTGCGATACACGCGATAGGAGATTTCGTACTGGAGGATGTATGCAGGTTTATCTCCGAGAATGATTTCGATGAACTTGGACTTAAATGTATAGAGATCAATATGTCAACATCGCAGTGCATCGAGATGAACCTTGTTGAGAAGGTCGCATTTCTGCTGAAAAAATATAAGCTTGATGCATCCAGGCTTAATCTTGAGATAACCGAATCGGCCGTTGATTTTGATCCCGACGTTGTCGATCAGAATATCACAAGACTGCATGAGATGGGCATCAACTTCGCTCTTGACGATTACGGTACGGGTTATTCCAATGTTAAGAGGGTCACCACACTTCCGGTAGAGATAGTTAAGCTTGACAAAAGCTTCGTAGACGGAGTGGATGATCCGAAGATGTGGATAATGGTACAGGATACCGTAAAGATGCTCAAGGAGATGGGAAGAAAGGTTCTTGTTGAGGGAGTTGAAGAGGAGAAGGTAGTACATAAATTCACCGAACTTGGGGCAGATTATATACAGGGCTGTGAATACCTGCAGGGTTATTATTTCTGCAGGCCGCTTCCCGAAAAGGATTTCCTTGAATTTATGAAAATGCAGGTAAAATAAGGCATATCGGGTGTGGTTAAGTGAAGGATCTTCTCAGGTATTTAAAAAATTACAAAAAGGAATGCGTGCTGGCACCGTTATTTAAGATGCTCGAGGCGATATTCGAACTGTTTGTACCGCTGGTTGTCGCAAGTATCATAGATAAGGGTATCGGAGGCGGAGACAGGACACATATCATCAAGTGCTGCGGTGTGATGATAACGCTCGGTATAGTCGGACTTATCAGCGCAGTATCCGCTCAGTATATGGCAGCCAAGGCGGCTGTCGGTTTTTCGACGGAACTTAAGAGAGATCTGTTTGCTCATATCATGAGTCTTTCATATAAGAATATCGATGAGTCGGGCACATCTGCAATGATCACGAGAATGACGGCAGATGTTAATCAGGCGCAGACCGGAGTGAATATGTTCCTGCGGCTGTTCCTTCGTTCGCCGTTCATCGTTTTCGGCGCCATGATCATGGCATTTACCATAAACACAAACGCAGCACTGATCTTCGTGGCTGTTATCGCGGTTCTTTTCATCGTTGTCGGACTTACGATGCGCTTCAATATACCCATGCTCAAGAGAGTACAGGGAAGGCTTGATAAGATAACGCTCCTCACCAGGGAAAATCTTATGGGAGCCAGGGTGATACGTGCATTTACGATGGAGGAAAAAGAGAGGGATGATTTTGAAAAGACCAATGACGGTCTCCTGATGGAGCAGCGTCTTGCGGGACATCTGTCAGCCATGCTCAATCCGATGACTTTTGTTCTTATAAATGCGGCGGTCATTGTCCTTATCTATATAGGTGCGCTTAAGGTTGAGACCGGTATACTCACGAAGGGCCAGGTTGTAGCGCTCTATAATTACATGTCACAGATACTGGTGGAGCTTATAAAGCTCGCAAATCTTATAGTGCTCCTTAATAAAGCGATAGCTAGCGGTGACAGGATAAATGATCTTTTCCGGATAGAACCCGATATCAAAGATACGTATCGGGATGAGGGGCAGCCGGGTGATCCCGGGAATGAAGATGAAGGTTTTATCAGGTTTGAACATGTAAGCCTTAAGTACAGCGATACGGGAGATGAAGCACTTTCCGACATCAATCTGAGTGTTAAGAGGGGTGAAACCATAGGCATAATCGGAGGAACGGGTTCCGGAAAATCATCCGTGGTTAATCTTATACCCCGTTTTTACGATGCGACACAGGGAAAAGTGATCGTTGACGGTCTGGATGTAAAGGGACAGGATATAAAGGCTTTGAGAGCAAGGATAGGAATGGTTCCGCAGAAGGCGGTTCTTTTCAAGGGGACGATTGCCGAGAACTTAAGATGGGGCAACGAGGATGCGAATGAGGATGAACTTGCCGAAGCCGTGAGAATGGCGGTCTGCACCGACGTTGTGGACGCAAAGGGCGGTTTTGACGGGATGATAGAACAGAACGGCCGCAATCTATCGGGCGGTCAGCGCCAGAGACTTACCATAGCAAGGGCTCTTGTGAGAAAGCCCGAGATACTGATCCTTGATGACAGCGCATCCGCACTTGATTTTGCAACGGATCTTAAACTGCGGCAGAATATCGCGCAGACAGATCATAAAATGACTGTTTTCATTGTTTCGCAGAGAACATCGGCTGTACAGAATGCCGATAAGATCATGGTGCTTGATGATGGCTGTGTTGTGGGGCTGGGTACTCACGAGGATCTTCTGAAGGACTGTCCCATCTATAAGGAAATATACGATTCAAATACATAAATGTCCGTGGAGCCGGTATATATATTGTATCCGATAAGGCTGTAAAGATGGAAAAAAAGACCGCAAGGAAAGAAACCATAAACAGAATAATGAGTTATATAATGCGCTATAAGTTCTGCGGGGCGATGTCGATACTCTGCGCAGTTATAAATGTCGTGTCAACCCTTTATGTCCCGATACTTATAGGAAGGGCGATCGACTGCATAGCATACGGGAGTCTGGACCGTACCAGGCTTATGTCCATTCTGGTAAGAGCTGCGCTGTCGACTATCATCGCTGCCCTTTCATTATGGTGCATGAACGAATCAAACAACAAACTCACATACAGTATAGTAAGGGATGTCAGGAATGAAGCGTTCTGCAAGCTTCATGTGCTTCCGTTTGAGTATCTTGATTCGCATCCGGCGGGCGGTATCTTAAGCAGGGTGATAGCTGATGCCGATCAGTTCGCCGACGGACTGCTCATGGGCTTTTCGCAGCTTTTCACAGGGGTTATGACGATACTTATAACGCTCGGGTTCATGCTCATGATGAATCCGCTCATAACTCTCATCGTAGTGTTTGTGACACCCTTATCACTGTTCGTTGCAAGGTTTATCTCGAAACATACCTATGATATGTTCACAATACAGTCGGGCATAAGAGGAGAACAGACGGAGCTCATAGACGAAATGATCGGAAACGAGAAGATCGTCAAGGCGTTTTCATATGAAGAGAAGGCGGTCGAGCGTTTCGACGAGATAAATAAGAGACTTCAGTCCGCATCGCTTAAGGCACTGTTTTTCTCATCGTTAACAAATCCCGGAACACGTTTCGTAAACAGTGTGGTATACGCGTTTGTGGCTTTATCCGGTGCATTTGCGGTGGTGACCGGCGGCATGAGCGTGGGTCTTCTTACAAGCTTCTTAAGTTATGCCAATCAGTATACCAAACCGTTTAATGAGATATCGGGAGTACTGACCGAGCTGCAGAATGCTTTTGCATGCGCGGGAAGGGTGTTTGAACTCATTGATGAAGTGGAAGAAAGCTCCGATGCCAACCTGCCCGTTATGATGATAAATGACAGGCCTTATGACACGGACGGAGCCGGTAAGGATCGGGGCGTAAGAAGCAGCGGAAGCGTCAGATGCGACGGAGTATGCTTTTCATATGATAAGGAGAAGAAACTTATCGAAGATCTTAATATAGATGTAAGACCGGGTGAGCACGTTGCCATAGTAGGTCCGACAGGCTGCGGAAAGACCACTATGATAAATCTGCTGATGCGGTTTTATGATATTGACAAGGGGAGCATTACGGTTGACGGAAGGGATATAAGAAGGGTTACGAGGAAGAGTTTAAGGCACCTGTACGGAATGGTGCTCCAGGATACGTGGTTAAGACACGGGACCATCAGGGATAATATCAAGATGGGCCGTGATATACCGGATGAGGAGATGATAAAGGCAGCGAAAGAGGTGCATTCCCACTCCTTTATAAGAAGGCTCAAGAACGGATACGATACCGTGATCGGAGAGGAAGGCGGAAACCTGTCGCAGGGACAGAAGCAGCTTTTGTGCATCACGAGGATAATGCTGTCACTGCCGCCTATGCTGATACTTGATGAAGCGACTTCGTCGATAGATACCAGAACGGAAATGAAGATACAGGATGCTTTTCTTAAGATGATGGAGGGAAGGACCTCGTTCATTGTTGCCCACAGGCTTTCGACGATCAGGAATGCAGACATTATACTTGTGATGAAGGCCGGTAATATAATAGAACAGGGAACGCATGAGGAGCTTCTTGCCAGGCGTGGATTTTATTATGAACTGTACAACTCTCAGTTTTAGAAGGAGGGGGCAATTCATATTTAGGAGGAACGGATCATGAACGGAAGCTGTGAAACTTGCGCATATTATTTTTACGATGAAGAATATGATGACTATATCTGTGACATGGATATAGATGAGGATGATTATGCAAGGCTAATGGAGAGGGACTTCAAGGGCTGCCCGTATTATACGAACGGCGATGAGTACAGGGTGGTCAGGCATCAGATGTAAAAATACTTGCGAATATGAATGAGCAAGGGTAAAATAAGAACGTTGATTTTTTTGAGGGGAAAGGAGCATGAGATGGAAAGACTGAATATCCCGAAGGGCTACAAAAGTCCGCAGAGTATCAAAGATACGGAGATCTTTATAAAGGAAGTAAAGGATTATTTCGAGCGGGCACTTGCAAAAGAGCTTAATCTTACGCGTGTATCGGCGCCGCTTTTTGTCCGCCCGGAATCAGGACTTAACGATAACTTAAACGGAGTGGAGCGACCTGTAACATTCGGTATTAAAGAACAGGGAGATGCTCAGGTCGAGATAGTGCATTCGCTTGCCAAGTGGAAGAGGATGGCGCTTAAGAAGTACGGGTTTGTTCACGGCGAAGGACTCTACACCGACATGACGGCCATACGAAGGGACGAGGATACCGACAACCTTCATTCGCTGTATGTGGATCAGTGGGACTGGGAGCGTATAATCGACAGGGATGAGAGAAATGAAGACACGCTAAAGTCGATAGTCCGCAAGGTATATGAGGCGATCAAGAACACAGAGGTGTTTGTCAATTCCAGGCATCCCGAGATAACAAGGGTGCTGCCGGATGATATCACCTTTATAACGACGCAGGAACTTGAGGACAGGTGGCCGGATAAGACACCGAAGGAAAGGGAGGACCTTGCGGCGAAGGAGTATAAGGCGCTCTTTCTTATGAAGATAGGTGATCTGCTAAAGTCAGGGAAAAAACATGACGGACGCGCACCCGATTATGATGACTGGGAGCTCAACGGTGATATAATCGTATATTATCCGGTGCTTGACAGATCCTTTGAGATATCCAGCATGGGAATAAGGGTAGATGAGGATTCGCTCATAAGCCAGCTCGACAAGGCGGGATGCCCGGAAAGAGCAAAGCTGCCTTTCCAGAAGGCGATACTTGATAAGGAACTTCCTTATACGGTAGGCGGAGGCATCGGACAGTCGAGGATATGTATGTTCTTTATGAGACGTGCACATATAGGTGAGGTACAGAGTTCGATCTGGCCGGACGGGGTGGTAGAGGATGCCGGGGAGCTCGGAGTAAATCTCCTGTAGCAGACAGCGGGAGTAAGAAGGATCATATTTTATTTTCAGTATAGGAGATATCATGAAACAGTTTACATCCAAAGAACTCAGGAACACATGGAAGGAATTCTATAAAGAAAGAGGGCATGTTGATGTCGGTGCGGTATCACTCGTGTCGGACGGTTCGACAGGCGTTATGTTCAACGTTGCGGGAATGCAGCCGCTCATGCCGTATCTTCTCGGGCAGAAGCATCCCATGGGCACAAGGCTTTGCAATGTCCAGGGCTGTGTCAGGACAAATGATATAGATTCGGTAGGCGACAAGTCGCATGTTACCTTCTTCGAGATGATGGGAAGCTGGAGTCTCGGTGATTACTTTAAGGAGGAACGCTGCAAATGGAGTTATGAACTCCTCACGCAGGTGTTCGGTTTCGACAGGGATCATCTTGCAGCCACGGTATTTGCGGGCGATGAGAATGCACCCAGGGATGAAGAGGGAGCAAAATGCCGTATAGATTCGGGTTTTAAGCCGGAGAATATCTATTATCTTCCCGCAGAGGACAACTGGTGGGGACTTGAATACGGACCATGCGGTCCGGATTCCGAGATGTTCTATATTGCGGATGTACCCGACTGCGGACCCGACTGCGGACCGGGATGTTCGTGCGGAAAATATACGGAACTCGGAAATGATGTGTTCATGCAGTATGAGAAACATAAGGACGGACATCTTACCCCGCTTTCAAAGAAGAACGTTGATACGGGCTGGGGACTTGAACGTAATCTTGCTTTCTTAAACGGTACCAAGGATGTATATAAGACGGATCTTTTTGCTGCCGTAATAGCATATATGGAGAAGACATCCGGAAATAAATACGATGATGACAATGAGAGGACACGTTCGATGCGCGTGCTTGCGGATCACATGCGTACTTCCGTGATGCTCATAGGCGACGAAGCAAGGCTCACGCCTTCAAACGGCGGAGCGGGATATGTCTTAAGAAGGCTTATAAGGCGTGCGGTAAGGCACGGAAGGATACTAGGGCTTAAGAGGGATAACCTGCTTGATATAGCGAAGATCTTCAT
Source organism: uncultured Lachnospiraceae bacterium (assembly GCA_900320345.1). Lineage (GTDB taxonomy): Bacteria > Bacillota > Clostridia > Lachnospirales > Lachnospiraceae > UBA2868. The sequence goes on along the minus strand of ONRZ01000004.1, from coordinate 38,666 downwards.
AGATGAAGTATATTCGGATTCATATGAGAACCTTGTTTCAAACAGGGAGTTCGTGCTTAATGAACTTACGAAGGAGATCGACAGGTTTACCGCTACGCTTGAGAACGGCATGAAGGAATTTAAGAAGATCCTCGATGCCGGCAGGGGAAAGAGCATATCCGGCAGGGATGCCTTCTATTTATATGATACTTTCGGTTTCCCGCTTGAGCTTACCGTTGAGATGGCGGAGGAGAACGGGCTTTCCGTGGACGAAGAAGGTTTTGCAAACGCAATGGAAGAACAGAAACAGAAGGCAAGGGAAGGCGCTTCATTTGCCCTTACGTCAGGTTCCGGCGACAATACGGTTTTTGATGAACTCGATGAGTCCGTAGTGACCGAATTCACCGGATATGAGAAGATAACGGATACCGGAAAGGTTATTGCGATAGCATCGGATGTCCTTACAGACAGTGCCGAAGCAGGCGGAGAATATACCGTGATCACGGATAAGACTCCCTTCTATGCCACAATGGGCGGCCAGAAGGGTGACTTCGGCGTGATAAGCGGCAAGGGAAGTTTCAGGGTAAAGGATACCATAAAGCTCCCGGGCGGAAGAACAGGTCATGTCGGAGTCCTGGAGAGCGGTAAGATAAGCGTGGGCGACGAAGTCACCATGTCGGTTGACGCGGCAAACAGGATGACCACCTGTATGAACCACTCGGCCACACATCTGCTTCAGAAGGCATTACAGACTGTTCTCGGTGATGAGGTCAAGCAGCAGGGTTCATATCAGGACGGTGAGAGGACAAGGTTTGACTTTTCATTCGGAAGGGCAATGACGGATGATGAGATCGATAAGGTTGAAGAACTTGTAAATGAAAAGATAATGGAAGATCTGCCGGTCGTAACGGACATTATGTCGATAGAGGATGCCAAGAAGTCGGGAGCAATGGCTCTCTTTGGAGAAAAATACGGAGAAACGGTACGAGTTGTAAAAATGGGTGACTTTTCGAAGGAACTCTGCGGCGGTACCCATGTTTCTTCAACAGGCAGGATCCTTTGCTTCAAGATAATGTCCGAGAGCGGTATCGCTGCCGGAGTAAGAAGAGTCGAAGGTATTACGGGACTCAATGTGACCAGGTATTATAAGAAGCTTGAGAATGAATTTAAGGAAGCGGCTTCGGTTGTCAAGGCTACGCCCGCGACATTATCAGACAGGCTTTCGAAGATGAACGCTGAACTTAAGAGCCTCGGATCCGAACTTGAATCACTTAAGAGCAAGGCTGCAAGGGAAGCGGTCGGTGATGTCATGGATAAAGTGGTCGAAGTTAACGGTGTTAAGTTCCTGCCGGTTAAGATATCCGGAGTAGATATGAACGGACTCAGAGACCTGGGCGACCAGCTTAAGGAAAAGATCGGGGACGGTGTACTGCTCCTGGCATCGGATATGGGCGGTAAGGTAAACCTTGTTGCCATGGCTACGGAAGGAGCAATGAGCAGGGGAGCGCATGCAGGCAATCTTATCAAGGGTGTGGCTTCGTTTGTAGGCGGAGGCGGCGGCGGACGTCCCAACATGGCGCAGGCCGGCGGCAAGGATCCTTCGGGAATGGATGCGGCACTTTCCGAGGCTGTAAAGGTTCTGGAAGGTCAGATACAAAAGTAGTTGACGAATCGTAAGTTACTGTATATAATAGCATTTAGTGCAGCGCCGAATGGCGTATTACCCTATAGTCGGATGCATGGAATTTAAGACGAGGGGAGGTTGGGAAGCATGTCAAACGTGATAGTTAAAGAAGGTGAAACATTAGATAGCGCTCTTCGCCGTTTCAAGAGGAACTGCGCCAAGGCCGGTATCCAGCAGGAAATCCGTAAGAGAGAGCATTATGAGAAGCCTAGCGTTAAGCGGAAGAAGAAATCCGAAGCCGCAAGAAAGCGCAAATATAATTAAATGATCTGTATATCCTCCGGAGAGATCCGGGGGATTTTTTTTGTTATAAGTTATACTTTATTTTGTATTTTGTTTGTGCTATAATACAACATATTGTGGAGTTGAGGATATGGTGCTTGTTCTTGCGCCTGTTAAGGCGATTCTTATATTGGCGGTTGTTCTGCTGGCGCTTATCGCATGGTTTGTGTATGAGCAGAGCAGGGGCTTTAGGATAGTAAGATACGGTTTTGTGAACAGTAAGTTAAATACCGGACATTTCAGGATGGCGGTAATATCCGATCTTCACGATCATGTGCACGGAGATGACAATAAGGAAGTACTTAAGGCCATCGATGATGAGAAGCCGGATGCCGTGTTCTTTGCGGGTGATATGGTCACTTCGAGCATGGAGCCCGTATACCATGACGGTAACGCATTGCGGTTTATCGGTGAACTTGCGCGTAAATATCCGATCTATTACGGGATAGGGAATCACGAGGAGAAGTTAAGGCGGTGTCCCGAAGAATTCCCCGGAGAATACGACAGGTTTGTATCGGATCTTTCGGATATGGGGGTAAGGATGCTCCTTGATGAGAAAGTATCGATCGAACCGGCCGGTATAGATGTGTACGGACTCGATCTGGAGCATGAGTATTACCGTAAGCTTAAGACCAACTGGATACCCGATGACTATCTTAAGGGTAAGTTCGGGGAGAATGATACATCAAGGGTTTCCGTGCTGCTTGCTCACAATCCGGAACAGTTTGATAAATATGCATTGTGGAAGCCGGATTATGTACTGTCTGGACATGTACATGGCGGGATAGTGAACATACCGCTGCTCGGTGGAGTGATATCACCGCAGCTTAAGCTGTTTCCGAAGTATGATGCGGGGGTGTTTAAGATCGGGGACTCGACCATGATCTTAAGCCGCGGGCTCGGGACACATACCGTGCCTGTGCGAGTGAACAACAAGGCTGAGGTCATCATCATAGATCTGTACAGGAGTGAAGAGGATAAGGGGAATACGGAGTAAGAAGGAAGGAAGTTATGAGCTTAACAGTCAAACTACAGGTATTTGAAGGTCCGCTGGATCTGCTGCTCCATCTTATCGAGAAGAACAAGGTGGACATCTATGATATTCCGATCGTATTGATCACGGATCAGTATCTTGACTATATCAGGCAGATGCAGGATGCCAATCTTGATGTGATGAGCGAATTTCTGGTAATGGCGGCCACGCTCCTTGATATCAAATGCAGGATGCTTCTTCCCAAGGAAGTCAATGAAGACGGAGAAGAGGAAGATCCGAGGGCTGAACTTGTCGAGAAGCTTATCGAGTATAAGCTGTACAAGTATATGTCCTATGAACTTAAGGATATGCATATGGATGCGGGAAGGACTCTTTTCAAGAAGCCTTCAATGCCCAAGGAGATAGAGGATTACGAGCAGCCGATAGACTATTCGCAGCTGATAGGTGACATGGATCTTGCCAAACTGAACCAGATATTCAAGTCGATGATGAAACGACAGGTTGACAAGATCGATCCGATAAGGAGCAAATTCGGTAAGATCGAGAAGGATGAAGTAAGCCTTGAAGATAAGACCGCATATATACAGGATTATATAAAATGTCATAAGAAGTTCGGGTTCAGGGATCTTCTCGAGAAGCAGAATTCCAAGATGGATATAGTGGTCACCTTCCTTGTGATACTTGAGATGATGAAGCTTGGGCAGATAATGATAGTGCAGGAAGCGCTTTTTGATGATATAATGATCACTTCCAGGATGGCAGCTTAGGCATGAGGTGGCACGGATAAGGCCGGTGACGGGACCGGGCGCCGTTAAGATATTATAAAACAGAGTGGGTTGAATTTTGGCTGGGAAAAAGAAAAGTAAGGAAATAACCGAAGAAATAAATAAGGAAGAGATGATCGCGGAAGAAGAGGGTACAGCCGAAGAAGAGAGCACTGCAGAGGAAACGGCTGAAGTAAAGCCTGTTGATAATCCGAAGGCGGTTATAGGCGCGGTACTTTTTTCCGTGGGCAATTCCGTGGAGTATAAGAAGCTTGCCACAGTCCTCGGACGCGACGTGGAGGAAACGAAGAAGCTTGTTTATCAACTCAAGGACGATTATGATAATGATCCCGACTGCGGATTTACCATAATAGAGTTAGAGGATTCGGTCCAGATGTGTTCCAAGGCTTCGATGTATGAGTATCTTATCAAGATCGCGAAGGTTCCGAAATCATATTCGCTTACCGATTCCATGCTTGAGACGCTGTCCATAATCGCCTACAAGCAGCCTGTCACGAAGCTTGAGATCGAGAAGATCAGGGGAGTGAGCTGCGACCATGCGGTGAACAAACTGGTGGAATACGGACTTATTACCGAACTGGGCCGTCTTCAGGCTCCGGGACGTCCGTTGCTTTTCGGTACTACGGAGGAATTTTTAAGGAGCTTCAATGTCACGTCGCTCGACGATCTTCCTACCGCCAGTCCGGACAGGATAGAGGAATTTAAGAAGGAAGCCGCCGAAGAAGTTTCGGTAAAGCTGGGGATATGACCCCGGCTTTTTTATTGCCCGAAAATAAAAGTTTTCACTATGAATTGTTTTTTTTCTATGTTATAATCAGTTTTAGTGCGTACAGCATTTAGTTACTTAAGTAAAGGCTTGAATTAGCCTATTATTAATATGGAGGGCTGAACAAAATGAGTAACACTTCTCAAGCGAGTGCAAGAATTGAATCCTTGCTCGATGAAAACAGTTTTGTTGAGATCGGCGCGATGGTCACAGCCAGATCGACTGATTTCAATACGGATCCAGGGGCTGCACCCACTGACGGCGTTATTACAGGCTACGGCCTGATCAACGGAAGTCTGGTATATGTATATAGCCAGGATGCTTCTGTAATGGGCGGATCTGTCGGTGAGATGCATGCTAAGAAGATTGTGTCGCTGTATTCAATGGCGATGAAGACAGGTGCACCTGTTATCGGACTTATCGATTCCACAGGATTAAGGCTGATGGAGGCAACAGATGCTCTGGAAGCTTTCGGTGAGATCTATAAGGCTCAGGCGATGGCCTCGGGAGTGATCCCGCAGATAACGGCAGTGTTCGGAAGCTGTGGCGGAGGACTGGCACTGTTCCCGTCAATGACCGACTTTACATTTATCGAAGAATCGAAGGGTAAGCTGTTCGTTAATTCTCCCAATGCGGTAAGCGGAAATTATGAGGAGAAGCTCGATACTGCTGCAGCGGCTTTCAGGAGCACCCAGAGCGGTGACGTGGACATTGTTGCGGGAGATGACATCTATGATCAGATAAGGCTCCTTGTATCAATGCTTCCGGAGAACAATGAGGAGAACGGTGCTTACGAGGAGTGCACCGACGACCTTAACAGGTTATGCACGGATCTTTCCGCATGTGCATCAGATGCTTCGGTTGCTTTCTCGAGGATAGCGGACGATCAGGCATTCTTTGAAGTCAAGGCTGATTATGCAAAGTCAATGGTAACGGGATTCATGAGGCTTAACGGCATCACGGTCGGTGCTGTGGGCAATCGCAGTGAGAAGTTCGACGACGAAGGCAAGGTTGCCGAGAAGTTCGATAAGGTACTTACTCCCGATGCATGCATAAAAGCCGCTGAGTTTGTTAATTTCTGCGACGCTTTTGATATCCCGGTGGTTTCATTTACCGACATCAAGGGATTTGAGACAACGATGGATGCCGAGAAGAAGTTAAGCGGCGCTCTTGCGAAGCTGACCTTTGCTTTTGCGAATGCGACTGTTCCCAAGATCAATGTTATAACGGGCAGTGCATTCGGAAGCGCATATGTGGTAATGAATTCCAAGTCTCTCGGGGCTGACATGGTATTTGCATGGAGCGGAGCTTCCGTAGGAATGATGGATGCTGATGCGGCAGCCAAGATACTGTTTGAGAAGGAAGAAAATAAGGCTGAACTTACGGCTGCATACAAGGATATGCAGACAAGTGTCACATCGGCTGCACGCCGCGGTTATGTTGACACGATAATAGAAGCGCAGGATACACGTAAGTATGTGATCGGCGCACTTGAGATGCTGTTTACTAAGAGAGAGGAGCGTCCGGGCAGGAAACATGGCGCAATCTGAGAAAGGTATGGTGAAACGTAATATGAAAAAGTTCTTATCAGTATTATGTATTGGCATCTGTCTTCTCGGACTGACTGCGTGCGAACCTGTTAAGCCGGTGGCTCCCGAAGATGCTGATATGGTCAGGGAGATATCAGAGGTACTTACCAACTATATCCTTCCCGAAGATCCTCAGGCATACTCGGGTCTGTCAATGAATATCGGAACCAACGTCGAGGGACTTGATACGTTTGAGGCCGAAGGCGCCGAATTCGCCGAGTATATATTCGGACGTATAGGAATGCAGGTGGAAGGCAACGGTTTCCTTTCGGGAGTTGATTCCTGGAAGAAGGCGGTTGCGGAAGCAGGTCAGCTTGTATCTACGGGAGAGGGTACGGTAAAGTACGGCTCCAAGGGCGATACGCTGATCGTGGATGTCCCTGCAAGGTTTGAGAACAGAAATGCGGAAATAGAGTTTGTTTATAAGGATGATCTCAGCAAGACACTTACTTCTTTTGCCGTTAATATAGATTACAGTTTCGGCGAGAAGATGGAGAAGGCCGGTTTGAATACCTTGCTTGGTATGGGAACCGTATTTATCGTCCTGATACTTCTTTCATTGCTAATTGGAAGTTTCGGCTTCATAAATAAGGCGCAGTCAGCCGCCGAGAAGAAGAAACTTGCCGGAGCGGAGCAGACAGCTGCACCGGTACAGAGTGAACCGGCCGCACCTGCGGTACAGACTTCATCGGATGATGATGAGATAGCCGCCGTGATAGCAGCCGCGATAGCAGCATATCAGGCAGAGGGCGGCATAAGCTCTGCAGAGTCGGGCGGATATTATGTAAGAAGCATCAGACGCAGAACCAATAATAAATGGAACAGGAACTAAAAAGGTATTCAAATATCCAGGAGGAATCAAGATGAAAAATTATACAATAACTGTTAACGGAAACGTATATGATGTAACTGTAGAAGAAGGAGCGGGCGGATCCGCACCCGCAGCAGCACCCAAGGCAGCAGCAGCACCCAAGGCTGCACCTGCGGCAGCACCCAAGGCAGCCGGCGGCGGATCTATCAAGGTAGAAGCAGGCGCAGCAGGTAAGATATTTAAGATAGAAGCAAGTGTGGGACAGGCTGTTAAGAAGGGTGATACGGTCGTTATCCTCGAAGCCATGAAGATGGAGATCCCCGTTGTTGCTCCTTCTGACGGAACAATAGCAAGCATAGATGTTACGGTAGGCGATTCTGTAGAAGCAGGCGCATGCCTTGCAACAATGAACTGAGCATATGTCGATAATCAATATACTGAAATAATACGGAGGTCATAAAATGTCATATATTGTTGACACGATGCAGAATCTTATACATCAGACAGCGTTCTTTAATCTTACCGTAGGTAATTACATAATGATCGCTGTTGCATGTGTATTTCTGTATCTGGCTATAGCTAAAGAATTTGAACCGCTGCTTTTATGCCCGATCGCCTTCGGTATGCTTCTGGTCAATATATATCCGGATATCATGCTTACGGTCGAGCATTCGACAAACGGTGTCGGCGGTCTTCTTCATTATTTTTATCTGTTGGATGAGTGGGCTATCCTGCCTTCACTTATCTTCATGGGCGTCGGAGCCATGACAGACTTCGGACCCCTTATCGCAAATCCGAAGAGCTTTCTTCTCGGAGCGGCAGCACAGTTCGGTATCTTCGCCGCATATTTCGGTGCTATCGCACTTGGATTCAATGATAAGGCTGCTGCAGCGGTTTCGATAATAGGTGGTGCCGACGGTCCTACATCTATCTTCCTTGCGGGCAAGCTCGGACAGACAGCACTGCTCGGACCCATTGCGGTCGCAGCATACTCGTATATGTCGCTGGTACCCATCATCCAGCCGCCCATCATGAAGCTTCTTACAACAGAGAAGGAGAGGGCGATCAAGATGGAACAGCTTCGTCCTGTAAGCAAGCTTGAGAGGATACTCTTCCCTATAGTGGTTACCATAGTTGTATGTCTTATACTTCCCACAACGGCACCCCTTGTAGGTATGCTGATGTTAGGTAACCTCTTCAGGGAGTCGGGAGTTGTTCGTCAGCTTCAGGAAACTGCCAGCAACGCTCTTATGTACATAGTTGTTATAATACTGGGTACATCTGTAGGAGCTACGACAAGTGCGGCGGCTTTCCTTAACTGGGATACCATTAAGATCGTTATACTCGGACTTATTGCGTTTATGTTCGGTACTGCGGCCGGCGTCCTGTTCGGTAAGATAATGTGCATCGCAACAAAGGGTAAGGTTAATCCGCTCATAGGATCGGCGGGAGTTTCGGCCGTACCGATGGCAGCCCGCGTATCACAGAAGGTCGGTGCCGAAGCGGATCCCACGAACTTCCTGCTCATGCATGCCATGGGTCCCAACGTTGCCGGAGTTATCGGAACGGCAGTTGCGGCCGGAACCTTTATGGCTGTGTTCGGAGTGTTCTAAACTGATTTTGGAAATTAAATTTTTGATTGGAGGATATAATAATGGCAGAAGTTGAAAAGAAACCCATCAAGATTACCGAGACCATTCTCCGTGATGCGCATCAGTCACTTATCGCAACGAGAATGCCTACCGAAGTAATGCTTCCCATCCTCGATAAGCTTGATAAAGTTGGATATCAGTCACTTGAGTGCTGGGGCGGTGCCACATTCGATGCATCACTCCGTTTCCTTAAGGAAGATCCCTGGGACAGGCTGAGGAAGATCAGGGACGGCGCAAAGAATACCAAGCTTCAGATGCTCTTCAGAGGACAGAATATCCTTGGATATCGTCCCTATGCAGATGATGTTGTCTATGCATTTGTTGAGAAGTCTATCGCGAACGGTATCGACATCATACGTATATTTGACTGCCTTAACGATATAAGGAACCTTCAGGCAGCCGTTGATGCGACAAATAAGATCAAAGTACAGGAAGGCCGCGGCGAATCACAGATCGCGCTTTCATATACACTTGGTGATGCCTATACGCTTGAGTACTGGGCAGACATGGCCAAGAAGATAGAGGAGATGGGTGCGGATTCCATCTGTATCAAGGATATGGCAGGACTGCTCGTTCCTTACAGGGCAGCTGAACTTGTCAAGACACTTAAAGAGAGCACCAAGCTTCCCATCCAGTTACATACTCATTACACTTCGGGTGTTGCTTCGATGACCTATCTTAAGGCAGTTGAGGCCGGCGTTGATGTTATCGACTGTGCGATGTCACCTCTCGCTCTCGGTACTTCACAGCCTGCAACAGAGGTTATGGTCGAGACCTTCAGGGGTACACCTTACGATACGGGCTACGATCAGAAGCTCCTTGCCGAGATCGCCGATTACTTCAGGCCTTACAGGGAGGAATGCCTTGCGAACGGGCTTCTTAATCCCAAGGTACTCGGTGTTAACATCAAGACTCTTCTGTATCAGGTACCCGGCGGTATGTTGTCCAACATGGTTTCACAGCTTAAGGAACAGAATGCGGAAGATAAGTATAACGAAGTGCTCGAGGAGATCCCCCGCGTACGTAAGGACTGCGGTGAGCCGCCTCTTGTTACACCTTCATCACAGATCGTCGGAACCCAGGCGGTATTTAATGTACTCATGGGTGAGAGATACAAGATGGCTACAGGTGAGTTCAAAGATCTCTTACGCGGTAAGTACGGCCAGACGGTTAAACCCATGAACCAGGAAGTTATAGATAAGGTCATCCCCGGCGAGGAGAGGTTCACATCACGTTCGGCGGATGCGGCAGGGCTTACGAACGAAATGGATAAGATCGAAGCTGAGATGAAACAGTACAAGCAGCAGGACGAGGATGTATTGTCATACGCTCTGTTCCCGCAGGTAGCGATAGATTTCTTCAAGTACCGCGAAGCTCAGCAGACCGGTATTGATGCGAAGAAAGCCGATGAGGCAAACGGAGCTTATCCCGTATAATTAACTCTTGTATCATATCATAACGTATGTTATAATTAATGGGCAGTCTCTGCGGAGGCTGCCCGTTAAATTTCATATAAGGAGAGGGTCAGAAATGGCAAGAAAAGAATCGATAACAAAGCAGATGATAATTGACGGGGCTTTTGAGCTGCTCAAGAAGGAGGGGGTAGAGGCCGTTACCGCAAGGAAACTTGCTGCGCACATCGGCTGTTCCACGCAGCCCATATTCAGGGTTTATGAGAATATGGATGAACTTCTCAAGGAACTGTTTGAGAGGTCAAGGGCATATTATGAGGATTTCTGCAACAGTAATAAGAACAGTTATGATACTCCTTTTGTAAGTTTAGGGATAAACTATATACGTTTTGCCAAGCAGGAACAGAATCTGTTCAAGCTTCTGTTTTTGTCCGGAAATAAGGATCATACGCTTTATGAGCTTATAAACGGCAAGGAAAATGCTTTTGTAATGAAGGAGATAAAGAAGATCCCCAATCTCAACATGGATAATGTTGAACTTATTTTTACGAAGGTGTTCATTTTCATGCATGGTATGGCGGGAATGACGATAACAGGTGAATTTGACTTAAGTGATAAGGAAGCCGAGGACATGTTAAAGGATGCCATCAAGGGCTTTATCGGCTGAAGGATCTTATGAAGGTGATAGTTGTCGGAGGCGGTGCGGCGGGAATGATGGCGGCCGCAGCCGCATCACAGACAGGGGCACAAGTCCTTCTTATCGAGAAAAATGAGAAACTTGGGAAGAAACTGTTCATAACGGGTAAGGGGAGATGCAATCTTACAAATGCCTGCGATCCGGATATCTTTTTTGGTAATGTCATCACCAATCCCAAGTTTATGTACAGTTCATTTTACGGGTTCTCAAATGATGCGGTCATGGAGTATTTTGAGAGCCTCGGATGCGGTCTTAAGACTGAGCGCGGAGACAGGGTGTTTCCCGTTTCGGACAAGTCATCGGATGTTATAAAGGCGCTGGAGAGATCCATCAGGGACAACGGCGTGACCGTAAAGCTCAATACGAAGCTTGAGAGGATCGAACTCTCAAACGGTCAGGTAAGCGGCATAGTTACTGACAGGGACGGGAAGATCGCGGCAGACCGTGTTATACTGGCGCTCGGCGGGGTATCATATCCCGGATGCGGAGCCTCGGAAGATACGTTTCGGATCGCGGATTCCCTTGATATAGCGGTTAAGGAAGCAGAACCTTCGCTTGTTCCGCTCGTTGCGGGGGATGAATGGGTACCGAGACTTCAGGGATTGTCACTTAAGAATGTATCGGCAAGGCTTTATATCGGCGACAGGAAGATATACGAAGGGTTCGGAGAGATGCTTTTTACGCATTTCGGAGTGAGCGGACCTATCATCTTAAGCGCAAGCGCTCATATCATGGAGAAGATGTACGGTCAGGACCCCGTGATCCACATCGATCTTAAGCCCGCACTCGATCATAAACAACTAAACGAGAGAGTGCTCCGGGATTTTTCATCTGTCATGAACAGGCAGTTTTGCAATTCGCTTGACAAGCTGCTGCCGTCGAAGCTCATACCGGTGATCGTGGATCTGTCCGGCATCGACGGACATAAGAAGGTAAACGAGGTCACACGGGAGGAACGGGAGAGGCTCGTTAATCTGATCAAGGACCTGAAACTCAATATAACGGGAAACAGGGGTTTTAACGAAGCGATAATCACACGCGGCGGGATATCGGTAAGGGAGATAGATCCTTCAACAATGGAGAGCAGGAAGATACCGGGCCTGTATTTTGCGGGTGAGATGATAGATGTGGATGCACTTACAGGCGGCTTTAATCTGCAGATAGCATGGTCGACCGGGCACCTTGCGGGCATATGTGCCGGAGAGTAACGGATGACCGGCGGGGCTGCATGATAAGACGGAATATTGGCGCGACGGGAAGGGAAAACAAGACAAAAGAACCGTCCCCGTGTCTTGGGAGGAAGGATATGAAGATAGCGATAGACGGACCGGCGGGCGCCGGCAAGAGTACGATAGCCAAGAGGCTTGCGGCTGAATACGGTTATATCTATGTGGATACGGGTGCCATGTACCGTGCAATGGCATTGTATCTTATAAGGTGCGGGATATCGGCGGATGATAAGCCGGGCATTGAGAAGGCCTGCGAGGATGCCGACATCTCGATAAAGTTTATTGACGGTGAACAGAAGGTCATTTTAAACGGTGAGGATGTGAACGGGCTTATAAGGACTCAGGAGGTATCCAATATGGCCTCTGCTTCTTCCGTAAACGGGAAGGTGAGGGAGAAGCTCGTGTCACTGCAGCAGAAGCTGGCCTCGGATACGGATGTTGTTATGGACGGCCGTGACATAGGAACGAAGGTACTTCCGGATGCGGAAGTTAAGATCTATCTTACGGCAAGTACCGCGGTACGGGCAAAACGCAGATATGATGAACTTAAGCAAAAAGGTGAGACCTGCGATCTTGCCGTGATAGAACGTGAGATAGAAGAGAGGGATCACAGGGATATGACCCGTGAGATATCTCCCTTAAAACAGGCGGATGACGCGGTTCTTGTGGATACGTCGGATCTTGGCATCGAGGAAGTCGTTAAAGAGATAAGTAAGATAATTTCCGGTAAGACCGGAGCCTAAGGTGAGATAATGGATGTTATAGTAGCTGAAAATTCGGGATTCTGTTTCGGCGTTAAGCGGGCGGTCGATTCTGTATACGAGCAGTTGGAAAAGGGAGGGAAGATATACACATACGGCCCGATCATACATAACGAGCAGGTTGTCGGCGAACTTGAAAAAAAGGGAGTGCAGGTGATACGGTCCGTAGAGGAACTTAAGGATATCGGCGAAGGGACCATAGTGATCCGCTCCCACGGAGTCACAAGAGAGATAGCGGACATCCTGAAGAAGCAGGGGCTTGATATAGTAGATGCCACATGCCCGTTTGTCAAGAAGATCCACCGTATCGTTGAAGATGAGAGCAGGAGCGGGAAATATATCGTTGTGATAGGGAGCCGGAAACATCCGGAAGTCGAGGGTATCGTCAGCAGAGTGGAAGGCGGATACACGGTTATAGAAAATGACGAAGAGGCGGAGGCTTTTTCCGAAAGTTCTGACAGGGAAATATGCATTGTCTCACAAACAACGTTCAACAGGAACAAATTTAAAGAATTAGTTGAAATTTTTCAGAAAAAAGGTTATCATGTTACTGTTGCCAATACTATCTGTAATGCTACGGAGGAACGCCAGACGGAGGCGAGAAGAATAGCGTCATCTGTAGATGCAATGATCGTAATAGGCGGAGCGGGCAGCTCCAACACACAGAAGTTATATGAGATATGTAAGCGTGAATGTGAGAACACGCAATACATACAGACACTGGATGACTTAGTACTTACTTCAATCCAATCCATTAAAAGTGTTGGTATTACAGCGGGGGCTTCCACCCCAAAAAAAATAATACAGGAGGTTCAAAATTATGTCAGAGCAAACTTTTGAACAAATGTTGGAAGAATCACTTAAAACAATACATAACGGAGAGGTAGTTGAAGGTACAGTCATTGATGTTAAGCCTGATGAGATAGTCCTTAATATCGGTTACAAATCAGACGGTATCATCACCAGGAACGAGTATTCAAATACGCCGAATCTGGATCTTACCACCTGCGTTAATGTCGGAGACACTATGGAGGCGAAGGTTCTTCGCGTGAACGACGGAGACGGACAGGTACAGCTCACTTATAAGAGGCTGGCTGCCGACAAGGGTAATAAGAGGCTTGAGGAGGCATTTAACAATAAAGAAGTTCTCAAGGCAACGGTCGCACAGATCCTTGACGGAGGTCTCAGTGTTGTCGTTGAGGAATCAAGGGTGTTCATTCCCGCAAGTCTTGTATCGGATTCATATGAGAGAGATCTTTCCAAGTATCTCGGCCAGGAAATTGAGTTTGTTATCACAGAGTTCAATCCGAGACGCAGAAGGATAATAGGTGACAGGAAGCAGCTCCTTATGGCTGAGCGTGAGAAGCTCCAGAAGGAACTGTTCGAGAAGATACATGTAGGCGATGTGGTTGACGGTGTTGTCAAGAATGTTACCAATTTCGGTGTCTTTGTAGACCTCGGAGGAGCGGACGGACTTCTTCACATTTCAGAGATCTCATGGGGAAGGGTTGAGAATCCCGTCAAGGTATTTAAGCCCGGCCAGGAGATAAAGGCACTGATCAAGGATATTCAGGGAAGCAAGATCGCATTATCGCTTAAGTTTGAAGATTCAAATCCCTGGAACAATGCAGAGGAGAAATACAGCATAGGTAAGGTTGTTACCGGTAAGGTTGCAAGGATGACCGATTTCGGTGCTTTCGTTGAACTTGAGCCCGGTATCGATGCTCTGCTCCATGTATCGCAGATATCGAGGGATCATATAGACAAGCCCGCAGATGTGCTTAAGTTCGGTCAGGAAGTTACGGCCAAGATAGTTGATTTCAAGCTTGAGGACAAGAAGATAAGCCTTAGCATGAAGGCACTCTTAGAGCCCGAGAAGGAAGAGAATGAAGAAGCCGCTGCGGAAGATGAAGATGTAGTGAGCGTTGATGTAGAGGCTGAGATCGAGAAGGCTAAGGAAGAGGAAGCCAAGGAAGCTGAAGAAGCCAAGGCAGAAGAAGCCGAAGCGACTGAAGAGACCAAGGCAGACAGTGAAGAATAATCTTTGTTAAGGAGATGAGCTCCATGGCAGAAATGACATATGAGCAGTTCGAAGCGGCGATACTTAAGATGACAAGCATCGATCTAACCGCATATAAAGAGAAGCAGATGAAGCGCAGGATAGATACGCTCATCAACAAGCATAAGATCAGCGGATATGAGGATTTTGTCAAGGAACTCAAGAATGATAAGAAGCTTTTCGAAGAGTTCGTAAATTATCTTACGATAAATGTTTCGGAGTTCTACAGGAACACGGATCAGTGGGAACTGCTTGATAAGACCTTCATCCCGGAGATGATAGCCAAGTATGGTAAGAGGCTCAAGATATGGAGCGCGGCATGTTCCACAGGTGATGAACCTTATTCGCTGGTAATGGCTTTTTCAAGGCATATACCGCTCAACCAGATCAAGATAATAGCAACAGATCTTGATAAGCAGGTCATTGCACAGGCCAAGAACGGTGTATACGCCGCGAAGAGTATCGCGGGTGTTCCGGAAGATTTCAAGAAGAAGTATTTCACCCAGATAGGCGGTTCATATAAGATCTCGGATGAGATCAAGGAGAGGGTTGAGTTCAAGGAACATAATCTCCTTAAGGATCCCTATCCTACAGGCTGTCATTTCATAGTATGCAGAAATGTGCTGATCTACTTTACAGATGAAGCAAAGGATGAGATATATAAGAAGTTCAATGCTTCACTCGTGAAGGATGGACTCCTGTTCATAGGAAGTACGGAGCAGATAGTAAATCATAAGGAATTCGGATACGAGAGACGCAATTCATTCTTCTATCAGAAGATATAGGAGATGATAGAGCAGCCGATATCAGACAGTAACGTTTCGGCTTTATCATCCGAATACGGAACGAAAAGTTCTTTTGATGAATAGTCGGTCCTTAAGGTCATTGAAGGATCGGAAGATATGGAAGGAATAAAGAGACCGCTGTGTTTTGTATAGCAGGTCTCTTTTTTTGCGTCAACGCGGCGCTCTTTTGAAACTCCGGAAGCAACGGAGCGGTGGATGCAGCAGTCTTCTTCGGGAAGATAGTAATAATCCCTGTAATCCTGATAGAATTTCTTAAGTTCCCCACGGAATACGGGAAGGCGCAGCAGTGCGGTCCTGTTCTTTCGAAGTGACAGACGGATACGGTCCGTGCCCGTATTAAAGCTTACCGGAATGACCGCATCATGAGTGTATTCTGCCAGTATCTCACATTGTTCCTGTCCCATATAGTCACTGAAGGAATGCAGGGTATGCGAGACATAGCTTAACTTAAGTTCCTTAAGCTTCGTATAATGAAGAATGGGAAGTATATATGCCATTCCCTTAAGATCCTCGCTGTTATGATACAGAAGAGGGGCAAGGAGTTCGTCCGAGGGAGATCTTACATATGAGTGATAGACACCTATCAGTTCCTTACCGGTGTAAGGATCATCGCTGTTTATATTAAGGAACTGTTCTATCGACCTCTGGCGTAGAGAAGGGAGTCCCAGCAGTTTTTTGTAAGGCTTTACAAAGGCATAGATATCGATACTTTCAAGCGATCCGAGAGGATCCGGGATTCCGTGTGACAGTGCTCTGTGCTTAAGATAAGGAACATCAAAGCGGTTGCCGTTAAAATGCATCAGGCAGGTAAAACGATCGCTTATATAATCCGCAAAAGCCGTTATGATCTCAGGTTCCTCATCGGGACTGTCCGCAAACCATTGTATCGTGTGATATCCGTCGGTATCAAAGTATCCGCAGCCTATAAGGTATAAGGTTGTGGATTCTCTGGACAGGCCTGTCGTCTCTATATCGATGAACAGTATCCTGTCAGGTCTTGCAAAGTGCTCAAGAGGATAGAGCGGTTGTATATCCTTAAAGATCTCATTTATAAACTGCATGATTCTCCCTGTAAAAAGTTATAGATACACGTAAATGGCAAGATGTATGCCATATATGGATTATAGCATGAAAAAGTAGCAAAATTCAGAAAAATTTAGTATAATAGAGTAAATTATTCTGAATTATCAGAGGTGATCAAATGGCTGGTTTTACTTTTAAGGGCGGAGTACATCCGTATGAAGGCAAAGAGCTTACAAAAGACAAGCCGATCAAGCGCTTCATACCCGAAGGAGATATGGTATTTCCGCTGTCACAGCATATCGGCGCACCTGCCAAAAGCGTTGTAAAGAAGGGAGACAGAGTACTTGCCGGACAGCTTATAGCTGAAGCGGGTGGCTTTGTGTCCGCAAATATCTATTCATCGGTATCCGGTACGGTAAAGTCCATTGGACCGCATCGTGTCGCGACCGGCGATATGGTAGAATCCATAACGATCGAAAACGACGGTTTGTTTGAGGCGGCAGAACCGCTTCCCATAGGTGATATAGCCGAGATGAGCAAGCAGGATGTCATTGATGCGGTATCACTTGCGGGTATAGTGGGAATGGGCGGCGCCGGTTTCCCTACGCACGTTAAGCTCTCTCCGAAGGAACCCGACAAGATCTATTACTGCATAGTCAACTGTTCCGAGTGTGAGCCTTATCTTACTTCGGATTACAGGAGGATGATCGAGGAACCGGAGAAGCTGGTTGCCGGACTCAAGATAATCCTGTGCCTGTTCGAACACGCAGAAGGGATACTTGCGGTAGAGGATAACAAACCTGACTGTATACAGAAGTTAAGGGAACTTACTATAGACGAGAAGAGGATAACGGTCAAGCCGCTTAAGACCAAATACCCTCAGGGCGCCGAACGTCAGCTCATATATGCGACCACGAAACGCGCGATCAATTCGTCAATGCTTCCCGCGGATGCCGGCTGTATAGTGAACAATGTTGATACGGTGGTATCCATATATCACGCGATAATCGAGAAACGTCCTCTTACGGAGCGTATCGTAACGGTCACGGGTGATGCGATCAGGGAGCCGCAGAATTATCTTGTGCCGATAGGAACGAGTTACAGCCAGCTTCTTGAAGCATCGGGAGGATTTAAGACAACGCCCGCCAAGGTGGTCTCCGGTGGTCCCATGATGGGATTTGCCATGTTTGACTTGGATGTTCCGATAATAAAGACCTCTTCGGCGATAACATGTTTTACTGAGGATGAGGTTGCAAAATACAAGCCGTCAAACTGCATTAACTGCGGCAGATGTGCGGATGTATGTCCGGGCAGGGTGATACCTGCCAGGCTGGCTGATTTTGCCGAGAACAATGATGTGGAGAGATTCCTTGAATATAACGGAATGGAATGCTGTGAATGCGGATGCTGCAGCTATATATGCCCGGCCAAGCGTCAGCTCACACAGAGCATCAAAACGATGCGCAAGCTGATACTTGCGAACAAGAAAAAGAAGTAGGAGGGAAGCAGGGTGAGTGATTTATTGAATGTGTCCTCTGGTCCCCATGTCAGAGACAGATTAACTACAGGTAAGATCATGGGAATTGTCCTGTTGGCGCTTCTGCCGGCTTCGGGCTACGGGATATGGCATTTCGGAGTTAATGCCGCTATCCTTATAGTTGTCTCTGTTGCAGCATGTGTCCTTACCGAGCTTGTTTATGAACTTATCATGAAACAGCCTGTTACGATAGGAGACTTAAGCGCGGCAGTCACGGGACTTCTGCTCGCGCTCAACATGCCCCCTACGGCAGCGTGGTGGCTCCCTGTTATAGGCGGTGTATTTGCCATAGTATTCGTTAAGATGCTGTTCGGCGGGCTGGGTCAGAATTTTATGAACCCGGCTTTGGCGGGAAGGTGTTTTCTGGTCATATGTTTTGCGGCCAGGATGACGAACTTCAATTACGACGGTATGACGAGCGCAACACCCCTTGCCCTTATAAAGGCAGGCAACAGTGTCAATGTAAGGGATATGGTATTGGGTAATATTGCGGGTACCGTCGGTGAGACATCCGTAATAGCGATAGTTGCAGGTGCCTGCATAATGATAGGGTTCGGTATCATAGATCTTAAGATCCCGGCATCATACCTTATCACCTTTTTCATATTCATGGGTCTGTTTGCGGGACACGGATGGGATATGAATTATCTTACCGCACAGCTTGCCGGAGGCGGTCTCATGCTCGGAGCCTTCTTCATGGCAACGGACTATGCGACCTGCCCGATAACCGATAAGGGTAAGATAGTCTACGGTATCTGCCTCGGTATAATGACGGGTATTTTCAGATGCTTCTCAAGTTCGGCCGAAGGTGTGAGCTTTGCGATAATATTCTGTAACCTTCTGGTTCCGCTCATTGAAAAATATACATTGCCAAAGTGCTTCGGGAAAGGCGGTGAGATCTGATGAAGGAGAACATTAAATCTATAATCACGCTCACCCTTATAACCCTGATCGCAGGTGCTCTGTTGGGATACGTATATGAGCTTACGAAGGAGCCGATAGCGGCCAAGACACTTGAGGCCAAACTTGATGCATACCATAAGGTCTTCCCGGAAGCTGCGGATTTTAAGGAGGATCCGGGCATCGACATTGGCGCGGCAAAGAGCGTACTTAGCTCCGCAGGTTATCCCGATGAAACGATCGATGAATGCCTTGTTGCGGTCGATCCTTCGGGAAATGCACTCGGTCATGTCCTTTCGGTCACAACAGCCGAAGGTTACGGAGGAGATATTGGGGTTTCGATGGGAATAGGAAAGGACGGGATGCTTAAGGGTATAGAGATACTAAGCATATCCGAGACTGCAGGCCTTGGCATGAAAGCAGATACGAGCGAATTCAAGGGCCAGTTTGCGGGGAAGAACGTATCGAAATTCTCATATACCAAGTCGGGGGCTGCAGCAGATTACGAGATAGATGCGTTAAGCGGAGCCACGATAACCACAAACGCAATGGTGAATGCGGTGAATGCCGGACTTGAATATGTCGGAAGTCTGGCGGGAGGTGCAGATGAATAAGGCAGGAGAGAGATTATATAACGGTATCATTAAGGAAAATCCGACGCTGGTACTGATGCTCGGTATGTGTCCGACGCTTGCGGTAACAACAAGCGCGATAAACGGCGTGGGGATGGGGCTTACGACGACGGTTGTTCTGGTAATGTCCAATCTTCTTATCGCCATGTTACGAAAGGTGATCCCCGACAGTGTCAGGATACCTGCATTCATTGTTATCATCGCTTCTTTCGTGACCATAGTACAGCTTCTTTTGGAAGCATATATACCGTCGCTTTATTCGGCTCTCGGTATATATATCCCACTGATAGTCGTTAACTGTATCATACTCGGAAGAGCGGAAGCATATGCTTCCAAGAATCCGGTCATACCGTCGATCTTTGACGGACTGGGAATGGGACTTGGCTTTACACTGGGACTTACGCTCATAGGTATCGTAAGGGAGATACTGGGTGCGGGATCCGTATTCGGTTACCGTTTTCTTCCGGCGAGCATGGATACGCTTACGATCTTTATACTCGCACCGGGAGCGTTCTTCGTACTTGCTGTCCTTACCGCAACTATGAATAAGATAAAGTCGCGTTCCGGGAAGGCAGACGGTCCCACAGCCGATTGCGATCAGTTGTGTGCCGGATGTCCCAATAAAAGCTGTATAGGAAGGAGTCAGAATAATGGGTAAACTGTTAGCGATAGCGATAGGCTCGGCTTTTATAAATAACGTAGTATTAAGCCAGTTCCTCGGTATCTGCCCCTTCCTCGGAGTATCAAGGAAGGTTAAGACGGCAGCCGGGATGGGATCGGCAGTGGTTTTTGTAATAACACTTGCATCAGCCGTGACATCACTCATATACAAGTTTTTGCTGGTACCGTTTGATATCACCTATTTACAGACGATAGTGTTCATACTGGTCATAGCTGCGCTGGTCCAGTTTGTTGAGATGTTCCTTAAGAAGAAGATCAAATCACTGTATAATGCGCTCGGGGTATACCTTCCCCTTATAACCACCAACTGTGCGGTGCTCGGAGTTGCGCTTAAAAATGTACAGAATTCCTATAATATCCTTGAAAGCGTTGTGAACGGATTCGCCGTATCCGTAGGCTTTCTTGTGGCTATAGTGATAATGGCGGGCTTGAGGGAGAAGATAGAATACAACAACGTACCGAAGGCATTTAAGGGGACTCCGATAGTTCTTGTTACAGCAGGACTTATGGCGATAGCCTTCTTCGGTTTTTCCGGTCTTAAATAAGTGTGAGTACATTAAGGTAGAGGTGACATAGATGAGTGTTACAGGAATTATCATAGCCGTCAGCGTGGTAGGCGGAGTAGGATTGTTCATAGGGATCTTTTTAAGTGTGGCAGGCAACTGTTTCAGGGTCGAGACCAATCCATTGGTGGATGAGATAACAGAGGCCCTTCCCGGAAATAACTGCGGAGGCTGCGGCTATGCAGGCTGCTCGGGACTTGCCGAGGCGATAGCAGGCGGCAGTGCACCGGTATCGGGTTGTCCTGTCGGAGGAGAGCCTGTTGCGAAGGTCATTGCGGGGATCATGGGAGTTGAAGCGGAAGCATCCGATAAGATGGTCGCGCATGTAAAATGCAAGGGGACCTGTGAACAGACCTTCAGCAATTATAATTATGAGGGAGTAAAGGACTGCAGGATGGCGAATTTTGTACCTTCGGGCGGCCCGAAGAGCTGTGATTTCGGATGTATGGGCTTTGGCACCTGCATGAACGCATGCGAGTTCGGCGCCATCAGCATAGTCGACGGCATTGCTGTGATAGATAAGGATAAATGCAGGGCCTGCGGTAAATGTATAGAGGCCTGTCCCAAGCATCTTATCGAACTCATTCCGTATAAGGCAAAATATGTTGTGGAATGTGCCAACAGGGACAAAGGTCCGTTGGTGATGAAGGTATGTAAGACAGGGTGTATAGGCTGCGGTCTGTGTGCAAAGGAATGTCCCAAGGAAGCCATTACCGTGGAGAATTCACTTGCGCATATCGATCAGGAAAAATGTGTGGGCTGCGGTCTGTGTGCCAAGAAGTGTCCAAAGAAAGCGATATCGGCATTATAACATCAGTTATTCATATAGACTTTTGCACCTCCGGTATAGTGGAGGCGGTTATCCCTTGTGATGAAGACCGCTTCTGTTCCGGGGGTGTTATTTATAAGTTCCTCGGCATCTTCAAGGCCGTACAGGAGGCAGATGGTTGAGAGGGCATCGCCGTCGAGCGAAGACGGACATATTATCGTTGCGCTGTACAGATCGGTATCTTCAGGGTACCCTGTGGAAGGATCGAGGATATGATGATAAAGCCTGTTATCGAATGTAAAGCAGCGTTCATAAATACCGGATGTTACCACCGAAAGGTCATTGATATTAAGAGCGGCCGCAGCTTCTTCCGCCTGTCCGAAAGGCTTGCGGATGCCTATCTTAAAGGGTGATCCGTCGGGTTTTGTGCCGATCGTGGTAATATTACCTCCAAGCGATATGATTGCGGAACGGACACCTCTTCTTACAAGATGTTCCTTTAATCTGTCCGCGATATAGCCCTTGGCAAGCGCACCGGTATCAAGCATGGTCCGGGGATCGGATTTACTGACAGCGGAATCATTCAGATCGAGTGTTATTTTATCAAAACCGATATGAGGCAGGAGGGCGCTTATCCCGGAGTCGGAAGGAGGGATCTTATCGTTTCGTGCCTCGGTCCATAACATGGACAGGGGAGCGATGGTGATATCGAGCTTTCCTTTTGATAAGTCGAAGTATCTTCCGGCTTCCGATATAAGAATGGCTGTATCGGATGAAACAGTGACAGCTTCGGTACCTGCGGCATTTATTCGGGATATGTCGCTTCCCGGAAGGGTGATTGATAACATGTGTTCGTAATCATTACAAAGATCAAAACACTCGTCCAGCAGCGTTTCATCATCCGTATCATATATGGTTATGTTCACAAGGGTATCAAAGAAAAAGCCGGAGCGGGTTATGCTTTTTGCACCGGTATTTACCCGGCAGCCCTGCAGGAACAGTGACAGCACCAGAAAGAAACTAAGGATCGATTTGTGTCCGGTAATAATCTTCATAAAAATATAGTATCATGATATAATCAATAATAACAGACTGAATAGTTATCAAGGGGTTTTGGCTATGGCAGGTTTTTTTGAAGATCAGGACAGGGAAGATAAACGGGCTTACAAGAAGATGGTCGTCTATTTTGTGACGGCGGCTTCGCTGGTAATGCTTCTTTTTCTTACCGTTATTTATTTTAATACCAGGGAGAAGCAGGAGAGGAAGCGCGCTCTTGAAAAGGAAAAGCAGGAACAGATGCTGGCACTTGAGGAGCAAAGGGCAGAGGATGAAGCCTTAGGTATCGGAGAGAGCAATGTAAGAAGCGAGGACCTGGATTTCTGGGACATGTACGAAAAGGATGAAGACGACGAGCCTTCGGTATCTGCGAACAATGATGACCTTGTGGATAGAAAGGACAGGCCGGAAGAGGTTGATAAGCCGTATAAACCTCTTTCCTTTAACAATATCAAAAATGATAATGAGGATCCGATAATGCCCGGTGATGAGGAGAAGGATGACGAAGACGACGGCAAGCATATAAAGGCCAGGGCAAAGGGTAAGGAAGAGACATGGTATGACATAATAGAAGATCTTAACAAGAACAATTATGATCTTAAAGCCAATCTTAACATGGATGAAGATAAACTCGAATATAAGGACAGGGCCATCACGAGCAAGAGAGGGGTTGACGTATCCAAATACCAGGGTACCATCGACTGGGCCAAGGTCAAGGCGGCCGGTATAGATTTTGCCATGATAAGGGTTGGAGCAAGAGGATACGGGAGTGCCCAGCTCATGCTTGATGATAATTTCGTGACCAATATAATGGGAGCCCGCGCGGCAGGGCTTGAGACCGGGGCATATTTCTTCTCGCAGGCGACTACCGAGGAGGAAGCGGTCGAGGAAGCCAATTTCACCGTGGGTGCGCTTATGAATTACGGAGCAACCTATCCTGTAGCCATAGATGTCGAGTGGATAGAAAATGACAGGGCAAGGACCGATGACCTTACAGCCGAGGAACGTACAGATCTGGCCGTAAAATACTGCGAGACGGTAAAGGCATTCGGGTATAAACCCATGATATACGCAACGAGGGACATGCTGATAGCCGGTATGCTCCCCGATAAGCTTAAGGATTATGATGTATGGCTGAGTGACGATTACAGGCCGGAAGTCGGGACCGATTATCCCTATGAGTTCAATATGTGGCAATATACCAAAAAAGGGAGTGTTGACGGCATCCCCGGAGAGGTGGATATAAACATAAGTTTTGTGAATTATAAGGAAAAATGATCATCAGAGCTCAAGCAGCTTTGGTGAGATCTGTATTGATGTATACAGATCCGCATATCCCGAAGGAGACAGCGAATCGACATAGTTCTGTTCGTATTTCCTCTCGGGATATTTGCGTTTTACGATGTCGACAGCCTTGTTGTATGCGACTGCTGCCATCTCCTCCGTAGGATATACGCCTACGGTATAATTCCCGTTAATGAGGATAACAACACGGTATTTTACCCGTCCTGTTTTAAGGACGCGCTTCCTTACACCATGATAGCGGTTGATCACCTCGATATTTTCGTATCTGAAATCATATCTGTCATTGTTGATGAACCTGTAATCACGGTTGAGTACCGCATGCTTCTTAATGCCATAGCGTGAATGGAGATTAACCTGCATGCCGTAGTCGGCAACGAACAGATGCCCTCCGCGGCTTGAGATCTTATGTTCGGAATAGTAGAACAGATCCTCTATATCAAACTTATACACCTTGTCCCTGGTAAGATAATACTGGAAGAAATGCTTCCCGAGATAGATAGGGTTTCTGATGTACACCCGGTTATCCCTGAAATTTACGAGCACGACGTATTTTTCAAAAGAGAGCGGACAGGAAGAACTGTAATCCTCTATGGTCTGCGTGCCCTTTATAAGGGAACGGGCAAATGAATATGCTTTTGTGGCAGTGTCTTCATCTTCGTAACTGCCCAGACTTATATGTTTGTTCCTGTAAGTTATCGAGGCACGGTAGTACTTGGAACCGTTCTTTTTAACCGCCTTAAAAACACCTGCTTCACTCATGACCTTCACCTTGCGGATTATTATATCAGACAGTATACACTATATCTTGTGTCCGGTATAGATTTTTTTTCAATATAATGTTAAAATTGAACGGGTATATATGCAACCGATCACACAGGAGGACAAGACATGCCGAAATCATATAATCAGAAGCTGAAAATACTGTATCTTAAGGATATCCTGTATAAATATACGGACGAAGAGCATCCTATGAGTGCCAATGAGATAGCCGATATACTGGGTGAATACGGAATAGAGGCTGAGCGCAAGAGTATATACAGTGACATAGAGATGCTTGCCGAATACGGACTTGACATAATGAAGATAACCGGCCGTGACGGCGGATTTTTCATGGGAAGCAGAGAGTTTGAACTTGCAGAACTCAAGCTGCTTGTGGATGCAGTCATGTCTTCAAGGTTCATATCCAGGAAAAGATCGGAGCAGCTTGTAAAAAAACTGAGTTCCTTTGCTGATGAATATGATGCCGATGATCTTAAACGCCAGCTCTACAGCATAAACAGGATAAAGGGACAGAATGAGAGCATACTTTATACGGTGGATATGATAAACTCGGCCATACGTGCCAGGAAGAAGATAGGATTTAAGTACTGTGAGTGGACAACGGATATAAAGCTTGTTCCCAGAAAGGACGGCGGGATCTATGAAGTCAGCCCCGTGACGCTCATATGGGATGATGAATATTATTATCTCGTGGCTTACGATAAGGAAGCCGGGATGGTGAAGCATTACCGTGTCGACAAGATGAAGGATATCTTTGTTTCGGATGAGAAACAGGATAAGCCTGCGGAAAAGATCGATCTGAGTGCATATTCGGGCAGGATGTTCGGTATGTTCGGCGGTGAACTTACAAAGATCGGCCTTAAATGCCCCAAGGATAAGATCGGGATACTTATAGACAGGTTCGGACAGGATATTAAGATCACGGGGACCGGATCGGATGAAGTGACGGTACACACGGAAGTAGTTCTGAGCGGGCAGTTCTACGGATGGATAGCATCGGTGGGACCGGGGATCAGGCTTGTAAGTCCGCAGACTGCCGTGAACGGGATGAAGGATTTTCTTAAGGAGAATCTGGCGGCATATTAAATCAGGGTTTGTTTCAGTTGTGGTTGACTTATGTTTCATGGATTGGTATAGTTGTAATTGTGCACAAGATGTTGAGATAAACACCGGTCTTTGGCACAACATATTGATTTTGGACGGAGGCTGTCATGGGAGCAGAAGAAGTAAAGGAAGAAGCTAAGAATTATTCCGAGAGATATATGCCTAAGCGCGACGTAAGGATGATCAAGAAGGACGGGACCAGGGAGGCATTTAATGTCCAGAAGGTCATAGATGCCGTAGGGAAATCGGCTTACAGGGCTCTTACCAAGTTTACGGAGGAGGAGAAGGAATTCATCTGCCAGAAGGTAGTTGACCGTGTGGATGAACTCGATGTTGACGAGATACCGATCCCCGTTATGCATAACATCGTTGAGAGTGCGCTTGAAGAAGTCAAGCCTATAGTAGCGAAGTCCTACAGGGACTACAGGAATTACAAGCAGGATTTCGTCAGGATGCTCGATGACGTATATAAGAAGAGCCAGTCGATCATGTATGTGGGCGATAAGGAGAATGCCAACACGGATTCGGCCCTTGTATCGACCAAGAGGAGCCTCATTTTCAATCAGCTTAATAAGGAACTGTATCAGAAGTTCTTCATGACCACGGAGGAGATACAGGCCTGCCGTGACGGATACATCTATGTCCATGATATGTCGGCAAGAAGGGACACGATGAACTGCTGCCTGTTTGATGTTGCCACGGTACTTAAGGGTGGCTTTGAAATGGGTAATATCTGGTACAATGAACCCAAGGCTCTGGATACCTGTTTTGATGTTATAGGAGATATCGTATTATCGGCGGCATCACAGCAGTACGGAGGATTTACGGTTCCCTCTGTGGATCTTATCCTTGAGCCCTACGCAGAAAAGTCCTATAAGAAGTACATTAAGAAATATACTGAACTCGGTATAGATGAGAAGAAAGCCGAGGAAGTTGCCTATAAGGACGTTGAGCGCGACTTTGAGCAGGGCTTCCAGGGCTGGGAATATAAGTTCAATACCGTTGCAAGCTCGAGAGGCGATTATCCGTTCATAACCGTTACAGCTGGTACGGGGACCGGACGTTTTGCCAAGCTTGCCACCATTACGATGCTGAACGTAAGACGAAAGGGTCAGGGTAAGGCCGAGTGCAAGAAGCCGGTACTCTTCCCCAAGATCGTATTTTTATATGATGAGAATCTTCACGGCCCGGGCAAGGAGCTTGAGACTATGTATCCCGACTGGTTAAGTCTTACCGGCAAGGGCTATATCGCGAGCATGTATAAGCAGTACGGTAAGATAATATCCCCCATGGGATGCAGAGCCTTCCTGTCACCCTGGTATGAAAGGGGCGGAATGCATCCCGCGGATGATCAGGATGTACCTGTATTTGTCGGCAGGTTCAATATAGGTGCGGTTTCACTACATCTGCCCATGATCCTGGCAAAGTCAAGGCAGGAGAGCCGCGACTTCTATGAAGTCCTTGACTACTACCTCAATCTTATAAGGGGACTCCATAAGAGGACTTATGCTTATCTTGGTGAGATGCGCGCATCGACCAATCCTCTGGCATACTGTGAGGGCGGGTTCTACGGCGGACATCTTAAGCTCACCGATAAGATAAAGCCTCTTCTTAAGGCGGCGACCGCTTCTTTTGGTATAACGGCATTTAATGAGCTTCAGGAACTGTATAACGGCAAGTCACTGGTCGAGGACGGCGAATTTGCTCTCGAGGTACTTGCTTACATCAATAAGAAGATCAACGAGTTCAAGGAAGAGGACGGACATTTATATGCGATCTACGGAACTCCGGCCGAGAGCCTGTGCGGACTGCAGGTTAAGCAGTTCCGTAAGAAATACGGCATAGTCGAGAACGTATCCGACAGGGAATATGTATCCAATTCTTTCCACTGCCATGTTACCGAGGATATCACACCAATAGAGAAACAGGATCTTGAGTTCAGGTTCTGGGAGCTCAGTAACGGCGGTAAGATACAGTATGTAAAATATCCGATCGATTATAATCTCGATGCGATAAAGACACTGATACGCCGTGCTATGGAGATGGGCTTCTATGAAGGCGTAAACATGTCACTTGCATATTGCGATGACTGTGGGCATGAACGGCTACCTCTCGTACAGCAGGGTACATGGTGATACGAGGCTTAATGATGCGAAGATGGCTGAGATAGCAGAGCGGAAGAGTATGTGATGTTTTGTGACAACTATAACTGAGATATTACAACTTTAAATGAGATAAAGCAAAAATAATATCCATATAAAAGCAGGATTCCAAATTTGGAGTCCTGCTGTTTTTATAGTAGCACCAAAAGCCTCGAGTTTTAGCTTTAACGCTGAGTCCGTTATTCGTCTACGATATATTTTTTCTGTATTTTCCATAAATAATCACCATAGGTCGATCATAACTCATTTAACACTTGTGCGCAAATAAATTTGACTCTTATGTAATAAAATATTTTACACATATGGCTTTATTGGTTTAACACATTTGTGGTGTCAAAATTGAAAATTTGAAAGAGATATTTAAAACAGTACCGTCTTATGATAATATTATTTTCTGTATATGCTATTTTTAGAATATTATATGGTTAAGCAATAAAAAGTGGAATTATGATAGGAGATATTATAAGCAAAATAGACGGTTTCATATGGGGATGGCCTATGATCATCCTGTTGTTCGGAACTCATATATTCATGACTTTTCGTACCGGTTTCATTCAAAAGGATATTTTTAAGGCCATAAAAATGTCTCTTAAAAAAGATTCCGGTGCCGAGGGGGATATTTCTCAATTTGCGGCTCTGACCCTTGGATTGTCTTCTACCATAGGAACGGGAAATATCATAGGAGTGGGTACCGCGATCGCTATGGGCGGTCCGGGAGCAGTGCTGTGGATGTGGCTTACCGGTATATTTGGTATGGCAACCAAGTACTCTGAGACCATGATAGCTATAAAGTATAGGGTGAAAAGTCAAAACGGAACCATGATAGGCGGAGCTATGTATGCCCTGGAGCGTGGTCTTGGCGCAAGATGGGCGGGTATAATCTTTGCGGGGCTAGCTGCAGTATGTGCCCTTGGAACCGGGTGTATGGTGCAGGCCAATGCTGTTGTGGTTAATCTGGAAGAGAATTTTACTATCCCGCCTATCATTGTAGCGGTTGTACTTAGCGTATTGGCAGCTCTTGCAATTATCGGAGGGATCAAGTCTATCTCAAATGTTGCTTCGAAGCTGGTTCCCTTTATGGGATTATTTTACATAGTGGGATGCCTTATCATTCTTGTGATGAACAGTGATGTTCTTGGGCAAACGGTTGTGATTATCGTAAAGTCGGCTTTTTCTGCGCAGGCAGCGGCAGGTGGATTCGTCGGAAGTACTGTAACCCTGGCTTGTCGCTATGGTTTTGCAAGAGGTCTTTTCTCTAATGAGTCAGGTATGGGATCATCGCCCCTTGTGGCTGCGGCGGCAAAGACCCTGAATCCCAAGAGGCAGGCGCTTGTTTCCATGACTACCACTTTCTGGGATACCGTAGTGATCTGTCTGATCTCAGGACTTGTGCTTGTGTCCTGTATCATTAAATATCCCGGTGTCGATGGTCTTTCCGGCAATGGTGCAAACCTTACCAGTCAGGCTTTTGGAATGATCCCGTATATTGGAGTTCCTATCCTTATGGTGGCGCTTATCACCTTTACTTTTTCTACTATCCTTGGCTGGTATTACTACGGCGAGCGCTGCGCAGTTTATCTGTTTGGTGAAAAAAGTATCATCTTCTATAAAATTCTCTGGATCATCAGCGTGTTTGTGGGTTCCCTGGTGGAAATGAGACTGGTCTGGAATCTGTGTGATCTTATGAACGGCTTAATGGCGATTCCAAATATTATAGCTGTGTTGATCTTAAACGGGATAATTGTGAGTGAGACGAAAAAGTACAGCGGCGAGCATATCATGGATAAAGACGAAACAGAGATACCGGTACTGGAAAACACAAAAAGAGGTGTTCTTGGATAGAGACTTCAGAAAGAATACAGAGCATGGATAATAACAGAATTGGCACCTATGAAGCAGCAGTAAGAGAGATCGGAAACAAAGACAAAAGGCAGGCTCTTAAGTATTGGAAAGACCTTCTGGAAGGCTTTGATACAAGAACGGAGATCCCATCCTTTGGCGAAGTACCCAAAGATGAGCAAAGTAAAGATTCAGAACTCGGAACAGATATAGACTCTGATGTCACGGCAGCTTTTCTTGGCTTGTGCAAGTCGGAAGAAACGACCGTCAGTATAGGCGCACAACTTGGCTGGGGCATGGTCCTTCATACTTACTCAAGGAGTGAGGATGTTGTTTTTGCCAAGGTGGTGTCCGGGCGTGACAATACAACCAGAGATGTTAACAGTACAATAGGGCTGTTTATCAATACAGTGCCTGTCCGAATGACTATTACAGATAAAAGCACTGCCAGACAGATGCTGCACGAGCTTCAGGAACAAAGTGTAAAGAGTTCTGAATATGATTACTGTGCCCTTTCCGAGATACAGGCACAGACTCCGCTTGGAAGCAATCTGTTTCAAACTGTAATGTCCTTTCAGAACTTTGGCAGCGGAGCAGGTGAGACCGCATCACCGCAAAAGAAACGATCCTTCAGGATCAAGAGCGCGGTCTTAAAGGAAGAGAGCTTTGACGATCTTACGCCTGTTGTCTTTTTAAACAATGACCGTCTTCATATAAATCTCCGCTTTGACAAAAAGAAATACAAGGAATCCCAGATCCGGGGGATACTGAATCTCTTTGAGACTTTTGTCCGTGGCATCTGCACCTATCCTGACAGAGCATTGGTGACTCTTAACAGGGTCAGTGAGAGTATGAAGGCCAGAGTTTTGGAAATGTCCACAGGTCCGGAACTCTTATATGATACCGGAAAAACCTGGATCGATATGTTTCTTGACAGAGTGCAGACTCAGCCTGATCATGTGGCTGTGACCGATGAGGAGGGGAGTCTTTCCTATGGTGAGCTTGACAGGTTGTCGGACTCTGTTGCCCGATATCTGTTACAGCAGGAAGTAAATCCGGACGATTTTGTAGTCATCAAAATGCATCGTCACAAGGAGTTTGCGGCGGCTGTCATTGGTGTTCATAAAGCCGGTGCATGCTATGTCCCGATAGATCCGGACTATCCGAAGGATCGTATTGCCTTCATGGAATCGGACTGTGCATCCAAGCTGGTTCTTGATCGTGAGCTTGTGCTTAAGTGCGCTTTGCTTTTCCCCGATCCGTCTCCTGTTCATATAACAAAGCCGGAACATCTGGCATATATGATATACACGTCCGGTTCCACAGGGAAGCCCAAGGGTGCAATGATCCCTCAAAGCGCCCTTATGAACTATACTCAGATCTATATCCGACGCTTTGGCGTTACGGAAAAGGACAGACTAAGCCACCACATCACCTTTTCTTTTGATTCTCATATTCGCGATTTCTATCCGGCGCTGGCAGCAGGGGCATCACTTCATTTTATGTCTGACAGTATTGTCAGGGAGCCTTCGCTCATCTATGAATTCCTGAATGATAACAAGATAACGGGAGCAGCTTTTGCGACTTCAATGGGACAGCTTCTTTTGACCGAATATGATCTTAAACTACGCTTTGTGTCTTTGGGAGGTGAGGCTCTTCGCGGGATCACGGGAAGTGATATCCATGTTTATAACGTCTGCGGGGCCACAGAGGTAACGGATGTGGTACTCGATTATGAGCTTAAGAAGGGAAGATACTACGAGTCTGTTCCGATAGGCAGACCGTTAGAGAACTGCTACGCCTTTATACTGGATCAGTACGGAAATCTTCTTCCAAAGGGCGTACCGGGAGAGATATGCTACGCCGGCAGAAATGTCGGAAACGGCTACTGGAACAGGGACGATCTTAACAGAGCAGTGTTTACGGATTGCCCCTATGTTCCGGGTATGACCATGTATCACACAAGAGACCTTGGACGTTATAACGAGGACGGAGAAGTGGAATATATGGGACGTCTTGACTTCCAGGTTAAGCTTAGGGGCTTTCGTATTGAACTTGGGGAAGTTGAGAGTAATGCCATCTCCTATAAGGGTATGAAACAGGTGGTGGCACTTGTGAGAGAGGACCACCTGTGTCTGTATTACACCGCAGATGAAACTATTGACACTCAGAGACTCAGGGACTACCTTGCCATGAATCTAGCCGAGTACATGGTTCCGGATGCCTATATGCAGCTTTCGGTCATGCCTCTTACGCCCAGTGGCAAGATAGATAAAAAGTCGCTTCCAAGGGTGGAAGTGGCTAAGGATGAGATCATTCCTCCCGAAGGAGAGGTGGAACAGGAGCTCTATGATATTGTCCGTAAGCAGCTAAACTATGATGATTTTGTGACATCACTGGGCATCATGAGGCTTAGCGGATTGATACAGAGCAGATTCAATGCCTCGGTAAGTGTAACCGATCTCATGAAGGAGCCGTTTATCAGAAACATTGCAAAGAGGATAGAGGAGGGAGCAAAGGAGCAGGATATCACAAAGACAGGGGTACATTCCTATGAGAAGCGCAGTGTATATCCTGCCAGTCAGAATCAGATCGGTGTGTATCTGGACTGGGAAATGAACCGCGACACCACACAGTACAATATCCCCACAGCTTTCTGCCTTACGGATGTTGATGCCAAGGTCTTTGCCGGGGCTATTCAAAAGACAATTCTGGCCCATCCATGCATGAACACCAATTTTGAGATACGAGACGGACAGGTAGTGCAGCTTCCCGGGGATGTGACCGACATCGACATCCCGATCACAGAGCTTACGGATCTTCCTGATGAAGCATTTTTTCAGAAGCTTGTAAGACCTTTTGATCTTAATAAGGACAGGCTGTACAGATTCCGGTTGTTTAAGTATGAGGGGCAGACCTGGATGTTTATGGATGTTCATCACATCATCTTTGACGGTCTGTCTTCCGGCATCTTTATGAGTGATGTTCTTAAATCATATGAAGGACAGCCCGTAGAACGCGAAAAGATCACGGCCTATGACTTTGCTCTTTATGAGAAGGAGCAGCAGGAGGCCGGGGCCTATGAAGAGGCCGGAGCGTATTTTAATGAACTTTTGTCAGATCATCATGTCATGTCCTACCCGAATTCTGCCATCCCCGATGGGACTGAACAGGGGGAGGTTTCGATCAAAGTAGATGCGGCAGTTATAGACGGAGCGGCCCGAAGATATGAGGTAACTTCAGGAAGCTTTATTCACGCAGCTTTTGGAGAGACCATGGGAAGGTTTATCAGGGAGGATAACCCGGTTTACCTCACCATCACCAATGGCAGAAGAGGTATGCCGGAACTTGATCACAGCATCGGAATGTTTGTAAAGACCGTTCCCGTGGTATGTCATCTGCCGGGCTCCGGAAAAGGCAGTGATGAAGTGAAAGAGTTTGTAGCCCTTTTTTCCGATCAACTGCAGAATACCTATAGAAGAGAAATATACCCGTACACAAAACTGGTGGAAGAGACGGGATTACACGGAGAGATACTTTTTGTGTATCAGGGAGGTCTCTATGAAGGCGGTGAAGTAGAGGGCGCAGAGGTTATAGAGCTTAAACTTGATACCTTGAAGTTTCCGCTTACGATCACTGCCTATCCTATAGATGACAGCTATGAGATCCGTATTGAGTATGACGGAAAGCGCTATGGTAAAAGAGACATGGAGCTGCTCGCGGTTTCTTTAAAACAGGTCATATGTGATATGGCATATGAAGATGTGTTATCAAAAGTACGACTTTTGCCTTCTGAGTATGAAACAGAAATCATAGAAAGATCAATGACTCCGCCCATATCCTATGACAAGGATCTTACATGGATCGATCTTTTCAAGGAGTCTGTCGGAAAGTTTTCGGACAACACAGCGCTGGTAGATGAAGAGAGAAGTCTTACCTACAGTCAACTTAATGAAGAGTCGGATGCGGTGGCGTCTTATCTGCTTAAGAAGGGAATATCGGAAAATGAGTTCGTGGCTCTTTACATGGACAGGTGCTGTGAGTTTGTTGTGGCAGTGATCGGTATCCATAAGGCAGGGGCTGCCTATGTGCCTGTTGATATCAATTATCCGGACAAGCGCCGGGAGTTTATGCTAAAGGACTCTGAAGCCAAGGTTATCCTGACGAAGGAACTGGTAAAAGAAGCTGTAAGCTCAGGGAAAGAAGCCGCCCGTCTTCCTTTTGCAAAGCCTGAGGGTTTTGCTTATATGATCTATACTTCCGGATCGACCGGGCGACCAAAGGGGACGATCCTTCATCACAGGGGACTTCTTAATTTTGCCCTGGCTGCAAAAAAAGAAAATGAGCTCACAAGCTCTGACAGGATAGGTCATCACTTTTCGTTTTCCTTTGATTCACATATAGAGGATCTGTATCCGCCGCTTCTTGCCGGAGCGTCCATACATATTATGCCGGAGTCTGTGCGTCGTGATCTTGATCTTATATATGGCTATCTTATGGATCATCATATCACCGGAGGAGGATTTACGACCTCCATCGGAAGACTGATGGCTGTCGGGTATAAACTTCCGCAGCGATATATGGCACTGATGGGAGAAGCACTTCGCCAGATCACTCCCGGTGACACCACCATCATAAATAAATATGGGCCAACTGAATGTACCAATATTGTTGCGACCTATACTCTCGAAAAAGGGAGAAGTTATAAGGAGGTGCCCATTGGCCGTCCAATGCCCGGAGGAGCTGTTTTTATAGTGGATACCAGGGAAAAGCTGGTTCCTTTTGGATGTGTGGGTGAGCTTTGCTATGCGGGGTCTCAGGTTGGCTACGGTTATTGGAAGCTTGAGGATAAGACAGAGGAAGTATTTGGAGACTGCCCATGGATAGAAGACACCAGGCTATATCATACCGGCGATCTTGCCCGCTATGGGGAAGACAGCCAGCTTGAGTATCTGGGCAGAATAGACAGTCAGGTAAAGATAAACGGCTTCAGGGTTGAATTTGGCGAGATTGAAAGCACAGCTCTTCGTTGTCCGTCAATCCGTCAGGCAGCAGTTTTGGTAAAACAGGGGAAGATCGTCCTCTACTATACCGAAGAGGAGAACAGTATAGGTGAAGCTGCCCTCAGAGAGCATATGTCGGAGAACCTTGCAGATCATATGATGCCCGGGATATTTATGAGGCTGGATGTTATGCCCACAACTCCAAGTGGGAAAATTGATAAAAGAGCTCTTCCTGAACCCGTTTTGCTCAGAAGCACGAAGTATGTTCCACCTGTCACGAGAACCCAGAAGGCAGTTACGATCTGCCTTAGAAAAATACTCGGTCTTTCACAGGATGTTGGTCTTAATGACAATTTCTTTGAACTCGGAGGAGATTCCATAAAGGCTATACGTCTTGTCAGTCTTTTAAGAGAAGAGGATATCACGGTAAGTGTTGCAGACATTATGAAGGCAAAGACTGCTGCAGGGATAGCGGAGAGGGCAGCAGAAGGTGCTTTTTCGGGAATAAGTCAGGAGCCTGTTGAAGGCATTGTGGGAGCTGCACCCATAACAGAGTATTTCAGGGGACTTGATCTTCCGGTACCGGCACATTTCAATCAGAGTATCTGCCTTGAATGTAAAGCCGAACCTGTGCCCGGATCATTGCAGCATGGTTTTGATGTCCTGACTTATCAGCATGACATGCTCAGAGCTGTAATGGTTGATGGTGAGCTCGTAATAAGAGGTACAGATCACACCATACAGGTAGAGAGATATGAATGCGACAACTTAAAGGAAGTAACCGCCATCTGCAATAAGATCCAGAGCGGCATTCAGATGGATAAGGCCCTGATGAGAGCAGCTCTTTTCCATGTGGAAAACAGATGGTTTCTTGTGATGACAGCACATCACCTTATAATCGACGGGGTATCCTGGCGAATAATCATAGGAGACCTTGAAAAAGCATATAACTTAAGTGCTGAAGGCAGGGAGGCGACGCTTCCGCAAAAAACCAACACCTACAGAGATTATGCAGATGCCATGAGGCATTACAGGGACAGTTACGCCCTGTCTCTGGAGATCCCATATTGGAAGTCTGTGCAGGAAAAACTTGAGAAGTACCCTCTTTCAACAGAAAACGACTATAGCCGCAATATGCACAGTATCGGGAGAACTCTTGACGGTGAAAAGACAAAACGGCTGATCCACGCCGATCTTGGAAAGATGAACGCTGATATGGATGATATCCTTCTTACGGCAGTGAGCCGAAGCTATTGCAGGCTCTTTGGTGAGGACGGTGTCACTATACAGTTTGAAGGACACGGGAGGGAAGATATTGGTGAAAAGCTGACTCTTGACCGCACTGTCGGGTGGTTTACCTCTATATATCCTATGGTGGCAGAACATCTGTCAGGAGATATGATGGATGATCTTATTCGCGTCAAGGAGGCCAGACACAGGGTACCGAAAAAGGGAGTCGGCTACAATACACTTAGATTTCTTAATGGATCTGAAGAGTTCCAAGGGCTTTTAAACCTGTGCCCTCGAATAGGCTTTAATTACTTTGGTGAAATGGATGCGGAGCAGGATGGGGATGCTTTCTTTAAGATTTCAAATGCCTTTTCTCCCGGGAATCCTGTTTCGGACAAAAACACCTTCGGGCCTGATCTTTCAATAGATACCGCCGTTTCTGACGGGAAACTTACACTGGGACTTAAATACAATACTGCTGTGTGTTCTGATAAAAAAGCTGACGAGCTTATTGATGGCATTTTTGATGAGCTTAAGCTGATATGTGATCTTATTGATGAGACAAAAGCTTTCACTAAGACCCCAAGCGATCTGGGTGAAAAAGAATGGTCCATAGAAGAATTTGATGAAGTGATGCGGGATTTCCATAGCCGGGACGAGGAAATACAGCGTATCTATCCCATGACTTCCATGCAGGAGAGCATGCTCCTTAAACATATTAATGAGCCGGAGAGTCTGGCATACAGGCTTGGATACGTGTTTGAAGTTGATACGCTGCTTAGTCGGGAAGTGGTGCAAAGAGCTGTGGATCGCCTGTTACAAAAGCATGAGGTATTAAGAACAGCCTTTATCTATGAGGGCGTATCCGTGCCGAGACAGGCCATAGTGAGCAGAAAAGTGTCCGTTGAGTTAAGCAATCTGTCCGGGATTGAAAATTGCGGCGAAGCGGCAAAGAAGCTCCGCATTGAGCTGCTTCATGGCTTTAAGGATCTTCAAAGAGAGCCTAACTTTAGAGTTGTACTGGCAAAAACAGGTGAAAGCTCCTGTTATCTTTTTATCCTTGTGCATCATATGTTGGTTGATGGCTGGTGCAATTCCATCTATATGAGTGATCTCTACCGGTTCATTATCGGGGAGATGAGTGGTAATGATGCATTTACAAATGATGAGGAGAATCTTGACGGGTATTATGAGAGGGCGATCCGGGATACTCTTTTGCGGGACAAAAGGAGAGGGCTTTTATACTGGGATGAGTTTTTAAAAGACTATGACGGAAGCGGTGAAATAAGGTCATTTGGCCCGGTTAGCGAAGAAAACCGGTGCGATGAAGACACCATGTCTGTAGCAGTTGATGAAAAGACCACCGGGGCCATTCTGGACCTTTGCAGACAGCAAAAGGCCACTGTCAGCAATGCAGTGGAACTTTTGTGGGGGCTTGTGCTCCAAACCTGTAATAACTCAAGGGATGTTGTATTTTGCAAGGTGGTATCGGGAAGAGACTATACAGAAAACTCCGAAAAGGTAGTAGGTCTTTTCATAAACTCTGTGCCGGTACGCGTCAGCGCCGGTAAGACTATCAGCGCAAGGCAGATGCTCTCCGAACTCAGAAAGCAGTCTGACGCCTCTTCGGAATGGGATTTTTGTCCACTTACAGACATTCAGAAAAATGTATCGGGCTCTGCTCTGTCAGGCTCTGTACTTGCCTTTGAGAATTATAACAGCGGACTTATTGAAATGGGGGGAGCAGGGAACATAGATAAGGATCCTCTTCCGTTTGTCATGCGTCCGTTCCTGATAAAGGAAGAGGTATTTGGCAGAGTAGATCCACTTACATATATTGATGATGCCGGTCAGCTTGTCTTAAAGCTTGCCTTTGACAGAAGTGCCTTTACGGGCGGGCAAATACAGATGGTTCTTAAACTGTTTGAGAATTTTGCAAAAGAGATAGTCAATTCACCTGATCTCCCTGTAGTAAAACTCAAGAGATCGTCAGAGGAAGATATCGCAAGGATCCTTAAGCTTTCAAGGGGAGAAGCTCTTCCTGTCAAGTCTTTTGGAACCTGGCTTGATATGTTTAAAGACAGCGCAGAAAAATACCCATCCTGCGATGCGGTAACAGACGATAAAGGAAAACTAACCTATAGGGAGCTTGACCAAAGATCTGATGCAGTGGCTTCTTATCTTCTTTACAGGAAAGTGGAAAGAGGCTCCTTTGTTGCGGTAAAAATGCCAAGGGTTAAAGAATATGTGATCGCAATCCTGGGCATAAATAAGGCCGGAGCAGCCTTCGTTCCGGTGGATCCGGATCTTCCGAAAGATCGTATCGATTTCATGTTAAAAGATGCCGGGTGCAGCATTGTTCTTGATCTTGAGACGATCAAAAGTGCGCTTAAACAATATGATATCAAAGAAGAGGAAAGCAGGAAAATCGGTCTGCCTACTGTAACTTCCGATGACAGGGCATATATGATCTACACTTCAGGTTCCACAGGTGAACCGAAGGGTGTTGTGCAGTCCCACCGTTCACTTTACAGCTTTGTAAAATGGAGAAGTGATAAGCTTAATATCGACCATGA
>ONRZ01000040.1 GCA_900320345.1 uncultured Lachnospiraceae bacterium | reverse complement strand
GAGACATTTTACCACGACCTGTCCGAATGCGGCGCCCATGCGATCGGAGAATACGGTACGACAGGACGCGTTGAGTATAAGGACGGCATCTATGTCGGCTACAGATATACCGACAGATTCGGTGTGACGCCACAGTTCCCGTTCGGTTACGGTCTGTCGTATACGACATTTGAACTCGGCGGAGGGAAGCTTGATAAGGAAGTCGATGCCTATGTCTGCACGGTAAAAAATACGGGCAGCAGGGAAGGAAAAGTTTCGGTGCTTGTATATATGAAAGGAAAGCAGGATGAACCCGTTAAGGTTCTTGCCGGTTTTGAAAAAGTATCTCTTAAGCCCGGCGAGACGAAGGAAGTTGCGATATGCATAACCGACGGGATCATAGAGGGACGCGAATATTTTGCCATGGTATGAAACAAGGGGACGGTTTCCCGTTTCGTTTCGGTAAAAAAGCGTCCGTGCGGCCGCAAAAACTTCTTGACAAGGGAAGGACAAAATGATATTTTATTTAAGGTCGTCAGACCATGCCGAAGACAGCAGGTGCGAATTTGCTGTAAGGAGGGAAGCTTCCTTACTGCATGACGAGCCCATCGCCGACAGGCGATATAAATGGCGAGTCACCAAGTAGCGTAAGTAACGTAAGTTCGCCTGCCGAGGAGAATCAGAGAGTTATGGATATATAGCCTCTTTCCGTTCTTCGGGAAGAGGTTTTTTATTGCCCCCGACCTTTAGGTCGAGGGAGCCCGCCGGCTTTGAGGCATCAAAGAAATCCGGCAGGATTTCTTCCTTGTTTCGGTATAAGAATAATATAGGAGGTAGGAAAATGGCTAAGGTTGAACTTAAGAAACCCATAGTTGATGAGATCGCCGAGAATATCAACGGCGCACAGTCAGTAGTACTTGTTGACTACCGCGGCCTTACTGTTGAGCAGGATACACAGCTGCGTAAGCAGTTAAGGGAAGCGGGCATCACCTATAAGGTTTACAAGAACACGATGATGAACTTTGCATTCAAGGGTACCGATTTCGAGTCTCTTGCACCCCTTCTTGAAGGTCCCAGCGCAGCTGCGATATCCAAGGAAGATGCAACGGCTCCCGCAAGAGTACTTGCGAAGTTCGCCAAGACCGCTCCCGCACTTGAGCTCAAGGGCGGTGTTGTGGAAGGTGTTTTCTATGACGCTAAGGGCATCGGTGCTATAGCGACCATTCCTTCAAGGGAAGAGCTTCTGTCGAAGCTGCTTGGTTCTATACAGTCACCTATTGCAAACTTTGCACGCGTTATGAATCAGCTGGCTGAGAAAGGTGGCGCATCTGAGTGCGAAGCACCTGCCAAGGAAGAAGCTCCCGCAGAGGAAGCACCCGCGGCAGAGGCAGCTCCTGCAGAAGAAGCCCCCGCAGCTGAGGCTCCCGCAGAGGAAGCACCTGCAGCTGATGCTGAGACATCAGGGTCAGAAGCCTGACAACACATCAAGCTTGCTTGATGGTGTAGGCAAGGATTAGTGAAATTAGTATATTATAACGGAGGAAAATAAGATGGCTAAATTATCAACAGCAGAAATCATTGATGCTATTAAAGAGTTAACCGTACTTGAGCTTAACGATCTCGTTAAGGCTTGTGAAGAGGAGTTCGGCGTATCTGCAGCAGCAGGTGTTGTAGTTGCAGCGGCAGCAGGCGGTGACGCAGGCGCAGCAGCAGAAGAGAAGACCGAGTTCGATGTAGAACTTACAGAGGTTGGTCCTAACAAGGTTAAGGTTATCAAGGTTGTTCGTGAGGCTACAGGTCTCGGACTTAAGGAAGCTAAGGATCTTGTTGACGGAGCTCCCAAGATGGTTAAGGAGCAGGCTTCCAAGGAAGAAGCTGAGGACATCAAGGCTAAGCTTGAAGCTGAGGGCGCAAAGGTTACTCTTAAGTAATTCATTTGCACTTTAGAAAATTTAATAAAAAGAACGAAATTTGTTCTTGACTTGAATAAAGAGTCTGTGATACTATGGATAATGCGTTATTGTGGAATCATGGGCTCTTTATCTATGCCCGAAAGCCCGAAAATGCTGAAACGGCTTGAAGAGACGCGGTTTTTCAATATACGACTAAAATAAAATGGGGTGAATACGTCAATGGAAAAGAACAGGATACGTCCGGTAAAGGCGGGCAAGACTTTCCGTATGAGCTATTCCAAGCGTAAGGAAGTCCTTGATATGCCCAATCTTATCGAGGTTCAGAAGGATTCATACCGTTGGTTCCTTGAAGAGGGACTTAAGGAAGTCTTCGACGACATTTCTCCGATCACTGATTACAGCGATCATCTCAGCCTCGAATTCGTTGATTTCGTATTATGCGAGGATGATGTAAAGTATTCGATCGAGGAATGCAAGGAGAGAGATGCTACATACGCTGCTCCCCTTAAGGTCAGGGTAAGACTTTACAACAAGCAGGACGACAAGATCATCGAGCATGAGATCTTCATGGGTGATCTTCCGCTTATGACCGAGACAGGTACCTTCGTCATAAACGGAGCTGAGCGTGTTATCGTCAGCCAGCTTGTACGTTCGCCGGGTATTTATTTTGCTATAAGTCATGATAAATTCGGCAAGAAACTATTTTCATCGACAGTTATCCCCAACAGAGGCGCATGGTTGGAATATGAAACAGATTCCAATGATGTGTTCTTTGCGCGTGTTGACAGGAACAGGAAGGTTCCGGTCACCGTTCTTATACGTTCACTCGGTATAGGAACAAATGAAGAGATTCTTGAGTTATTCGGTGACGAACCCAAGATACTTGCTTCACTGGCTAAGGATTCGGCAACGAATTATCAGGAAGGTCTTCTTGAATTATACAGAAAAATACGTCCCGGCGAGCCTCTTGCGGTAGAGAGTGCCGAGAGTCTCATAAACTCCATGCTCTTTGACGCAAGGAGATATGATCTTGCCAAGGTAGGACGTTATAAGTTCAATAAGAAGCTCGCTTTCAGAAACCGCATCAGGGATCATATCCTTGCCGAGGATGTGGTTGATGTAAATACCGGTGAGATCTTAGCCGAGGCAGGAACCAAGGTTAATGTTGAACTTGCGGACAGGATCCAGAATGCAGCGGTACCTTCCGTATATATCCAGACAGAGGAGAGGAACGTTAAGGTGCTCTCCAACATGATGGTTGACATAACAAGCTTTGTGGAATGCAACCCCAAGGATCTGGGCATCACAGAACATGTATATTACCCGGTACTCAGGCAGATACTTGATGAGTATTCGGAAGACGCCGAGGCGCTTGGCGAAGCTATACAGCGCAATGTCCATGAGCTTATTCCCAAGCATATAACCAAGGAAGATATCCTTGCTACCATTAACTATAATATGCATCTTGAATACGGCATCGGAAATGATGATGATATCGATCATCTGGGCAACCGTCGTATCAGGGCAGTCGGAGAACTTCTCCAGAACCAGTACAGGATAGGTCTTTCAAGACTTGAGAGGGTAGTCCGCGAGAGGATGACCACTCAGGATCTTGAGGGTATATCACCCCAGCAGCTCATAAATATCAAGCCCGTTACCGCGGCAGTCAAGGAATTCTTCGGTTCATCGCAGCTGTCACAGTTCATGGATCAGAACAATCCTCTTGGTGAGCTGACACACAAGAGACGTCTGTCCGCCCTTGGTCCCGGCGGTCTGTCAAGAGACCGTGCCGGATTCGAGGTCCGCGACGTTCACTATTCTCATTACGGCAGGATGTGCCCCATTGAGACACCCGAAGGTCCCAACATCGGTCTTATCAACTCACTTGCATGCTATGCGCGCATAAATGAGTACGGCTTTGTTGAGGCACCCTACAGGAAGATAGACCAGTCCGATCCCGAAAATCCGGTTGTTACGGACGAGGTTGTATATATGACGGCCGACGAAGAAGATAATTATCATGTGGCACAGGCTAATGAGCCTCTCGATGAGAAGGGCCACTTTATAAGGAATTCGGTATCGGGCCGTTACAGAGATGAAACACAGGAATATGACAAGTCCATGTTTGAGTATATGGACGTATCACCCAAGATGGTGTTCTCGGTCGCTACGGCGCTCATTCCTTTCCTTGAGAATGATGATGCGAACCGTGCACTGATGGGTTCGAACATGCAGCGTCAGGCAGTTCCGCTCCTTATGACGGAAGAGCCTGTTGTAGGTACCGGAATGGAGCCCAAGGCCGCTGTTGACTCGGGTGTATGTGTCCTGGCAAAGAAGTCGGGCACCATCGACCGTGCGGTATCTGATGAGATCCAGATGACCTATGATGACGGTACGAAGGAGACTTATCATCTTACCAAGTTCATGCGCTCGAACCAGAGCAACTGCTACAATCAGAAGCCTATAGTTGAAAAGGGTGAGCATGTTGAGGCAGGTCAGGTTATAGCCGACGGTCCTTCGACACACAACGGTGAGATGGCTCTCGGTAAGAATCCTCTGATAGCTTTCATGACATGGGAAGGCTACAACTACGAGGATGCCGTACTTTTAAGTGAGAGACTTGTTCAGGAAGACGTTTATACTTCCGTACATATAGAAGAACATGAAGCAGAAGCAAGGGATACCAAGCTTGGTCCCGAAGAGATAACCCGTGATGTTCCCGGCGTCGGTGAGGATGCGCTCAAGGATCTTGATGAGCGCGGCATAATCAGGATCGGTGCAGAGGTAAGGGCAGGTGATATCCTTGTAGGTAAGGTAACACCCAAGGGTGAGACCGAACTTACTGCAGAAGAACGTCTGCTCCGTGCGATCTTCGGTGAGAAGGCGAGGGAAGTAAGGGATACATCCCTTAAGGTTCCTCACGGAGAATACGGTATCGTAGTGGATGCCAAGATATTTACGAGGGAGAACGGAGATGAGCTCCCGCCCGGAGTCAATGAATCCGTTCGTATATATATCGCGCAGAAGAGGAAGATCTCAGTCGGTGACAAGATGGCCGGCCGTCACGGTAACAAGGGTGTTGTTTCCCGTGTACTTCCGGTAGAAGATATGCCGTATCTGCCGAACGGACGTCCGGTCGATATCGTGCTCAATCCCCTGGGTGTTCCTTCGCGTATGAATATCGGACAGGTCCTTGAGATACATCTGTCGTTAGCTGCCAAGGCTCTTGGTTTCAACGTGGCAACGCCGGTATTTGACGGAGCAAACGAGGATGATATCCAGGATACGCTCGAACTTGCAAATGATTACGTTAATCTTGAATGGGAAGAATTCGAGAAGAAGCATAAGAAGGAGCTTTTGCCCGAGGTTATGGATTACCTGTCGGAGAACAGGGATCACAGGGCAGTATGGAAGGGCGTTACGATAAGCCGTGACGGTAAGGTGCGCCTGCGTGACGGACGTACCGGAGAATATTTCGATAATCCGGTAACAATAGGCCACATGCATTACCTTAAGCTCCATCATCTGGTTGATGATAAGATCCATGCACGTTCAACGGGACCGTACTCACTGGTAACACAGCAGCCGTTAGGCGGTAAGGCCCAGTTCGGCGGACAGCGTTTCGGTGAGATGGAAGTTTGGGCTCTGGAGGCATATGGCGCTTCATATACTCTTCAGGAAATACTTACCGTCAAGTCGGATGATGTTGTGGGACGTGTTAAGACTTACGAGGCCATCATTAAGGGTGAAAATATCCCTGAGGCAGGAATCCCCGAGTCCTTCAAGGTGCTCTTAAGAGAGCTGCAGTCACTCGGACTTGATATGAGGGTTCTGCGTGATGACAATACCGAAGTCGAGATAGTGGAATCCAACGATTTTGCCGATACCGATCTTCGTTCGGTGATAGAGGGAGATTCCAGGAACTACAAGAATCAGGAATCCTTCGCGGACAGCGGTTATACTACTCAGGAATTCGATGAGAACGAAGAACTGGTTGCCGTTGAAG
The DNA here is from genome assembly GCA_900320345.1 of uncultured Lachnospiraceae bacterium. Classification (GTDB taxonomy): domain Bacteria; phylum Bacillota; class Clostridia; order Lachnospirales; family Lachnospiraceae; genus UBA2868. Next base: position 7,295 of record ONRZ01000040.1, on the reverse strand, counting down.
AAGACAGTTATACCGAAGATAATTTCGATGATAGTTACGACGATGAATGATCATAGGGTACCATACTTATGATGCCTTGATTTATCACCTATTATCAGTGGAGGAGATCAAAAAATGCCGGATTTAAATAAAGAAGGATACCAGCCGATAACCTTTGATGCCATCAGGATTGGGCTGGCATCACCCGAAAGAATAAGAGAGTGGTCAAGAGGCGAGGTCAAGAAGCCCGAGACCATTAACTACAGGACATTAAAGCCCGAGAAGGACGGTCTGTTCTGTGAAAGGATCTTTGGTCCCAGCAAGGACTGGGAATGTCATTGCGGTAAGTATAAGAAGATACGTTACAAGGGCGTTATCTGTGACCGCTGCGGAGTTGAGGTTACAAAGGCCAATGTCCGCAGAGAGCGTATGGGCCACATCGAGCTTGCTGCTCCCGTGTCTCATATATGGTATTTCAAGGGTATCCCCAGCCGTATGGGTCTTATACTTGACCTGTCACCGAGGACACTTGAGAAGGTTTTGTATTTTGCCAACTATATAGTTCTTGATCCCGCGGATACGGAACTTAAGTATAAGCAGGTTCTTTCCGAGAAGGAATATCAGGATGCAAGGGCTACACACGGAAACAAGTTCCGTGTCGGAATGGGTGCCGAAGCAGTCAAGGAACTGCTGATGGACATCGATCTTGATGCCGAAAGCATCGAACTTAAGGAAGCTCTTAAGGAATCAACGGGCCAGAAGCGTGCCAAGATAATAAAGAGGCTTGAAGTTGTGGAAGCCTTCAGGGGTTCGGGAAACAAGCCCGAGTGGATGATAATGGATGCGATACCGGTCATCCCGCCCGATCTTCGTCCCATGGTACAGCTTGACGGCGGACGTTTTGCAACATCGGATCTTAACGATCTGTACAGAAGGATAATAAACAGAAACAACCGTCTTAAGAGACTGCTCGAACTCGGAGCACCTGACATCATCGTAAGGAACGAGAAGAGGATGCTCCAGGAGGCAGTGGATGCCCTTATCGATAACGGAAGAAGAGGACGTCCGGTAACAGGCCCGGGTAACAGGGCACTTAAGTCACTTTCCGATATGCTCAAGGGTAAGTCGGGACGTTTCAGACAGAACCTTCTCGGTAAGCGTGTAGACTATTCGGGACGTTCGGTTATCGTCGTTGGTCCCGAGCTTAAGATATACCAGTGCGGACTTCCGAAGGAAATGGCGATCGAGCTGTTCAAGCCCTTCGTTATGAAGGAACTTGTTGCCAACGGAACATCCCACAATATCAAGAATGCGAAGAAGATGGTCGAGAGACTTCGTCCCGAGGTCTGGGATGTGCTCGAGGATGTCATCAAGGAGCATCCCGTAATGCTCAACCGTGCACCTACACTTCACAGACTTGGTATCCAGGCATTTGAGCCGATACTGGTCGAGGGTAAGGCTATCAAGCTCCATCCCCTTGTATGTACGGCGTATAACGCAGACTTTGACGGAGACCAGATGGCGGTTCATCTTCCGCTGTCTGTGGAAGCCCAGGCAGAGTGCCGCTTCCTGCTCCTTTCACCCAATAACCTGCTTAAGCCTTCGGACGGCGGTCCCGTTGCGGTTCCTTCGCAGGATATGGTCCTCGGTATCTACTATCTGACGATGGAGAAGATGAGAGACCTTTCCAAGGATCCCGATTTTACCGGCGAAGCGGTAATAAGCTTCCCTGCATCCGATGATGTGGCTCAGAAGGCCAAGGAAAAGATAAAGGCATTCAAGGAAGTGCTTGAGAGTGATTCCAAGGATAAGAACGAAAAAGGAAGCGACTCGAAGGCAAAGACCGAAAAAGTAGATAAAGTAAAGATCAAGGGCGAGATGGAGCAGATACGCTCATCGTTCATAGAAGAGGCGATCAAGGCATTCCATGATTATCAGGATGCCAAGGCCAAGGCAGTCAAGGCCGGCAAGAAGATCGACAGCATCAAGGGAACTCCTCTTGAGAGAGATACCCTGATAAGGGTCAATATAGATCCCGAGCGTGACAGATGGATCGTCTGCGAAATGGTTGATATCCTCGGAAGATATTTCAACTCCATGAACCAGGCACTGCTCGCTTATGAGAATGGAGAGATCACACTCCATCAGAGGATCAATGTCCGCATGGAGAAGACTCTTGTGAGTGGGGAGAAGATATCCGGTATCATAAATACCACACTCGGACGTCTCATTTTCAATGAGATACTTCCTCAGGATCTTGGTTTTGTTAAGCGTGACGAGAGCAATATCGACAGCATGCTCAAGCTCGAGATAGATTTCCATGTAGGCAAGAAGCATCTTAAGGCTATCCTTGAGAAGGTCATCAACACACATGGAGCAACAAGGACTGCGGAAGTGCTCGATGCCATCAAGGCAATGGGTTACAAGTACTCGACTCAGGCGGCCATGACGGTTTCGATATCCGACATGACGGTTCCTGCCAAGAAGGCCGAGATGCTTGCTCAGGCTCAGGAAACGGTTGATATGATCACTCAGAAGTACAAGAGAGGTTTTGCGACCGAGGAAGAGAGATACAAGGGAGTCATCAAGACATGGAAGGAGACCGATGATGCTCTGACCAAGGTGCTTCTTGATGGTCTTGACAAATATAACAACATCTTCATGATGGCTGATTCGGGAGCCCGTGGTAGTAACCAGCAGATCAAGCAGCTGGCCGGCATGCGCGGACTTATGGCGGATACGACCGGACGTACGATCGAGCTTCCCATTAAGTCTAACTTCCGTGAAGGTCTTGACGTTCTTGAGTATTTCATGTCAGCTCACGGTGCACGTAAAGGTCTGTCCGATACGGCGCTGCGTACAGCCGACTCCGGATACCTGACCAGACGTCTTGTAGATGTATCACAGGAACTCATCATACGCGAGAGCGATTGCTGTGAAGGCGCGGACGAGCTTCCCGGAATGTATGTTAAGGCATTCAAGGACGGCAAGGAGACGATAGAGCAGCTTAAGGATCGTATCCTCGGACGTTATGCGTGTGAAGATATCAAGAATGCAAAGGGTGAGGTTCTTGTTAAGAAGAATCATATGATAAATCCCCGCCGTGCCGAGCGTGTGCTTGAAGAAGGCGTTGACAGCAACGGAGTTCTGTTTAACGAAATGGATGATTCGGGCAAGATGATCTCGGAAGGCGTTAAGATACGTACGATACTTACCTGCCGCTGCCATAACGGTATCTGTGCAAAATGCTACGGTGCGAACATGGCTACCGGCGAGGCTGTTCAGGTAGGTGAAGCAGTAGGTATCATAGCAGCTCAGTCGATCGGTGAGCCCGGTACACAGCTTACGATGCGTACCTTCCATACGGGCGGTGTTGCCGGTGATGATATCACACAGGGTCTTCCCCGTGTCGAGGAGTTGTTTGAGGCACGTAAGCCCAAGGGTCTTGCTCTTATATCCGAGATCTCGGGACGCGCTGTTCTCAAGGATACCAAGAAGAAGAAGGAAGTCGTTGTCACCAACGAGGAGACAGGTGAGATCAAGACCTATCTGATCCCTTACGGTTCAAGGACGAAGATCACCGATGATCCCGAAGGCCAGATGATAGAGGCCGGTGACGAACTTACGGACGGTTCCGTTAATCCGCATGACATCCTTAAGATAAAGGGCATAAGGTCGGTACAGGATTACATGCTCCGCGAAGTTCAGAGAGTTTACAGGCTCCAGGGTGTTGAGATAAACGATAAGCATATCGAAGTCATCGTACGTCAGATGCTCAAGAAGGTCCGCATTGAAAATAACGGCGATTCAGACTTCCTGCCGGGAACACTGGTTGATGCACTTGAGCTTGAGGACATAAATGCAGCCCTTGAAGCTGAGGGCAAGCAGCCTGCAGAAGGCAGCCAGATTATCCTCGGTATAACGAAGGCATCGCTTGCAACGAATTCGTTCATGTCGGCAGCATCCTTCCAGGAGACCACCAAGGTTCTTACGGAAGCTGCGATAAAGGGTAAGGTAGATCCGCTTATCGGACTTAAGGAAAATGTTATCATCGGTAAGCTCATCCCTGCCGGAACCGGCATGAGAAGATACCGCGGTGTAACGCTTGATACGAGCATCGCAGATGCTTCGAAGGTTGAGATACCGGAACCCGTCGATGAAGATATCGATGATGAGAACATAGATGATGAGATTCTCGATGAAGAGATGATCGAAGAGACAGTTGATGTATCTGAGGATTCTGAAGAATAAAGAGAAATGAAGATCCCCTGCCGCAAGGCAGGGGATTTATTATTTATGGGCCCGTACCAAAGCTCTTCTGAAGTAAGGCCTCTCTAATCGTTCGTATTTTCCGTTGAGCAAAACCATTCTCCCAAATCTGAATAACATATATCCGTCACTGGGCGTGCAAGTATAGCCCAAATTTTCAAAGAATACCGTGAGTTCCTCTTCCTGCTCAGCTGCGTGATAGGTACAGCAAGCCAATTTGCAGTTGTTGCAAATTATTACATTTACCGCACTTTTTAAAATGTCAAGCTCCATACCTTCAGCGTCAATCTTTATGAAAATATTCTCATCATTGTAATCTTTAAGCAGAGTATCCAGAGTGATGGTATTACCATAATCTGATCTTCCCGCGAACTTAGGAATTATATGTATCTTATCTTTATATTTTTCAAAAGTCGCTTCAAGAGCTTCTATCCAGTCATCAGAACACTCGATCAGGTAGATTTCTTTTGCTTTTTCCACTACATCAAGGGATATTATCCCTTCGGCAGCGCCCACATCAACGAAGATGTCTCCGTCATTAAAACAGCAGTCCTTGGAAAAATAAGTATGTGGACTTTCCGGATCCTGTTCCATTATCAGCTGAATGTATTCACTTGCAATATCATTATCGCTCTTGCGTGGGAAATAGAGTCTTTTACCGTTGTGATCCACATATTTAAGATTTCTGTCAGTATCTGCATAAATCTTAATGTTTTTTTGGTCGTACTTGAATACAAAATCATAAGGATACATAAACAGACCTTTATGATTTTTTAAAAATGCTACTTCCTCTGCAAAATCAGGAAGCATAGGGTCCTCATCGATCAGAGCCTTGTTTAGTTCTTTCTCAACAATATGAAATTCTTCTATCCAGGCAGATTCTGTAACATTTTGGCCTGCAGCATGAACAACTTCATAGAGAGAGGTGTCAATCAAAAGCTCCGCCTCCGCCGGATTTCTGCTTTCAAAGAAAATGCGGATTTCCTTAGGATTTTTATCGTTGAGAACTGTCTTTAGATCACTTTCGTATGTGTTTATCCATGTCTCTAAAGATGAACTGTCAAAAAACTGCCTTATCAATACCGGTGTATGTCAGAATCTGATCGGCCTTGTCATGAAAATCATACATAATGGAAAGAGCATTGTAAGCATCTTCCTCTGCTTTTTTACATTCCGCTTTGATTCTTTTGTATCTGTCGAAACTGTCATTCCTGTCGTAAAACCTGTTGCTTCCGGTACAATATACTGGCTTGTTGGTGCTCTCATTAATATATCTAGCCTGACTGTCATCGCTTTCAAAAAACAGTGCTGCTCCTATCTGATCATACACCAGGGCCTTGAATGGCGCATGTAGCCCCATACGCATTCTGGTTTCCTTATCAGGAACATCCAACATGAAAAGGTATTTATATTTAACTCCGTGTTTGTGAAGCCATTCTTCTGTGAGTTCGCGATATTTTTCAAGGCGACTGGTTACTATTGCTCCAATCTCATATTTTGGAATAAAAAGGGGTACTGCGTTTTTAATAAAGTTCTCATATAATGGTCCATCGTCATTTTCTTCATCAGTTGGGTCAAGATTTAGGACTCCATCCATGTCATAACAACTACTCATAGCTGCTACATGATTCATTATATTCCACTCAAAAAATCTCGGTTGCTCGCAAATTTCGAAGTAGAAGTCAACTAAGGATGTTGCCTCCTTGGTTACATATACTGCTGCAAAAATAGTTTCCATTTCGCTGTTCAAGTGCTCTTTTATAAATTCGCGAGCACGTTTCATGCTGGTTCCCGAATAGCAGCTATCATCAATAATAAAAGCTTTCCTATATTGATAAGAGTAGTTTAGCGATCTTGTGGAAAAAGTATCGATCTGATCATTTGTAAGTTCATTTATCGTAATAAGAGGCTTATTAAGAAGAAGTGCGATTATAGTAGCGGGGAGTAAACCGCTTCTTGGAATACCTATAATGATGTCCACATCTCTGGGTATATCGGATAGTCTTTTCCGTATAATATTATTGAGATCTGCGATGCTACGATAATTCATTCTTTGCTGTTTTACGTGGCCTTAATTGAGGCGGTTTATATACTTTTTGCAGTGGCGGCGACTACCAGATTCTCAAGTTCTGTCTCAAACCGGATGGTCTTTATCGGATGGAAGATGCTTACGTTATCCATCCCTTCCATATCGATGTTTCCGCCGTCTATTCCCATGACTGACAACTCGACGATCCTCTTCTTATGGTTTCTGAACCATATATAGTACATTATGAGCAGGGCCGCGATTATGCACACAAGAACCGTAGCCAATGCTATCCCGGTGTAATCCTTGTTCCCGGCACTTAAGGGGATGCGGCTATCATCGATTATTTTAAAATAATATTTGCTGTCTGTCATATTAAGTTCCTTCTGTTATATTTCTAACTACTAAGACTAATCAGCCCGTTAAAATGGCTCAATTTTTTCTGTCTTTTTACGTTCTTTTGATGTATTATGATAATATCATAGTGTGAGAGGAATCCGTAATGCAGACAGACAGATATCGTAATTTCAAGATATTTAAGCTTATCCAGCTCATATTGCTCATCCTGTTCGGGATAACATTCTTTTTTTATCTCAATTTCGATCCGCTTCTTAGGAATAATATATACAGCAACCGTAACCTTCTGACCATATGCGTTTTCCTGTGGCTTTTCATGCTTTATTCGGCGGTGTGTATGATCGCCGATTACAGTCAGCTGCAGAAGGAGATAGTCGAAGCTCATAAGCTTAACCAGACGGCTTATCTCGATCCGCTCACGGGACTTCCCAACAGGAACGGATGCGACGTGATAATAAACAAGTATACATTAAAAAGGGATGTATCGGCCATGGGCTGTGCACTTATCGAACTGCCTAGGATAGATGAGATAAATACGGCGCACGGCAGGCTGTACGGAGATAAGTATATCCGCGATTTTGCGATCGCCCTTGATTCGGTGGGGTCAAAATACGGTTTCATCGGACGTAACAGCGGTAACGAGTTCCTTGTCATAATCGAATCC
>ONRZ01000033.1 GCA_900320345.1 uncultured Lachnospiraceae bacterium | reverse complement strand
TTCGCAACGCAGAGGTCGAGGGTTCGAATCCCTTCGGTTCCATTCAGTAAAATAGGGCTTTCCGAAATTCGGAGGCTTTATTTTTTTCTCCATGTTCTAACTTTTTTCTAACTTTTTTGATTTATTCTTCCATAAATTAAAATAAAAGTAGAAATCCTTGATGTTGAAATAGCGACAACTAGTTATTCTGCGAATACTTTCTTGCCTTGAACACTGAGTTCATACTGGAAGATATTTCCTTCTTGGCTTCCTTTTCCTTAACCTTTGTATATATCCTAAGGGTCGTGTCAATATCTGCATGCCCGACCCATTTCTGGATACTCTTGACATCCATGCCCTGATGAACCAGTATCGACACGCAGGAAGATCTTAATCCGTGAAATGTTATTCCCTGAGGAAGACTCGGCAATGTCTTTATCAATTTCTTAAAAGTCTTGGAAGGATAATCCGGATAATACAGCGTTCCGTCAACATGCTTAAACACATAATCGCTGTCCTTATAGCCGTTGCCGCACAACTTCCTGTTAGCCCGTTCCTTTTTCTTCATGCAACTGAACATATCAACCTGTTCATCATAAAAAAATATATATGCATGAAATAGAGAAAAACATAGTATATTTTTGAAATGTGATGAGAAATCTTTATGACAAGTTACTGTCAAGTGAACTAAAAGTTTAGATGCTTAAGCATGTTCCGATTATGTTCCGAAAGCTGAAAAAACATGATAAGAACAGTAAAAAGTGTTATAATATAATCAAAGGGAGATTATTATTCAAGCAGATGGATGATAACAAATCGTGCCGATAGTGTAATGATTATGAGTACAGATATGATTTTGGAAGATACCGTGAGCGAAGAGAACAGAATATTACAGACCGTGATCGATAATTTGCGGAAACCACAGTTTGCTACGATATCTGAAGATATAGTAGTTGATTATATATTTGAGTATAGCAAAAAGCTTTTGAGCTATGCAATGACAAAACACGGATCCAAAGAAATGGCATACGCGATAAATCTGAATACTCTTGATTTTATAGGAGCTGAATTTGGAACATCTAAATCCGTTAATATAGCTTCGTTGGTTGATAGAATTGATGATTCGGAATGTATTTTCATTGTTCTGCATAATCATCCTAGTGACGGCCCATTTTCAGCGAGAGATCTGAATACATTTTTCATAACCCCCAATATGGCTGTTTTAATGGTTATTGGAAATAAAGGATCTATATATACGATAGAAAAAACGGAACGGGAGTTAATAGATGACAATTATATGGAGATTAAAAAGGCTCTGATAGCCTATCGTCAGAAAGAAGTGCCTTTTGACGAAACAGTTAAAGAACTTGAGAAGTATGGGATAATATACAGAAGTTTATGAAAGGAGGCAGCTTATGAAAACAGTATTAGTTGAGAAACCTGAATTGGATAGACCATTGATATATACATACTCTGTTTCCGGAGAGGATATGGAACGATTTAGGAGGAAAAAGCAGCGGGCAAAAGAACTTGGTATAAATCTGTTTGTTTTGGACGAGGACGATATACCATATGGATCTGGATGTACCGGAGGATATAAAGAAAAAGTATCTGGAATTAAAAAAACAGTTTACAGAAGCTTAGGATCATGATGACCTAAGGGGACGGAAATACGTTGATTTTGCGGAGAACTTATGTTATTATAATAAGCAAGAAGGCGACTTCTTCCTTGGTCCCGAGGTTAAAGAGGATGCTCCTATGAAGCGCGAGCCGTGGTGCGAAGCGGTGAACGTGGAGGACTACAAAGGTGGTAACTTACCATAGCGCACCTAGCTCCATGAGCGAAAGAAAGTTACATTAAAAAATGCCTTGCTTATGCAAGGCATTTTTAAGGTGAATCAATGGATACGTTAAATAAAGCAACTGAAAACTTTTTGATATTAAAAAAAAGTGAATATAAAATTGTTATTTCTGCCGGGAAAAATAAGCCCTTGGAAACCATAAATCTGAATTTTATAGATGAAGATCTGCATCACATACTTGGACTAAGTCATCTTGATGATATAAATATTCCCAAGAACAGAAAAGAAATAATAAATAAAATCATATCTGGAGAATTGAATGATAATTATCTGTCACAGAGCGAATACTATGATAATGAGTCTATAGGGTACAGTATTAAAGAAAGGATTAAGTGCGCTCAGTATTTAGAGGAATATCTGGACTCGGATGAATTTACTGTAAGTGTATATAAGCTTCAGCATGAAAACAAAACGTTGATAATGGCAGATTATCTTTTGACATGCAAGAGGATTTTTTCAAATGAGGAATACTATATCTTCATAAGAAGCCGAAAAGAAGATATGTATTATGGAATAGTATCATGCTTTCCAAAACGGAATATAACCTATTGGGGTGGTAAAAGATATCTGATGCTTAAGGAAAAAATAACCGATGGCATCGGGAAGGAGTTATTCCGGCATCCAAACTATAAGTGAATCTTTATGGCTAATTCTATTATTTTCTAAAAATGAGAAAAAGGAGTTTCGTGGATTTATGATATTAGGAAAAATCAAAGATTTTTTCAGTAAGCAGGAAAAAGAGAAAACGGTTGTTCAGATTTCATCAGAGCCGCAAAAAAGAAATGGCGTGGAATATTGTATTCCTTTGGAGCATAAGTCAGGAGAGTATAGATTGAATGAGTTACAAAACGCAACCGGGAACTTGTTGATCCTCAAGCTTGCGACTTCAGGTATATTGTCATATCAGGTTCCCGAATCTGATACTGAAATCCGTCTGTATGATATTACCGGGCAAATGATAAAGGAAGGTCTCGTTGCCTCTTATGAGGAAGGTCATTTGAAAAGGGTTGATCTTAAGCAGGATGACAGGGAATTATTTGTATATATCTGCCTGGAGGATGATAATGCAGCAAAAGAAGCATTACTTGATTTTGCAGGTAAAAATGCCGAAATGATATCAAATGAAATAATCAAATGCAGGGAAGAGGTTGCCAGGCTGTTTATTGAATATTTTTATGACGGACAGGCTTTTGATTTTGCGGCAAAGATAGCTACAATTGAGGATAAACAGGCCGTTATACAGCGCTGTATCGAAGCCGGTGAAGAAAACAATATTGATGATTGGGCTGATAACAGTGGGAATTATCCGGAAGAGAGTCGTATTGAATGCGATAATGATAATATGGGAATCATGCTATCGTGCGTTCCTCCACACATAAATGATGAAATGTACGATATGGTTGTCGAAGAAATGACGAATTATATAAGAAATGCGGTGGTTGATAAAATATGCAGATCAAGTGATTTTAAATTCATAGCGGAAGAATATGACTGATACCACTAAATAATTCGGAATACAAACAGAGAGAATTGTATGATAAAGAATGCGATTGAAACATACTATAAACAGATAAAACCAGATATGGATTACTGTAAGGGTACTGATTTTTCAGATATTAGCGAGGAAATAAAAAAGTTATTTGACAATGGGAGAAAACCTGTTAGAAAGACTGAGGTGACTGATTTAACCCCTTTTCAAAAAGAATTTGGCACTGATGTGCCAGCGGAAATAGAAAAATACATAAATGAGTATTGGCATCCATGTATATATGGATACCAAAATTTACCAGAATGTATAGTATTATTTTCAGTATTAAAAAAAGAGGAAGATACAGCTGATGACGTCGTATTTTATAAGAATTCTTTAATGGATTTGTCGTCAAAATGGAGTAATATCGGTGATATCAATAAGTATATACCAATTGGATGGCTTAATGATTCAGGTGGATTTGTTCTTTATAATGTGGATACATTTGAAATTTACATAGAAGATGTTGATTCAAATAAGGAGGGAGAAATTGCTAAGGTACCGATAGCTGATTCTCTTGAGGATTTAATCCTTAATTTAAAAATAATGTGAGTGTGGGAAATAGCAATTTTATGACAAATTATGACTTTGACGAAACAGCACTCTCTGAAACCATTGATTTTACTGCATTTCTAAAAATGAATTGTATTCGAATCCCTTCGGTTCCATTACGCTTTTAAAACACTAAGATCCCCTCTGAAAAACGGGGATCTTAGTGTTTTTATCACTCTGTTTATATGAGCCCGATCAATCCTTGAAGAATTCCATCTTCTGCATAAGATTATTCGAACTTGCTTTGACAGCGGATGCCTCACTTGCAAGGTAATTAACCGAAGCATTGAGTTCCTGCATGGATGCAGAGGTTTCCTCGGTACTTGCCGCATTCTCCTGTGAGATGGCGGACAGGTTGTTCATCGCATCGACAACTATAAGCTTGGAATCGTTACATGCGGCAGCGTTGTTGTTTATATTGCCTACGCCGTTTACGGTTGTCCCTATTCCGCTTATGAGATTCTGGATGCTCTCTACGGTTCTTACGATCGTCTCGTACTGGAGCTTATTGGTCTTGGATACTTCGTCCGCAACCCTTACAGCTGCCTGAGACTGCTGGAGGAGTTTGTTCATTTCTTCCTTTATGTCGTTGGCTGAATTGGCCGAATCCGTAGCAAGCTTACCTATTTCTTCGGCGACTACCGCAAATCCTCGGCCTGCCTCGCCGGCTCTTGCAGCCTCTATGGAAGCGTTAAGGGCAAGCAGAGAGGTCTGTGATGCGATCGAATCGATTGCTTCAACCTTTGTTGATATATTATCAACGGCATGGCTTGTTGCTCCGATCACCGTAGTGATCTGCTGTATTGCTTCGGCCATCTGTTCGGATGAATGCTCGAGATCATGCAGTTCGGTCTCTGAACTCCTTGAATAGTTGTTCATGGATTCGGCAGTATTTGCAAGATGCTCAGCATCGCCCGTTACACCGTCTATATTGCCGGAGATGACAGCAATGCTCTCTGTAGCCTGCTGGATCTCATCCGCCTGCTGTGTTGCACCGGATGCCACATCCTGTACTGCACGTGAGATATCATCCATGGTGTCGGATATCTGGGATGCGGTTCCCGCAAGTTCGGTCGAATTATTGTCAAGTTCATTTGCGGTATCCCTTATCGCAGCTACTATATCACGCAGAGTATCGGTCACGAGATTGGTATTGCGTATCATCTCTCCGAATTCATCATTACGTTTTGTATATTTCCGGATGTTTCTGAAACGTCCGTCAGCGAGATCGGCAAGCGCATCATCTATAAGAACTATGGGTTTGTGTATGCTCTGTCCGAACAGAACGGCAGCGATGACCGCGATTATTGCAAGTACCACGCCCATTACGATCAGGATGGTAACGGCACGGTTACCGTTTGCCATGATCACATCATATTGTGTCGATACGTTTACGAGCCATCCGGTCGAGGGGATAGTTACATATGATGCCATCTGCTTTGTGCCTTCATAGTCTTCAAGATAGGTTCCTTCGGGATTGCTCTTGGAAAGTGCCTGTGCTTCCCTGTAGCTTAAGTCGATCTCATCCTCGGCTCCGAGTTCCATTATCGAATCCACTATCATCATTCCGTCAGTATCTGTTAGGAATATTTCCTGACCTTCCGATGCTTTTGAAGCCATACGATCCTTAAGATATCCGAGAGCGAAATTTCTTGTGGCAACGCCTATTACGGTCTTGCCGTCATCGTCAAAGATCGGAACCGCAGGTACTATTATCCTGGCACCGGTTGTTTTGCTTATGGACATTTCCGACAGATTAGCCGTACCGCCGAGCGCCGTTTTGAAATAGCCTCTTTCTGCGATGTTGGTAAAATCACCTTTGGAACGTGCTATGTTCTGTCCGTCGATACCGGTGATAACAGTGGAGTTACCGTCGTCAAAGTCCGAGTCTATGCTCTTTAACTGAGCTACGATCTTTTCAAACAGTACTTCGTCGGTAGGATTCTTACAGAATGCCCTTGTTGATTCGGCGGCAGCCAGCTGACCGAGCACATGGAAGTTGGCATCGATCGTATGCGAGAAATCATTTTCAATAAACTGAGCCTTTTCAAGATTGATCTCTTCAGCCTCTTCAAGAGCAACCTTATTAAGATTTACATAACTTATTATCGTCGCAGCCAGCAGAGGAATTATACACACTGCAGCCATGATAAAAATAAGTTTGGTCTTGATGCTGTTGAGAGATCCGCTTTTTTTCTCTTTGGTCTTACCCATCTTTATTACCCCCTTGAGTGAAAATGTGATGTCACTATTATATCATCAAATGACAGAAAATAAACACAATATTAATAGAAATTAAAAAAAGATTCATAGGAAAAATAAAGGATTAATAAATTTTCGATATTTTTGATACATTTGCCTCGTAATGTCTAAAAAAATGCATAAAATGTCCTTCTTTAGCTGTCAAATCAAACACTTTTTGTTGAAAGAATGAGAAAATAATGATAAGATTTAAATAGGTTTTTCAAATCTCAGGAAAGAAGGGACGTAATATGAAATTGAAGGGTAAGTTGATCATGATAGCTTTGATCCCTGTACTCGTGCTTACGATCATCGCGGGTGTCATATCCTATATCATGGTAGAGGACAAAATGGCCGATGAGGTTTATGCTGCTCTTAAGGCAACGGCTATCTCGGCAAGAGACCGTATATCTGTACAGACTCCCGGTGATTATCAGCTAAAGGGGGATGAGATGTATAAGGGGGACACATACAATATCACGGCTGATGAGCTCCCTCTTGATAATGTTAAACAGATCTCGGGTATCGATGTGACCATATTCTTCGGGGATACACGCTATGCAACGAGTGTTGTTGCCGACGGGAAGAGGGCGCTTTTGACACAGGCATCGGCTCCTATTATAGAGAAGGTGCTCGTCAAGGGGGAGACGATGACATCGGATTCCGCCAATGTGGCAGGAACTCCCTATTTTGCATACTATATGCCTCTGACTCAGCCGAGCGACGGCAGTATCTGCGGAATGGTATTTGCGGGTAAGAGCAGGGCTGACGTACAGGAAGAAGTAAGGCATGTGATCCAGATAATCGTTATAGGCTCAATAATCGTAAGTATCCTGTGCGTTGTTGTTGCGATCATCGCCACCAACAGTATGGTAGGCGCGCTGAGCAAGGGTATTGAAGTTGTCGGAGACGTAAGCAAGGGTAATCTGGCAGTCAGGGTCGATGAGAAGGCGGCTTCCCGTTCCGATGAGATCGGCGATCTGTGCAGATATGTTGAGGAATTAAGGACTCAGCTTTCGGGTATCATAGGAAGGCTGAAGACGGAGAGCGGCAATTTGTATTCGTCATCCAACCGGCTGTATGACACGTCACAGAATGCCAACAGTGCGGTCGGACAGGTTGAGAGGGCTGTACATGAGATAGCAGACGGTGCCACATCGCAGGCTGATGAAACGCAGAAGGCTACCGAGAATGTAATACTTATGGGTAATATGGTCGAAGAGACCAGCGCTCAGGTTGAGGAGCTACAGAAGAACGCGGTTGAGATGCAGAAGTCATCCGAACAGGCCAGTGCAATATTGGCAGAACTTGCGCAGGTCAACCAGCAGACGGTTGATGCTATCGAGGTTATCTCACAGCAGACCAACACCACCAACGAGTCCGCTCTTAAGATAAGGGATGCTACAAATCTTATCACCGAGATCGCGGATGAGACCAATCTGCTTTCGCTCAATGCAAGCATTGAGGCGGCCAGAGCAGGTGAGCAGGGACGTGGATTCGCAGTTGTTGCGGCACAGATCAGCAAGCTGGCAGAGCAGTCAAACGAATCGGCAAGGAAGATCGAAGAGATAATTACCAGCCTTATAGATGATTCTACCAAGTCGGTTGAGACAATGAACAACGTGCGTGAGATCATGGCCAAGCAGAATGAGAACGTGCAGAGGACAGACGAAGCATTCCAGATCGTTAAGGACGGTATCGACAGATCCATGGATGGCGTTAAGTACATAGCAGACAAGACATCCAAACTTGACGAGGCGAGAGTAAATGTCGTTGATATAGTTCAGAATCTTACGGCGATCGCAGAGGAGAATGCTGCCGGCACACAGGAGACGAGCGCATCGGCAACAGAGTTCGGTAACATGATCGGCGATATAGAGAATGAGACGCAGGGACTTAAGAGTGCGGCTAATGTCATAGAGGAGAGTGTAGGTATATTCAAGCTTGAGGAATAAACGGCATATATGAACGTTTGATGAAGCCGGTTGCATTATAAATGTGCGATAGGCTATAATATAAGGGAAGCGGGGTTCCGCTTCCCTTATATAGTGTATGAAATGCAGGATCAGGAGTGTCGTGATATGGCAGTTACGGATAATGTAAATACAGGCGGGCGTAATGTTGACGGATTTGAATTTACGGACATAGAGAACGGAAGTATAGCGCGTGAGGAGATACAGAGGATCAATTATATTTCGTCCAAAATGAACGAGGATAATCCCGAAGCTGTCCTTTCCGTATATAATAAGATGATAGAGAGCAATACCTTCTTTACACCGGTCGGACTTGAATATTTAAGAAGGCTTCAGGCATATCTGTATAAGAAAAAGGAGATAGACGACAGCAGGATAAGGGATATCCCGGTGCTGGTTTCCTATGTGGATATAATAGACAGATATAACAATAAAAAGGATATAGAGCGTGAGGAGAGGGTACAGCGGAAAAGGCGTGTTAAGACGTTTAAGAGGGAATATAAGGCATCGCTTATCGTAAATGCCGTGCTCATATTGATGATAGTTGCGATGTTCATCATTGTTCTTAAATCCGATACTCCGAATATGATCAATTATGAGAATGCGATAACCAACAGATATGCTTCCTGGGATCAGGAACTTACGGAACGTGAATCGCGTGTGAGAGAGAAGGAGAGAGAACTAGGTATTGAGTAGGCCACAGAAGTTATTAAGAGGTGTATCATGGATAAGATCAGGATCTTGATTGCAGATGATGAGAGCAGGATGCGCAAGCTCGTCAGTGACTTTTTGATAAAAGAAGGCTACGAAGTGACAGAAGCTTCGGACGGAAACGAAGCGCTTGACAGATTTTATGAAGATAAGGGAATATCTCTAATAATCCTTGATGTGATGATGCCCGGAGTTGACGGCTTTGAGGTATGCCGGGAGATAAGGTCACAATCGCAGGTGCCGATAATAATGCTCACAGCCAAGGGGGATGAAAGGGATGAACTTCAGGGCTTTAATCTGGGCGTTGATGAATACATAAGTAAACCGTTCAGCCCGAAGATCTTAGTCGCGCGTGTTAATGCGCTCCTTCGAAGGAGTAATAAGCTGGATGTTGAGGAGAAGCTTGAAGCGGGAGGGATAGTGCTTGATAAGACCGCGCATACGGTAACGATAGACGGTAAGGCAGTTGAACTCAGTTTCAAGGAGTTCGAATTACTTACATATTTCATGGAGAATCAGTCGGTCGCCCTGTCGCGAGAGAAGATACTTAACAATGTATGGAATTACGATTATTTCGGGGATGCCAGAACCATAGACACTCATGTCAAAAAGTTAAGAAGCAAGATAGGCGATAAGGGCGATTACATAAAGACCATCTGGGGAATGGGGTATAAGTTCGAAGTGTGAGGGTTTATAACCAAAACATTACAGGAATGCCATGATTTTAAGTTATATAACAAGTTAACAGCATGATCAGAAGGGAGAGAAAAAATCGTGAAGACTTTTGCAAAAAAACCTGAAAAAATGTACGTCCGTTCCGCTTTAGGTTTCCTTAGGCGTGTTTTTCTGCTGTTTCTCTGTGTTTTACTGGTCGGACCTGACACCGCCCTGGCATGCACCACTATCATTGTGGGAAAGAAAGCCTCCGCCGATGGCAGTATCATTTTCGGCCGTACGGCAGATACACACGGGCTCAGTCCGGTCCGTTTCGAATACCGGGAAGCGCGGGAAGACGGCGGTTTCTTCACAGACCCTTCCAACGGGTTTTCATGCCCTTTGCCAGCGAACGCCTGCGGCTATCTGACCATGCCCGGTATCGACATCGAAACCGACGGCAGCTGGGATGAAGCTATCATCAACGACCATGGCGTCTGCATCAGCGCCACTGAAAGCATATATACCAACGAGAAGGCAAAAGCAGCTGATCCCTTCGTGGATGACGGCATTGGGGAGCAGTCAATTCCTGCCTTGACCGCCCCCTATATCCATACAGCCAGAGAGGGTGTGGAATACCTGGGAAAGCTGATCGATAAGTACGGTAACGCCGATGCAGGCAACGGTGTTATCTTCGGTGACCGGGACGAGGTCTGGTATATGGAGATCTATGCCGGACACCAATGGGCAGCAGTCAGGATTCCGGACGATTGTTACGTTATCGCGCCAAATGATGGTCGGATCGGTAAGATCGACGTTTCGGACAAGGAAAACGTGATCGTTTCCGCCCATCTGGTGGAGCTTGCAAAGAAAGGCGGATTTTTCGTCGGAAACGGGAATGTGATCGACACCACCCGCACATACTGTACCCAGCTGCGGAATTACAGTCAGATCCGCGCCTGGGAGACTCAGCGGAGATTCAGTCCCTCCCTGACGTCCAAAACCTATGATGAGAACGAATATTATCCCTTCGCCCTGAAGCCGGATCAAAAGATCAGCCTGGAGGACGTGATGGAACTGTGCCGCTGGCGCTACGAAGGCACCGAATACGACGTGAACGAGCATCCCGAGGTTCGTGCCATTGGCATCAATCGGACCCGTCAAACCTCCATCTTCTGGTTGCGTCCCGACAAACCGGAGATCATGTGGAACTGTTTTGCCAATCCGGAGATGAGTGTCTTCCTTCCGATGTACAAGAATACCAAGGTGTTTCCGGAGGCCTACAGCATGGTCCCGACGAAAACCTATGATGAGCAGACGGCTTACTACCGTTTCTTGCGGACCGGAATTCTCGCTGCCGATGATCGCGGGGGATTCGGGAAAAAGGTTCGCAAAAGCTGGAAAGACACACAGAAGGAACTGATCGATAAGACTGGAGATCGGGATAAAGATTACATGGCCAATAGCTGCAGCGATGCTGCCGCGGCCCGGATTTTTGACTCTGTCGGCACTAAAGCTTTGGAGCAGGCGGATCAGCTGTACTTCGAAGGCATGTCAGAATGGCTGGATGCCCGTATGCAGGATGGCGGATCTGATTCACCGGATGCCGCATACGAGAACATTACCAATTAATGCAGGGATTTTCTTATGTTTTGTAAGTAAAATATATTCAAAAACAAAGGGGAATGGGTTAAAAGTTCGAGGTCAGGGATCGGACCGTAAACGATCCGTGGGAGTAGATAATGAGAAGGGGCATTATCATGCACTTTAAATTGAAAAATAAGTTGTACAGAGAAGCAGCACTGCTGTTTATGACGGCTGTGATGATCGTTGTACCCTGCTTTTCCTGCTATGCAGATGAATATGATGACAGGATCGCGAATATGCAGGAGCAGGAAAAGCAGACACAGGAAACCATATCAAATCTTGAGAAACAGGCACAGGCTGCCAGGGATTCCATTGAACAGTTAAAAGAGCAGAAGCAGGAAGCGGAGAGCAATGTAAGCGAACTCAAGGACAAGAGCGCTGAACTCCGCAATGAGATCGAAGGTTATTCGGGAAGGCTTAACGCTCTCGATGATGAGATAGAGAAGGCAGAAAGTGCAATGTCTGAGGTTTCCGCGCAGATCGTTGAACTTAATTCGGAACTTGATGATATCAGAAAGCGTAAGGAAGAGAGACAGCAAAAGCTTAAGAAACGCATAAAGAATGTGTATGAAAAAGGCGGTTCTTCCGGAATGCTTAAGAATATCCTCGAAGCCGGCTCATTTAAGAGCATGCTGACCAGGTACGAATATGTGGATGCCATGATCCGTTATGACAGACTAAAGATCGCGGAATGCGTGGCTCTTGAAGAGGAGCTTAACGCAAAGGTGGCTGAGGTTGAGGCCAGGGAGCAGGAACTGAATGCCTATCAGGAGGATCTTGACGGAAAATATACGGAACTTGAGACCTTAAGCGACGAAGTCAAGGGACAGCTTGACTCAACAAACAGCAGTATAAACGCAGAAACCGGCAAACTTAAGGATTATGATTCAAAGCTTAAGGATCTTGATGCGACAATGAAGTCACTTGAGTCGCAGACGGCTGCGGCACAGGCAAAACTGGCGCAGCAGATAGCAGAGCGCCTTGCGATGAAGAAGGAGGATACATCGGGCTCTTATGCGGCCAGTGCATCCGAACTTGAATGGCTGGCTGCGACTATCCAGGCTGAAGCAGACGGAGAATCATATACGGGTAAGCTGGCGGTAGGCTCTGTCATAATGAACAGGGTAAAGAGTTCGGCATTTCCGAATGATGTAAGAGGTGTCATCACCCAGAGTATGCAGTTTGCCTCATACCGTTCGGGAAAGGTTGAACTCATTATAGCAAAGGGACCGAATTCAACCTGCATAAACGCTGCCCAGGAGGTATTAAACGGAGCACGAGTCGGCGATTACCTGTTCTTTATGACAAAGTATTACGCTGATTACTATGGTATAAGCGAATATGAGATGATAGGTAATCATGCCTTTTTCTACAGATGGGTGGTAAAGGAGAAGCCGCCGGCAGAGGAGCCCGGAGAACCCGGAGAGGAACCGCCGGGAGACAGTGGAGAGCCCTCAGATCCGGGACAGAGCGCGGGAGAAGATCAGGGAGGCGGTGAGCAGGGGCAGGAGCCGCCGGTTGAAGAACAGTCGGAAGAGTAGGAACAGATCCATGAAACATTCGGTTAGAAAGCAGTTCATGCTTATATTTTCCATGACGATGGTGGGTATGATCCTGCTGTGTATCCTGGCAAATGATCTTTTGCTGGAATCCTTCTATATCAGGCAGAAAGAACATGTGCTTGATGAAGCGTATAAGCTCATTGACGATTATTCCAAGGAGGGCGGTCTTGACTCGGATGAGTTTGACGTGGGAATGGATCAGGTGGCGGCCCGCTATAATCTTGAAATGATAGTTCTGGATGCGGATACAAATACCTTAAGGTCTACGGTTAATGATTCAAAGATCCTGACCGATAGATTATTGGGATACCTTTTTTCGGGACAGCCGGTTGACAGGGTACTGTATTCCAACGACAGATATACAGTCCAGAGGAATGCGGATACCAGGATGCATACCGATTATATTGAACTTTGGGGCATATTATCGGGCAATGAACTGATATTGATGAGGAGTCCCATTGAGGGGATCAAGACAAGTGTACATATCGCAAATAAGTTTTTGGCATATGTCTGTATTATAGTTCTTGTGATCGGGGTGCTCCTTAATCTGTATCTGGCACGCAGGGTCACAAATCCGATACTTGAGCTTGTTGATATCTCAAAGAAGATGTCAGAGCTTGATTTTGATGCTAAATACACGAGCGGCGGTGATAATGAGATAGCTCTTCTGGGATGTCATATGAACAGGCTGTCATCTACGCTTGAGGGAACGATAAGCGAACTTAAGACAGCAAACAATAATCTTAAGACAGAGCTTAACAGGAAGGTAGAGATAGAGAAGATGCGGGGGGAATTTCTGTCCAACGTATCTCATGAACTTAAGACGCCGATAGCCCTTATACAGGGTTATGCGGAGGGGCTTAAGGACTGTGTTAATTCGGATGAGGAGAGCCGGGATTATTACTGTGACGTGATAGTCGATGAGGCGGGTAAGATGAACCGTCTGGTCAGGAACCTGCTCGAACTTAACCAGCTGGAGTTTGGCAACGATAATGTTGAGATGGAACGGTTTGATATTGTAGAGATGATAAGAAACTGTCTCAACATGGATGATATACTTATCAAGCAGGATGATATAAAGGTAGAACTGAAACCGTGCGAAGAAGTGATCTGTGTATGGGCAGATGAGTTCAAGGTTGAACAGGTAGTTAACAATTATCTGTCAAATGCGATACATTACTGTAAGTATGACAAACGTATAGAGATCGTGATAAAGCGGACAGACACTGCTGTCCGTATAAGTGTTTTTAATTCCGGAGATCCCATACCGGAAGAAGCGTTACCTCAGTTATGGACCAAATTCTATAAGGTAGATAAGGCAAGAACGAGAGAATATGGCGGCAGCGGGATAGGATTGTCCATAGTAAAGGCCGTGATGGAATCGCTGAACAAGGGATACGGAGTTATAAACCATGAGGACGGGGTTGAATTCTGGTTCGAACTGGATCCAAATATAAAAGAGGGCGGAATATGAACATGAAGGGAAAGATAAGACGGGTAACGGTGTATCTGCTGATACTTGCAGTGTTTTGTACCATGCTTGCGGGCTGCGGTCTGATACAGCCTACAGGACTGAACGAGAATGACGAGGAACTGGTTGCCGAATATGCGGCAGGTGTCCTTATGAGATA
Source organism: uncultured Lachnospiraceae bacterium (assembly GCA_900320345.1). Classification (GTDB taxonomy): domain Bacteria; phylum Bacillota; class Clostridia; order Lachnospirales; family Lachnospiraceae; genus UBA2868. Next base: position 15,269 of record ONRZ01000033.1, on the reverse strand, counting down.
CAGCGCCGATAAAAAGGGAGGCCTCGGTAATCCCAAACCTACACCAAAGCCTACACAGGCGCCCGCAGAAGAGGCTGTCGCACCGGTTGATGAGCCTGCGCAGACGCAGGATGAAGCTCCTGATATCCCGGTCGACGAAAATGAAGAGCCCAAAGAAGCCGAGGAAACAACCGATGTTTCTGCAAATGCCGTGACCGCAAAGGCCGACGGGGCGGCTATATGCGATGCGATCGGAATACGCGGATTTGAAATGACATATAAAGGATATGAAACAGCTGATATATATCCGAGATCGGATGGCAATGACCTGACGTTTTCGATGCAGGCTGCTCCGGGGAAGAAACTCATAGTACTGCATTTTGATGTAATGAATCCCGGCAGCGCGGACGCAGAGTGTAATGTACTTGACTGCAATGTAAAGTTCAGGATACTTGTAAATGAAACAAACAGGATCAATGAGCAGATGACGATCCTGTTAAATGATCTTAAATCATATAAGGATACTATCGGGGCAGGACAGACCAGGGATACGGTACTTGTTACGGTACTTGTATTTGAGGCTGATACGTCTGTTGCCGAAAGTATAGGCTCTTTATCACTGATCGTAGTAAGCGGCAGCGGGGAATCAGCGTTTACGCTTTAAGTAAAGGAGGCCATTTTCAGATGGCTTAACAGGTAGGATGTTTGGAGATTGGAAGATAGCGGCGCTGTGCACTTCGCGGGTTTACGATCTGCAGGTCCACGGTTTTATCGCAGCATTAAATGAAAAACTTCAGAATAAGGGATTTGCGCTGTGGGTATATGCCCTTAATGAGGATCTGTATTGGGAGGAGGATAAATATCCGGCAGAAGCCTCTGTTTTCGGTTATATTCCATATGATCAGGTGGATGTCGTGATCGTCATGGATGAAAAGATCAAGAGCCACAGTATAGTAAACGGTATCATTTCTGCGGCTAAGGAACAGGAAAAACCCGTGGTGATACTGGACGGAAACTATGAAGGCTGCAGCAGTGTGAAATTTGATTTCGCCGCCGGTTTTGAACTTGCCGTGCGGCATGCGATAGAGGATCATGGCGCAAAGAAACCGATGTTTATGGCGGGATTTAAGGGAAATCCGTTTTCGGAGGAGAGGCTTGCCATTTACAGGAAGGTTATAGAAGAGAATGGTATCGCATTCGATGAGAAGATGGTAAGATACGGAGAGTTCTGGGCTCTTCCTGCCCGCAGGGAGATGAGCGCCGTGATAGACAGCGGAGATCTGCCGGATGCCGTTATCTGTGCGAATGATATCATGGCGATCAATGTCTGCGATGTTTTAAAGGAAGCGGGGATAAAGGTTCCGGATGATGTTATCGTCACCGGCTTTGACGGCTATGATGAAGTATTTGTATCTGTACCCGGAATCACTACGGTTGACTGTGAACTGACAGAACTTGCGGAAATGACGGCAGAGGCATCAAACAGATGCGTGGACGGAGACGATGTCGGTGACCTGTTTGTGATACCCAGGCTTATCAGGAATGAATCATGCGGGTGTCCGCGCTGTGTTATGACGAGAAGCGCAATGGTAAGCAGACTGAATAACAGGTTTTACAGATATCAGGATGATGTAAGGCTGCTCCACGACTGCGTATCAAAAATGATAACATCGAAAACGCTTGAGGAAGCCGTATCATATTTCAGAGTGGAGCATACCCATCAGCATACGGAAAGAATGTGCTGCATAGTAAAGGCAGACTGCTTTGAGCAGGATAAGAATTATTTTCTTGAGGATACGAGCGGCACGGATCACTGCCTGGTATATGATCCGGAGCACCGGGGCAGCGGATGCGATCCGTTTGACACATCGCATATAATACCGGATCTTGAGAAACGTATGGCCGGGGGGTTCCCCCTTATCTTTCATGCCCTTGATTATATGAACAAGCCCATGGGTTATGTCGCATATTTCTTTAAGACTTATGAGATAACAGAGTATTGCAGGACCGCAAATCTTACGGAAATGGTCAATATGGGACTTGGCGGGTATATAAATATGCAGTACCAGCATTACCTTGTATCAAGAGTGGCAGAGATCTATAAGAGGGATGCGCTTACGGGGCTGTATAACCGTCTTGCATTCCGCGAGACGTTTGAGGATATGAAGAATGATCCGGATAACGAAGGGAAATCCCTGCTTGTCGTAATGGCGGATCTGGATAATCTGAAGAAGATAAACGATGAACTGGGACACGGATCGGGCGATCAGGCGATCTCTGCCGTTGCGGAAGCATTAAGGACAGCATGTCCGGATGAAGCGCTGAGTGTGCGTTTCGGAGGAGATGAGATGCTTGCCTTCATCCCGGGAGGCGGTGACGCGGAGGATATAATCCGCCGGATAAATGAATTCCTTGAGAAGAAGAGCAGGAAACTCGGATTTACGGTGACCGCAAGCTGCGGTTCATATGAGACAAAAATATCACCAAAACTGAAATTGCAGAAAGCAGTGGAGAAGGTGGATGAACATATGTATCAGGAAAAAAAGAAAAGGCAGGAGGGTTTATAATTTGAAGGTTTTAAGAAAGGCGTGAACTTAGGCGGATGGATATCGCAGTTTGCCCGCTATGATGAGGAGCATTTTGACAGCTTTATCACGAAGGACGATATTGCAAATATAGCGGCTCTTGGATTTGATCATGTAAGGGTACCGGTAGATTACAATGTGCTTGAGGATGAGGAAGGCAATCCGAAAGAGAAGGGTTTTAAATATCTTGAGAACTGCCGGGTATGGTGCGAAGAATACGGTCTCAAAATGCTCATCGATCTGCATGAGTGTTTCGGCTATTCGTTCGATCCTCTTAAGAAGGATATGGACAGGAAGAAATTTTTTTATGATGAGGCTCTTCAGAGCCGTTTCATGAAGTTATGGGAAGAGATCGCACAGAGATTTAAGGATCATCCGGAGCAGGTGGCATTTGAGCCGCTTAATGAGGTTGTGCTCATGGAAGTTGCGGATGCATGGAATGATATAGTAACAAAATATGTCTCCATGATGCGAAAGATCGTGCCGGACAGCTATCTGATAATCGGAGGGGTATGCTATAACAGCGTGACCACGGTCCCTTTGCTTGATTTTCCGCTCGATGAGAAAATTGTATACAATTTTCATTGTTACGAGCCCATGATATTTACGCATCAGGGGGCATACTGGCTTGAAGGGATGCCTTCGGATTACCGCATAGGATATCCGAGGACGCTTAAGGAGTACAGGGAAGAAGGAGATAAGCTGGAAGCTGATGTGGGCGGTGCGGTATATACGGAAGGCATCAGGGAGATCGGGGAAGGTTTCTTCGAAGATATATTTACACCTGCCATCAGAAAGGCGGAGGCGGATAATGTTCCTCTTTACTGCGGAGAATACGGGGCGATAGACCTTGCGGCAGGCGAAGACAGGTTGAGATGGCTTAAGGATATCCACGCGGTTTTCAATAAATACGGCATCGGACGTGCTCTGTGGAACTACAAGGAGAAGGATTTCGGTATGCAGGATGAGAGCTTCGCGGCGATCAGAGACAGATTTATAGCTATAGTATGACATGAGAGAATGGATATTATGGAAAGTCAGCAGATAATAAACAGGCTCAGGGAAAATATCAATGCGGTGATAATAGGTAAGGAGAGGGTTGTGGATCTTGTCCTTGCAGGTGTTATCGCGGGCGGACACATCCTTATTGAGGATACGCCGGGAACCGGAAAGACATTGCTTGCAAAGACACTTGCCGCTTCGATAAACGGAGATTTTGCCAGGATACAGTTTACTCCGGATCTTCTCCCGGCAGACATTACCGGTCTCAATATCTATGATCAGGCGGAATCCCGCTTTGAATTTGTCAAAGGTCCGATACTTACGAATATTCTGCTGGCGGATGAGATAAACAGGGCGACACCCAGGACGCAGTCGGCACTTCTTGAAGCCATGGAGGAAAAGCAGGTAACCGTTGACGGTACGACTTATCCGCTTCCGGTTCCGTTTGTCGTGATAGCAACCGAAAACCCGGTTGAGACAGCGGGTACATTTCCGCTTCCGGAAGCACAGCTTGACCGCTTTATGATGCATCTTTCCATGGGAAGTTTAAGTATTTCCGATGAGATCAGGATGCTTAATGCAATAAGTGAAGAACATATGGCAGAAAAGACGGAGGCAGTATGTGATCTTGAGGATATCATGGGATTGAGAAGAGCGGCGGATGCTGTTTATATCCATGATGATCTGAAAGAATACATCGTCAGGCTTGCTCAGAAGACAAGGGAGCACAAGGCTGTTCAGATGGGAGTGAGCCCGCGCGGTACGCTGTGGCTGCTTAAGGCTTCAAAAGCGTGGGCGTTAATGCATGACCGGGAATACGTATTACCGGATGATGTGAAGGAAATGGCAGGATATATTCTTCCGCACAGGCTCCTTGCATATGCGGGAAGGGATATGGCTGCAAAGCGCAGGGTAGTGGATGAGATACTCGGTATCGTAGATGTACCGTCGGAAGACTGGGGAAGACGATGAAGCTTCTTATAGCCCTGGCAGCAGGCGTTGCCCTATATTTTGTTCAACTCCTGCTGTACAGAAGATACTGGGACAGGGATCTTAATATAAGCGTTGATTTTGCGCAAAGCGTTGTTCGTGAAGGGGATGAGAATGAACTTGTCGAGATCATATCAAATGATAAGCGCCTTCCGTTACCGGTGCTCCAGGTTAAGTTCGCATTAACCAGGAGTTTTATTTTCCCAAAGCAGGACAATTCCAAAGTGACCGACCAGTATTACAGGAATGATTACTATTCGCTCATGCCGTATCAGAAGATAACAAGACGATACGGCTTTACCTGCTCTAAGCGCGGTTATTATATGATGAACGGAATGGACGTGATCTGTAAGGATCTGTTCCTGTCCGGCATGATGCTGCGTACGTATGAGCATGAGGCTTCGGTGTGCGTTCTTCCGTTACGGCTTCCGGTGCAAAAACAACCGGTAAGGGCACGTGAACTTATGGGAGAGATAACGGATCGTATCAGAAAGAATGAGGATCCGTTCGAGTTTGCGGGGATAAGGGAGTATCGTACCTTCGATCCGATGAACAGGATAAACTGGAAAGCCAGTGCTTCGGCAGGTGAACTCCGCGTAAATAAATTTGATACGACTTTTTCGCAGAGGGTGGTGATCTGCCTCAATCTTGAATGCCACATAAGATGGCATGAAGACGTGTTTGTCGAAGAAGAGATCAGGATAGCGGCTGCTCTTGCGGATCATTTTATATCTGTTCATATCCCGGTTTCGCTTGTATCAAACGGAAGGGATATCGTTAACGACGAGCCGGTCAGGATAGGAGCGGGTGCGGATGCGGCTCATCTTCATAATATTGAGATATCTCTTGCCAGGCTTGATGAGAGGAAAGAGAAGACTTCATTTATCGGATTGCTGGATAAATGCTGCGAAGACAGGGAATACGACAATACGGAATATATCCTTATATCGAATTACAGGAAACAGGATCTTGTTGATGCCTACGGGAGTCTTAAGAACCGGGGAATAAATGTTTCCTGGATAATACCCGAATACAGGATGGTGGATCCTAAGCTTACGCAGCTTGGTGATAACAGCATAATCAAATGGACGGTGTCGGATGCTCGTTAGGAAATATCTTACAGGAGCCGAATGGCTTAACAATATCATGATAATCCTTTTGTATCATGTGGCCGCCGAATTTTTTGCCGGCCTTTTCAGGAGCCGCATGGGTATCGCGTTTATCGCGATTGCCGCCGTTATCGTTATATGTTCGTATCTGTGCAGGGTATATATAGAGAAGCTGCCGTTCTATCTGCTGGCGCATGTGCTCATGCTGGCGGCCGCGGTCTTTTGCCCGATGGTGTTTAAGTACAGGCTGGCTGCTTTTGTTATGGTCGTTGTCTTATCCATATGCGATATCCTGTTCTGGACAGGAGGCAGTGACAGGAGCTTCATACATGTTCATCCTGTGCTTTCCCTTATCTTTGCTGCGGTATTTATTCATGCGTCGGTAAACGGTGCGGAGTATCCGGCCCGGGTCTCCTATATATGCGGTATCTGTTTTCTGTCAGTGTACTTCCTGAGGATATATCTTATGAACGGGGCAAGGTTTGCGTCCGGAATGCTCATAAATAAGAATACACCGATAGATGATATGTTCAGACATAATTCAAGGATCGTTTTTCCGCTGGTAGGATGCTTCTGCGTGGGAATGTTCCTTCTTCAGTCGGATACTCTTGCTTTAGCTCTTTCCGCTGTGGTACGCATGATCATTAACGGGATCGGAAGGTTTGTTTTATGGATACTATCACTCATTCCGAAAGGAGGGGGCAGTGAGACAGAGTTTGTAAGTCCAAAAGGGCATCCGGAACTGTTGCCTTCAGCTCCTCTGCCGGCATGGCTGATCGCCCTGTTCAGTGCGGTGGAAAAAACAGTATCCATACTTATCATCGGATTTTTTATCTGGCTTCTTATAAGAATAACGGTAAGATTTTTCAAGACATATTTTAACAGGCACGGTTATGAGATCCTGGAGGTCGATCATGACGATCATACCGAGATAAGAGAGAAGATAAAGCATGATAGGAAGGACAGAAGAGGAAGGATATTCGGAAGCTTTTCCGAAAAGGAGAGGATAAGAAGGAGATACAGGACGGTGGTCCTTAAGATGTGCCGGCGCGGATATTTGCTGAGAAGATGCCATACACCGGCGGAACGCATGCGGGATGTCCTTGCGTCGTATAAAGGCAGGGAAACAGAGGGATTCGAGGAACTTTCCGGAGAATATGAAAAGGTTAGATATTTGCGCTAAATATCGGATACCGACCTAAAATAAGTTGGATTTGACGAAATAAACAGAAAATTTATATTATTATTATCTTTTTTGTGTATTTTTGTGATAGACTGTGTTATAATATGCTGAGACATAAGTTGCGTGCGTTTTGAGCAGTAACTGTCAATACATTGATGAGGTGATGCTATGGACACAAAGATCTTATTGGAAAATGGTACAAACGAACTGGAAATCCTTGAGTTCAAGCTGGGGGAGAACTCATACGGGATAAATGTTGCGAAGATAAACGAGATCATACCTTATCAGGCTGTGACTCCGGTACCGAATTCGCATCCGAGTATCGAAGGTATTTTCATGCCGCGTGAAACGATGATCACGGCTATCGATCTGAGGAATGCACTTCAGCTTGGAGAGTCAAAACCCGAAGGCTTGTTCATCATAACCAATTTCAATAAGCTCGACGTAGCTTTCCATGTAGATAAGGTTGTTGGCATTAACAGGTATTCCTGGAAGCAGATAATCAAGCCCGATGCTACGATAAATAATGATCAGGACGGTATTTCCACAGGTGTTATCAAGATGGACGGCCGTCTCGTTATCATTCTTGACTTTGAGAAGATAGTAACCGATATTTCTCCCGAAACGGGGCTTAAACTCACTGAGATAGATGCTCTCGGAACAAGGGAGAGGAGCCAGTCACCCATACTTATCGCCGAGGATTCTCATCTGCTTAATAAGCTTATCAGCGATGCACTTACTAAGGCGGGATATGTTAATCAGAAGAGAACAGAGGATGGACTTGCGGCAATGAGTGCCTGCAGGCCGGTGATCTTGACGAGAAGATAGCTTGTGTCATAACCGATATAGAGATGCCGCAGATGGATGGTCACAGGCTGACGAAGCTTATAAAGACGGATGACAGGCTCAGACATCTTCCCGTAGTGATCTTCTCCTCCCTGGTAAATGAGGAGATGAGACGTAAGGGTGAGTCACTTGGAGCTGATGCTCAGCTCAGTAAGCCCGAGATAGGCAAGCTCGTTCAGGAGATAGATAAGCTGTTACAGGCTAAGAATGCATGATATAGATCATAATGAACTGATATCAGGAGAACTTCTTATGAAGTTCTCCTATTTTTACGCGGTTTTATTTATCCTTTTTATGTATTGTAACGTTGTTTACAAGGGGGAATTATGATAAACTAATACTTTGGATGAATGGGTTTGCAGAGGAGAAACGTATGAGCACGACCGAAGATTATTTAGATCAGCTTCTCAAGGGAATGACGGAAGGTCCTTCCGAAAATATCGATCTTAACGATACTCTGATATCGGAAGATGGGACTATCATGGCAGATGATACTCATGCAGAGGAAGGCGAGTCTGTAACGGAAGAGGATACTCCCTTGCCGGAAGAGGCTTTCGAGGCAGAGGATGAGATTTCTATGCCTGAAGATATAGAAGTATCGGATGAAATGGCTGATGCAGATACGGATATTGCACAGGCAGAGAGCGAATCTGCGATCATGGATGATTTCATGGTAGAGGATGAGCCGGTGGTGGAAGAAGAGCCGGTGGTGGAAGATGAGCCGGTGGTGGAAGAAGAGCCGATAATGGAAGAAGAGCCAATAGTGGAAGACGAGCCGGTGGTAGAAGAGGAGCCGGTAGTGGAAGAAGAGCCGGTAGTGGAAGAAGAGCCGGTAGTAGAGGAAGAGCCGGAAGTTGAGGAAGAGCCGGTAGTAGAAGAAGAGCCGGAAGTTGAGGAAGAGCCGGTAGTAGAGGAAGAGCCGGCAGTAGAGGAAGAGCCGGTAGTAGAGGATGAGCCGGTGGCAGAAGACGAGCCGGCAGTAGAGGAAGAGCCGGTGGCAGAAGAAGAGCCGGTAGTAGAGGAAGAGCCGGTGATAGAGGAAGAGCCGGTGATCGAAGACGAGCCGGCAGCAGGAACCGAACAGGAGGAGATCCCCGAAGTATCTGAGACAGAGGAAATCCCTGAAGTTTCCGAGCCTGCGGAATTACCGGATGAGATACCGGCTGATGATAATGAAGTCCTCGAACAGAGCCTTAAGGATATAAATTCCGCAGAGGATCTGGTGGCTCATGATGATAATTCGATCATAGATAAGATGATGGTCTCACCGGGACCTAAGGAAGATGATATGATGTCCGAGGCAGAGATGGATGCTCTGCTGGCTGCTTTTGATAAAAAAGAAGAACGCAAGAAGGAAAAAGAGGAATCCGCGGAGATCGATGCCATATTTGACAGGCTCAAGGAGGATACTGTCAGGGAGGGGATCAATGATACCATGTCCAATATAGACATGGATGGCGGAATTGATGCTCTGACAGCAATGGAGAAAAGCAATGAAGAGCAGATCGATGATCCTGCGCTTAATCTTGACGCCGTAGAAGCCATGCTTAATGCCGAACTTTCCGATATAGATGCGCAAGACAGCGATGATGTGCTTAAGAAAGCGGAGGATGATGATGTTATGTCCGAAGCGGAAATGGATGCTCTGCTCGCGGGATTTAACGAAGATGGCGCGGAGGAGAATCAGGAAAGCAGCATTGAACAAGTGCAGGAAAGTGGTAACGAAGAAGAACCTGAGAGCATAGGGTCAGAGGAACCGTCGGATAAAGAAGAGCAGAAACCGGCGGATAACGGCCTGATGTCACAGGAGGACATAGAGGCACTTCTTGCAGGATTTGATTCGGAAGGTGATGATACCGGTTCCGCTCAGACAGAGGATGCCCCGGTCGATGAATCGGTTGATGCTCCGGCAGAACCGGAAGATACAGGTGTGGATGAAAGCGAAGGAGATGTGGATATCACCCCCGGTATTCCCGAAGGAGAGGAAGGCGGTGACGGAGCCGGTACTTCGGATGATGAGGAAGCGCCAAGCGACCAGATGATGTCGGAAGATCAGGTGGATGAACTGCTTAAATCCATCGAGGAGATGGGTGATCCGACCAACAGTACCGTTAATGAGGACGCCGATCTCAGTGATATTATTGCCGGGTCGGATGACAGTGACATCGCCGAGATCGGAGAGCTGCTTGATAAAAATGATAATTTTGAAGCCGTTGCTCCGACAGAGGAGTCGGCTGATGTTCCTGATCTTACGTCTGATGGTGTAATGCCTTCGGAAGGAGGAGACTTAGAGGAACTTAGCCCCAAAGAGAGAAAAAAGAGAGAAAAGGAAGCGAAAAAGGCGGAGAAGCTTGCGCAAAAGGAGCAGAAACGCAAAGAAAAGGAAGCAAAAAAGAACAGAAAGAAAGGAATAGATCCCGAACTCGAAGTTAAGACCAGTGACGACGAACTGACACCTGAAGAAGCCGCGCTCAAAGCTGAGATGGACAGTGCGCTCGCAGGGATGAAGCTTGAAGACGGCGAGGAGTATGACGGTGTTGATCTCGAAGCTGTTGAAGACGGCGATGAAGCATCTTCAAAGAAGAAAAAGGGCGGATTCCTGGCCAGACTTGCCAGAGGTCTTACCGAGGTTCCGGGCGAAGATGATGAGGATGCTGCAGGCGGAGTGTTTGCCGAAGAGACGGCTAAGGATATAGCCCAGGCCGGAGCTGCGGATAACGAGCAGATACTCAAGGAACTCGGCGACGAAGAGGGAGGCGGAAAGAAAGCCAAAAAGAAGAAGGAGAAGAAGCCCAAGAAGGAAAAGCCCAAGAAGGAGAAGAAACCCAAGAAGGAAAAACCCAAGAAAGAGAAGAAGCCAAGGGATCCAGAACTGTTCAAAATGCCGAGGCTTCCCAAGAAGAAGGTTACGCTGATCCTGGTATGTGCGATATCCATAGGCATTCTTATCGGTGTTGCCGCCATGGTGATCCCGTATTATAACGATGTCAAGGCTGCCGAGGCTTCATTTGAGCAGGGCGATTATAAATCGACATATCTTGCGCTGACGGGCCATAAGCTTAATGAGGATCAGCAGGCTTTGTACGATAAGAACCTTATACTGTATAAGCTTCAGCAGAAGTTAAGGTCGTACAATAATTACTATGAACTCGGCATGATGGCGGATGCGCTGAATGCTCTTGTACAGGCTGTCGGGGATATAGACGAAAACAGAGAGAATGCTGAAAAGTTCGGAATACTGGACAGGTTTAACGAACTGGCGGATGAGATAATTTCCGAACTGGATGTATCCTTTGACGTATCAGAAGATCAGGCAAGAAAATGGCTTGCAATAGGAGACAGCCAGGAATACAGCAAGGCTCTGTACGGATATGTTGAAAACGGAAGTACGGGCGGAGACGGTGAGGATGTTGAGACTTACGACTTTTATGATACAAATCCGGTGATAGACGGAGAAGAATCGGAATTTGATACCGGGAGCGGAGAGGATTATACGAGCGAAACTCTGTATAGCGATGAGTATACAGATGAAGAAGAAACAGAACCGGAAGAAGAATATACGGATGAGGAAGAGGAACCTGAGGAAGAGGAGCCTGAGGATGATACCGAAGACTATGAGGAAGAGGAACCTGAGGATGACTCGGAAGATGATACGGAGGAAGACTCCGGAAGTGATGATTACTATAACGATACACCGGTAAGCAATCCCGATGATATCCTTGTTCTGTGATCCGGATCACTGCGATTATGAGGAGGATCGATGGTAGCTGTAATAGATTATGATGCAGGCAATATTAAGAGTGTCGAAAAGGCTCTGGTTCATCTTGGTGCTGATGTGGTCGTAACAAGGGAACCTGAGAAGATACTTAATGCGGATAAGGTCATACTTCCGGGTGTGGGAGCCTTTGGAGATGCAATGGAGAAGATAAACGGGTACGGTCTTGGGCCCGTTATCCATGAGGTTGTGGATAAGGGAACGCCGTTTCTCGGTATATGTCTGGGACTTCAGCTTATGTTTGAGAGAAGCGATGAGGCTCCGAACGTTAAGGGATTATCACTCCTTAAGGGTGAGATCCTGAAGATCCCTGTGGGTGAGTATGTTAAGATACCGCATATGGGCTGGAATTCACTTCATTTTATGAACAACGGAAGACTGTTTGACGGCATAGATGAAGGCGCTTATGTGTATTTTGTCCATTCTTATTACCTTAAGGCGGCAGATGAAAATATAGTTACTGCTGTGACGGAATACAATACATGCATACATGCCTCAGTCGAGAAGGATAATATCTTTGCCTGTCAGTTCCACCCAGAAAAAAGTTCGTCTGTGGGACTTAAGATGCTTGATAATTTCTTGAGGCTTTAGGAGAAAGTTTATGTACACCAAAAGGATAATTCCCTGTCTGGACGTTAATAACGGACGTGTAGTGAAGGGAACCAATTTTGTAAACCTTAAGGATGCCGGAGATCCTATTGAGGTGAGTAAGCTGTATGACAGTGAGGGCGCCGATGAACTTGTATTCCTGGATATAACCGCATCTTCGGATGCCAGGGAGATAAAAGCCGGGCTGGTGCGAAGGATAGCAGAGACCATATTCATCCCATTCACGGTGGGCGGCGGGATACGTACGGTGGATGATTTCCGTATGATCCTAAGGGAAGGCGCCGATAAGGTCGCGGTAAATTCCGCAGCTATAATGGAACCGGAGTTGATATCAAGGGCTGCCGACAAGTTCGGAAGCCAGTGCGTTGTTGTGGCTATAGATGCAAAACGCCGTGAGGACGGCAAAGGATATGATATATATAAGAACGGTGGCCGCATAGATATGGGGATAGATGCGGTGGAATGGGCAATGAAAGCCTGCGAACTCGGAGCGGGAGAGATACTCCTTACAAGTATGGACAGGGACGGAACTAAGGCCGGATATGATATAGAACTTACAAGGACCATTTCGGAAAATGTCGATATTCCCGTGATAGCTTCGGGCGGAGCAGGATCGAAGGAGCATTTTTATGAGGCTCTGACAGACGGAAGGGCAGATGCGGCTCTTGCGGCATCCCTGTTCCATTACAAAGAACTTAAGATAGGCGACCTTAAAGAGTATTTGAGAGATAAGGGAGTTTCGGTGAGGTTATAATGGCTGCAATAGATAATGACTGGCTTGAGCCGTTGAGCGAAGAATTCGCAAAGCCGTATTACAGGAAGCTTTATGATAAGGTAAGGGAGGAATATACCAACAGGGTCATATTTCCGCCCTCGGGCGATATATTTAATGCGTTCAGATATACACCGCTCAGTGAGGTGAAGGTGCTCATACTGGGACAGGATCCTTATCATGAATACGGACAGGCTCACGGGCTGTGTTTTTCGGTACAGCCGGGAATAGAGATACCGCCGTCGCTTGAGAATATTTATAAGGAACTTAAGGATGATCTGGGCTGCTATATCCCGGATAACGGATATCTTGTAAAATGGGCCAAACAGGGTGTACTGCTGCTCAATACAGTGCTCACCGTCAGGGATCATCAGGCTAATTCACACAGGGGGATAGGCTGGGAGGAATTCACGGACGCGGCTATAAGCGCACTCAACAAACAGGACAGACCCATAGTGTACATGCTGTGGGGAAAACCGGCTCAGACCAAAAGCTCCATGCTCGATAATCCGAAACATCTTATACTTACCGCGCCGCACCCGTCGCCGCTATCGGCATACAGAGGATTCTTCGGGTGCAGGCATTTCAGTAAAGCGAATGAATTCTTAAAAAGCAACGGCATTGAGCCGATAGACTGGCAGATAGAGAATCTGAGGGGAGAGGAAGTTAGTGAACACTAAGAAGGCAAGGCTTTTAATGGCGGTTGCCACGGGGATAGTAATCGTAATTGCCATAATAATGGGTGTGTATTATGGAGTCAGTTATTTTTCCGAAGCAAATAAGCTGGCGGATCTGCTGAAAACCGGCAGTTCATATATGGATTCCGGAGACTATGAAACTGCGATAAAATATTATGATGATGCCTTGAATTATGAGCCGGAGAGTGAAGAGATACGAAATGCCATATCCTATGCATACATAAAGATCGCTGAAAACACAGCCACATCTGCGGAAGCGGTGGAGGCGTATCAGAAATCTCTTATGTATAACAGGACTAATAAAACACCCTACTGGGGAGTGGCAAATATATACGAACAGCTTGGTGATACCGATAATATGATGATCTCGCTGCAGACGGGATATGAGAACACCGGCGATGAAACCATGAAGTTAAAGATCGATGCAGTGGAGGCCGAGAAGGCGAGGATACAGGCCGAAGAGGAAGCTGCCGCGGCTGAGGAGGCCGAACGGGTGGCTTTGGAGGAAGCTCATTCCGATACTCTGCAGAAGCTGTATGAGTGTTTTGCAGGAGAGGATCTGGATGCTGTCAAGGATATGATGCGGACGGAGGAGTTCTCCGATCTTGCGGATGAAGTCATAGGCAGTAATTCGTTTTATTACGGCACCAAGACTCCGGAGGGCAGCCGTGAGGGCAAGGGCATTGCCGTATATGAGAACGGTTATTACTATTACGGTGATTTCGCGGGTAATATGCGAAGCGGTCACGGTATTTTGATGAGGGCTGTCTATTCCGAGTCTTCCGCGATAGGCTCCTTTGTTTATGAAGGAGAGTGGAGTAACGATAAACCTAACGGTCAGGGCAAATGCACATCCAATTATTATAAGGATAAGATAGGGGCGTCCGGTTTAAGCAAGCAGGTGATCACGGGGACTTATACGGACGGGCTCGAAAACGGTCAGATGACGCTCGAAGGAACGCCGAAGGGCGGAGGGAGTGTGAAATACAGCTATACTGCGGAAAACGGTGTGGCGAAGAAGATAAGCGATGAAGATTCAGGAGTTAAGGGTCAGTACATCATAGCAAAATCAGGCGACGGCAAGTCCAATCTTACGTCGGATGGCTCATTACGCGGCGTTGAAGGATATACAGGAGGAGAATGATGAGATCATATATTGAACAGGCGGATTTTTTTAAAGGCAATGATCCGGAGAAGATAGCGCAGGAATTCGGTACACCTTTGTATGTGTATAATGAGGATATAATACGCGACAGGATGAAAAGAGTTGCGAATGTCATAACAAAGTATCCGTACAAAGCCAATTATTCGTGTAAGACAAATACTAACCTCGAGATACTTAAGATTGCGCTGTCGGTGGGTGTCAACGCGGACGCGATGAGTGAGGGTGAGATGAGGATGCTCTTAAAAGCCGGATTTACACCTGAGAGGATATTTTATGTCTGCAACAATGTTTCGGCAGATGAGATGAGGTTTGCGATTGACAACGGTATCCCTGTCAGTCTTGACAGCCTTGATCAGTTAAGACTGTTCGGTGAGATAAACCGGGGCGGACGCTGTGCGGTAAGGATAAATCCGGGAGTGGGTGCCGGCCATCACGAAAAGGTGGTCACCGCGGGAAAGAAGACGAAGTTCGGCATTGCCGAAGAGGATATAGATAAGATCTTTGATATTGCGGCAGAGCATGACCTTAAGATAGTGGGGATCAACCAGCATGTAGG
>ONRZ01000011.1 GCA_900320345.1 uncultured Lachnospiraceae bacterium | reverse complement strand
GTTGCTCTATCCAGCTGAGCTACGAACACACTCATGCGCATTTCTTGTCGCACTATACTAATATAATAGACAAAGTTTGGTATGTCAACCGAATTTTTACTTTTCGCGCTGACCGATCTTTGACATATATTCTTCATACCTGGCGTTATCACGATCAAGCGTAAGAACGGATGGTATTATCCGGACTGACAGGATCATACCTGCGATCATAGCGATAAGTACTGCTTTGCTTGTTTTTTTCATATCCCAAACGGATATGGCACGGTAAACCTCCGCAATCCCCAACGCCGCATATATCGTGATCCCCATTGAATAAAACAGCGCATACTGACTCGCAGCCTCCCAGACAATATGACATAAAAAACCTCCGATAAAAAACAGGGCAAAGAACAGGGGCAAAAATTCCGTATCATTCCTGTGTCGCCAAAAATAGATCAATGCAAAGAAATACAGAATTGACTGCATCGTATCATTAAAATAATAGACCCACTCCATCAGCGGCAGGAACAGAGAAGCATCCCGTCCGCTATCTCTTCCCTGCTGTAATGTCCATGAGTAATATGTCGGCTCATTCCACATAGATGCGATCTTTCGGGCGAAGAAGCCCAGCATATACTGCGGATGCGAAACAAAATTGTCTATTGAAGCCTTTATATCCTCCACCGCCAGCTCATTTGTCCTTTCCGGGTCATGTCCCGTCTCTTCATATGTATCCTCCGGATAATTATCATGCCAGCCGGCTCCCCTCTCCGCATGCTCATGCAGTCCCATTGCTATATAAGGAAGAGACGGTATCCCGTTTGAAGGTATATAATCAGCGATCGACGAAAACACCTTATCCATGGCGATCCCACTTATGTACAAAAACAGGAGCATGGAAACAATGAGGAGCAACCCGCGTATTCTCCGGCTTTTCAATAAAACACAGACCACAGTTATAGACATGGCAATGACAAGGATCGCAAAATGTTCCTTGAACCTGAAGGCGATGGTCATAAGGAAGCTCGAAACCAGTGCCTGATATATCCTGTATTCTTCAAGAAATCTGAATCCGAAATACAAAGACCACATTCCAAAGCAGAAACCGGGAATATTGCCGTATAAAAAAGTCGCATATCCCCAGTACGGCATAAACAGTATCAATCCCAGGGTTGCTTCCCTGAAGCATGGAGTTATATGTTTCAGCACGAAATAAAAGCCAAGCACGGTCATAACCATGAAAACCAGGTTAATATACTGGGTTTTTATATACCCGTTAAAGCCCATGAAACCCATCAGCACTCTGTAAAACAGCGTGATCCCGTGATTATACGGATATATCTGGGCATATCCTCCCGGTTGAAAATCATCCTTGATGCCGACCAGCAGATCACCGGCAGTCGACCACACTTCCCTCTGGTCAAATCTGGGCGGAAGCTTCATTACTGTAATAAACACAACTGACAGGACAGTCATTATCGCAAGCGTAAATATGAGCATCCTGTCCGTCACCCTGAATTTAACTTTGGCATTAAAAAGATACACTGCCGCCGCAAGTGCGATTATCGTAAGACAGTGAAAAAATATCGAATCTCCAATGTAATATACTCTGTCATATAAATCAACAAACGTAGTGCTCACAAGCGAAAATGCGGTAAGCACAGACAGTATCACGATCATCAGGTACGATATGAACTTACATGAAAAATTATATAATCTGATCATTCCATCCACTAAATGTTCATTCTATCATAACATGGGATCATTTTGTCCGAAATTTTTCTTTTCATATAGAATATATACTGCAAGCAGAACCATGCCGGCAAATGAAAGGATCACTCCCATCATAAGGCCGCTCGGCACATACTGCATATCTATCTCATGTATACCCTCGCCGGCCCTGACCGCAAGCAGATTTCCCAGTATAATTTCAGGCTCTGTCCTTACTCCGTCGAGATCGATCCTCCACGCCTCATCATAGGGAATTGAAAACACTATATATCCTGTATCCTTGCATGCTGCGTTTCCTTTAAGATGCGAGCTGCTGATCACGCACAGCTTATCAGTATCCGCTTCCTGCGCATTCCGTGAACCTGCAGAAGCATAAAATCTCTTTATCGCTTCAGTGTCTTCATAATAGAAGCAGGCTTCAGTTATCTCAATATCATCCTGCAGCGGCCTTACAACTATTTCCACAGGATCACCTTTCTTAAATACCCCCGCGCAGAGTACGCTCCAATTAGTATCCGTAAAATACGGCTCCCGATACTCGCCGTTCACATATATCTCCGCTCCCTGCATGTGAGGAGCGTCAAAGAAATAATAGAGCGGTCCATCCTGCTCAATGTTTATGTTATAATGCCTTTCATTTCCGTTTTCGATGCTGAGTTCATGCGCGGCTTTAATATAGATATCCTCTGCCCCGTACGCGTTTGCAATACTGTTCTGCATTTCAAATGTATTTCCAGCCTCCACATCTACATGCGCAAGTTCTCCGGGAGCGTAAAAAGCCATATCAAGCGCATAAGGATTTCTGTATGCAAAATGCTTTCCGATCGCCTCATGAGAACCTTCCATATATTCATATGGCTTATGGACCTGATCAAAACGCGATATATAATATTTTATCCCCAGAAAGCAATCTGCAAAAGCAGTAGAACCCAGATTGTAAAAAGCATAAAGACCTGTATCCCTAAATCCGAATCTCGAGAGAAAATGCCTTACCGATTCCTTCTCGCATGAACTTGAATGCGTTATGCCGATATAATCAAACATCATCGTATCATTGGGTGTCCTGTAAAAATCCTTCTCCATACGGTAGAGTGAATCATCGTTTGACTTGATATAGTCGGTCGCCGACCTTATGTCATCATATCTTTCATAAAACCTGTTGATGTCCTCCCCCTCGCCGTTAAGAGCTATGAATGAAACATATGAATTGTATGAAAGATCGGCAGAAAAGACCAGAAACAGCACCAATGTTATCACTGCGCGTGCATTTCCCTTCTTTTGCATAAATATAATGACCGCAATGTTCATAAGGATGAGAACGATATTCACTGCCATTCTTTCCGTATCAAAATATGCATTATGCGTTATGATAAGGCAGACCAGATAGAGAACGATCGTTATATAGACAGGCCACGGATTTTCGCTGTGAGAAACAGCATATCCCCGGAACCACTCATATCCAGCGGTGATGATGACTATACTGAGAAAATATGAGTATCGCCACGGAAATCCGACAGGATTATTAAATCCATGCCATATGTTATCAATCGGATTTATATACATGCTCACAGTTAACGCTGCGATAAGGAAAAGATATGACAGCTTTTCCTTATGACCGCCTTCCTTCCCCGGCCAAAAGAAGTAGCACAGAGCACAGACAAACACAAATACCGAACAATATATGAACGGCATCCTGTCATTTCGGGACATACCACTTAAGAAACAGCCCGGAAGTCCGATAAGGCTGAACTTTCTGTAGAGGCCCCAGTCGGCCAATGCGGTACTTTTTTCGCCTTCAAGAGATATTACCGTCGGCACCAGGGAAAACGAAGCGATAAGAACGCCCGAAACCGACGATACCGCAACGGGAAGAAAGTTTTTTATTCCCGATCCGTCGGTTATGAGATATGCTATATAATATAAGATAAGGAAAACAGCCAGCATAAATCCCATATAATAGTTCATGTATATGTATAAGGCAAGCAGGAGGGAATATGTCAAAACATACCGCCTCTTTCTGTCAAGCACGATCCGGTCAAACATGAGCAGTATCAGGGGGATCATGATAAGATTTGAAAAATAGATCATAAGCACCTGATATCCAAAGATAAAACCGTTCATTGCATAGGCTGTTGAAAAAAGCACGGAATTTATGGCCGGTACATTATCTCCACTGTTAAGCCTTGGGGTCCTGTTAAGGTAGATGCAGAATGTAAGCCCGCATAATGCCGTCTGCAGCGAGAACATAAGGCTCAAGCCGATCGCAATATATCTGCCGGGAAACAAAAACAACAGAAACAGAAGCGGATCGTTTATGTAATAAGCCGCAAAGCCCGGCATATCTCCGCCGAGATTCTTCTGAAGAGTATAGAATGCATCATTCTTTGTTACGAATAGCGACTTGAAATATGAAAAGAAGTCAACAAACTGCCTGTCAAGATCGCCTGTCATGATAGTTTTACTTCCGACAGGCGCAATATCTGCTATGATATAAAATATCCATGTTAATAATAATGGAAACAAAAATGATATGATATATACTGTAAAATGTCTTCTCTAAAAAATCGGGGTGACAGGATTCGAACCTGCGACCCCCTGCTCCCAAAGCAGGTGCTCTAGCCAAGCTGAGCCACACCCCGTAAACATCGGTTATTTTACAATACACGCCCTTAAATGTCAATGTTACAGGTATCTTATCTCATACTCAGGCTCGCACCCTTCTTCAACCGTCATAACAATATATGTGGGTTCCCCTCCGGGCTGTCTGGGCAGCGATATCGATCCTGGATTGACTATCGTCACTCCGTTATCCGATCGAACGAGCGGCACATGGATATGCCCGAACATTACTATGTCGGCATCATTATCCATGCCGTAATAAAACATCGCATCCTGATTTCTGTATATGTTGAAATGATGCCCGTGTGTCAGTATCACCTTATGACCTGCTATCTCAAAACGTTCCGTCTCGGGCAGCCTTAAATTGTAATCGTTATTGCCTCTTACAACATATACGGGGCAATCAAAATATTCCTTAAGCTCCGTCGGCATATGCTCGATGTCTCCGCAGTGGATGAACATATCCACGGGTTCCTCTTCGTGTATGACATTCCACATATTCCCGTCAAAGCCATGCGTATCACTCACAATAAGGATCTTCATTATATAAGTTTCTCCTTTAAAGGATCCTCAAGGATCTTATCGACCATCATCCTCAGCGCTTTTCCCCTGTGGCTTATCTCATTCTTCTTCTCGGGAGGCAGCTGCGCGGAATAGCATCCGTATTCCGGCAGATAAAAGATGGGGTCATAACCGAAACCGTTAAGTCCCGTTTCCTCATATCCTATGCGTCCTTCCATAGTCGCCTGCACGGTCACCGTTTCTCCGTCGGGATATGCGGCTGCTATTGCACATACGAACCTTGCCGTTCGCTTTTCATCGGGAACATCCGTAAGACGTTCGAGTATGTTCCTGTTCTTTATCTTATACGGCGTGTTCACACCGCAGTATCTGGCAGAATAGATACCGGGCTCCTTATTTAGAAAATCAACCTCAAGTCCGGAATCATCCGCAAGTGTCAGCTTACCTGTCTCCTTCATTATGGCCTCAGCCTTTATTACGGCATTTTCCCTGAATGTAGCACCGTCCTCGATAACCTCAATATCTATGCCGGCATCCTTAAGAGATATCACCTCAATATCCGTACCCTCAAGTATGGCACGTATCTCCCCGAGCTTCCCTTCATTTGTGGTCGCAAACAGGATCTGTTTCTTGTCCATCTTATTATCCTCATATCTGTTCTTCATATTTATATCTTCTGCCCACCGTATCTTACATACGTTTATCCGGCTGTATCACGGCGTGGCTTCGGGGGTTTTTGTCCCATGAACTGGTAATAATACGTCTTCATCATTCCGTTATATATCTTACGGTTCTTATCAGCCTTTCGTCCCATGAGCTTCTCAACCCCGTCATATGCCGTGATCACATACGCGGACCATGAATCGAGCCCCTTGAAGCCATCCGCGAACTGGCCGTAAAGCATCTCCATCTCAGCCTTCTCACCTATCCTCTCTCCATAAGGCGGATTGGTGATCAGGAAACCGTACTTCCCCGGATGATGAAGTTCGGATACCGGACGTCTCTGAAAATGTATCTTATCGGCCACTCCCGCAAGCTTTGCATTCTCTCTTGCTGCCGCTATGATATCGGGATCTATATCATAACCCTGTATATCCGTCGATACCGACAGATCTTCCATGTCGCGGGCTTCATCGACAGCTTCCCGCCACAGCTTCCCATCTATGATATTACTCCAGTCCATAGCTGTAAAGTCCCTGCCGGCACCCGGAGCAATATTACATGCGATCATGGCTGCCTCGATCGGTATCGTACCGCAGCCGCAGAACGGATCGACAAGCGGCCTGTCTTTTTTCCACGGAGTGAGCATTATCATTGCCGCCGCAAGATTCTCGGCCACCGGAGCCTTGCTGACAAGCTTACGGTATCCACGCTTATGCAGGGATACTCCGGTTGTATCAAGCCCGAGTGTAACGATATCCTTCATTATGGATACTCTTAAGGGATATGATGCTCCGCTCTCATCAAACCATTCCCTGCCGTAAGTCTGCTTAAGCCTCTCAACCATCGCCTTCTTTATTATGGACTGAATGTCGGAAGGGCTGAACAGCTTGCTCCTTATGCCTGCTGCCTTGGCGACCCAGAATTTTCCGTCCTCGGGAATATGATCCTCCCACGGGATCGCCTTTGTACCTTCAAACAGTTCATCAAACGAAGTTGCCCTGAATGACCCTGCCTTTATGAGCACTCTTTCGGCAGTGCGCAGAAAAACATTCGCACGTGCCACCGCCTCTTCGTCTCCTTCAAAAATGACCTTCCCGTCCGTCACTTCGGTAACGTCATATCCAAGGTCATAGATCTCTCTTTTCAGTACCGCCTCCATACCGAAATGGCAGGGGCAGATAAGCTCGAATCTGTTCATATTTTACCTTATGTAAACCGCCTTTTTACCTGATTCCACAACATTTTGTGTTTTCAAAAAAAGTTACTACTATTTTCAAAATTCGCTTGTCATTTTTGTAAATATGTACTCGGGAATCAACCCTTCAAAGGATTCTCGATTACGACCCCTTATTAATTATTTATACTCCCCTCATCGTAGCCCGTTGGTTCCCCCTTCGGGCTACTTTACTTTTGTCCCCGATTTTATATCGGGGAAGCCCGCCGGCTTTGAGGCATCAAAAGGAATCCGTCAGGATTCCTTACATTATATCAGGAATATTCCTGTCACGGGAGTACGGAGTGACGCGTAATATTCTTATAACCTCACAACCTCGCCACGCCGCTCTTCCTTGCCGCCTCGGCAACAGCACCTGCAACAGCATCCTTAACCTTTGTATTGAAGCTGTCCGGTATTATATATTCGGGCTTTAATTCTTCTTCTGTTATTATCCCCGCTATCGCATAAGCTGCAGCAAGCTTCATATCGTCATTTATATCCCTGGCGCGTACGTCCAGAGTCCCGCGGAAGATCCCCGGGAATGCAAGCACATTATTTATCTGATTGGGATAATCCGAACGTCCGGTACCCATGACCG
The DNA here is from genome assembly GCA_900320345.1 of uncultured Lachnospiraceae bacterium. Taxonomy (GTDB): domain Bacteria; phylum Bacillota; class Clostridia; order Lachnospirales; family Lachnospiraceae; genus UBA2868. The sequence continues at coordinate 19,358 of ONRZ01000011.1, read as the reverse complement.
CGACTCCGGCTTTCTTAGCCTCATCCGGGAGTATTTCGGGAACAGGATTTGCCATTGCAAAGACGATGGGATCCTTTGCCATAGTTGCCACCATATCCGCGGTAAGCACGCCAGGTGCGGACACTCCGATAAATACATCCGCTCCCTTTATGACATCGGCAAGCTGACCTTTTTTCTTCTCAAGATTTGATATCTTAGCCATCTCCGCCTTGATGCTGTTAAGGTTATCGCGGCCTTCATAGATCGCACCCTTGGTATCGCAGAGGATCACGCTCTTAAGTCCGGTCTTCATAAGGAGCTTCGTGATGGCTATGCCTGCGGCACCCGATCCGTTTACCACGACCGAGATGTCCTCCATCTTCTTGTTCACAAGCTTGAGCGCGTTAATGAGTCCCGCGAGTACCACAACGGCTGTACCGTGCTGGTCATCATGGAAGATCGGGATGTCACATCTTTCCTTAAGCTTCTTCTCTATCTCAAAGCATCTGGGTGCCGAGATATCCTCAAGGTTCACACCGCCGAACGATCCGGCAAGAAGTGCAACCGTATTTACTATCTCATCGACATCCTTGCTGCGGACGCACAGCGGAAAAGCATCCACTCCACCGAAACGTTTGAACAGAACGCATTTGCCCTCCATAACGGGCATTCCCGCCTCCGGCCCGATATCACCAAGGCCAAGCACCGCGGTGCCATCCGTTATAACGGCCACAAGGTTGCTTCTCCTTGTGTAAGTGTAGCTTAGATCCACGTCATCCTTGATCTTAAGGCACGGTTCCGCAACACCCGGGGTATAGGCGACCGAAAGGTCATCCATGTTTTCGACTTCACAGCGGGGTGTTACCTCTAACTTTCCCTGCCATTCCTCATGTTTCTTTAGTGCCAATTCCTTCTTGTCCATAGCTTTTCTCCATTTTCCTTTATTTTTGTATTTCACTTATTATCGGCTCATAATGCACATCCAGCTGGTTGAACGGTATGGATATGTTATTTTCCATGAATATCCGCATTATATTATCATGCATAAACCGCTGTACGTCATATCTGTCACTCTCATCACACAGAAACTTCACCCTCAGATCGACCGAGCTTTCCGAGAATTCCTCAATGCCCTGACACACGGGTATGCTCTTTAGGAACCTGTTTTCTTCGTAAAGCTGCAGGAACTCGGCATTCAGGATATTCCTGATCCTCACGTAATCCTCATTATACGGAACCGGTATATTGTAATAAACGATCGAGTACTTCATCGACATGTTAGCAAAGGATTTAAGCTCGTTATTACAGATGATACGTATGTTCTGGTTATCATCTTCATATCTGGTGGTCCGAAGTCCTATTTCCTTTACCTTGCCTCTCACTCCGTCTATCAGGACATAATCACCGACATGGACCGATCCCTCCATTACAATGAATATACCGGCAAGCAGGTCTCCCACCAGACTCTGTGCTCCGAGACCGACAACCACCGACAGGATGCCCGCGGATGCCAAAAGCCTTGTTGCGTTGATACCCATTATGAACAGGCAGTAAAAAGCCACCGCCACAATGACCGCCGCCTTAATGAGCGAAGTAAACAGGTGCATCATGGTCTCGGCTCTGTTGCCGAACGCCTCGGCAATAAGCGAGATCACGTGTTCAAAAGCCTTAATGATGAGCCCGGTGATGATCATGAGCACAAAGGCTGCCGACAATGAGAATATATGTATTCCCCTGTCCCATCCTCCGCTGAGTATATAGACGATGGCAGAGTTTGATCCGAACCGGTATGCTTCATATGCAATGGCTGCAATAAATACCGCTCCACTCAGCAGAAGCGCTCTCTTAATGAGCAGTTCGAATTTCTGTGTGGGCGTACTGTTCTGCCAGCTTTTGGATGTCTCCCAGTGTCCAAAAACCGCAAGAGGATCGTTCTCTTCCCTGTAAAGCTCGCTCTCATCCATGTCATGTATGAGCAGCGTGAAGAAGGATAAGACTATCATCAGTACCAGCCCGAATACCGCGCAGAAAACCGCTGTTACAAAGCTGCTGTAATAGAGCCTGTCGGTAGGCATTGCAGTCGCTATATAATATTCTCCGGCAGGTCTGAAACTCTGCAGATATCTCTTACCGTTAATGTTCTGGAACCCGTTGTATCCGCCCGAAAATGCATTTTCCGGAATACCGAGCTCGTCTGCATTCTTACCGACCATCGATTCGACTCCGGAATAGAATACATTATATTTCTCATTGTTGTAATCATATATGAACCCTATAAGGAAACCATCATTCGAAATACGTGTGTTTGAGAGGATATAAGTCGGCTTGGCACTCTCGATTATCGTGTTCTCCTCCTCAGGATCGAGTTCTATCTGGAGCAGGCCCCTGTGCCTTGTTATCACATTGCCGGTATAATCTCCGTTACTCTGTTTAAGGTAATCCGTATATCTTACAAATTTCGTATTGCCTTCATCATCAAGACATGTGAAGTAATCGAACGGACACCCTATGAACTGGGAAAAATTGCCCTCATCGCTCATCATCGGCATCTGGACCACTATATCCTTCCTGCCGTCCAATACATCCCAGAATTCATAGGATTGCGCCGTTTCATCGGTGCTCAGTTTGAAACTCCAATACTCCGAAGAAGTTGCCAGAGTATAGCCGGCATCGGAAATAAGGTAGATATTTTCAACATAATTTTCATCCTTGAGCTTGTTGAGTGCCTCGGAGTTGTTTATCACTTTTACCAGGTTATTATAGTCATCCTTTACTATATCTCGGTTACCGGTGCCGTCCGAATTTCCAAGCGATATAACTCCTTCGCTTTCCTTGTTAAAATCAAAATACTCGTCTCCGTTCAGTGCGATTATGAAAGCCATGAGCTTGGCCCGGCTTGCATTCTGCATGTCATAATAATATGTAAAGTCTTTCTGAAGGCTGATGTTTTGCTCTACATCCTTGGATATTTCCTCCTCTATCGCCACCGATTCCGAGAACGCACTTGACAGTCTCATAAGTGCCTGGATATACAGTGCGGAAGCAAAGATAAGAAGCGAAGAAGCAAGTATCACGGGGATCACTTTTCTTCCGAGCGTTCTGCTGTAGTAGATGGTGGTACCGTTTATCTTAAAAAGCTTTACCCTTAACTGTTCATCGCCGGATCTTAACATCTCGGAGCGTACAAAAGAAGAATATGCCGAAATGAGCACCAGGAAGATGAACAGAAGACACAGGTTCCACAGCATTACTGGGAAATTGCCTCCGTACATATCGACGGTCGGGATACATGCGATAAGATAACTGTCTTCCGCATACAGGAAAGAAGTATATTTCCTGGTGGATACATAGCATTTCCTTCCGTCTATCATCTTGATACCGTTATATCTGTCTGTCAGGACATCCTTATCGATACCCAGCGAGGATGCACTCAGATTTGTTATATTCTTCCCGTCTATGTTACCGTATGTGATCTTATCCGCGGAAGCATCTACCATCATGGCAAAACCGTTATTGCCTATGGTCGAGCCGTTAAGCCAGGTGGAAAGATCCGTCATCCTGTCGGCCGCCTTATCGATGATAGTGGACGCAAAACCGAGAAGGATATACTTATTCCCGTCGGATCCGTAGGTTCCGGGGATCGTCCTGCAATATAAAAACAGCAGGCTTCCCTCATCTTCATCTATCTTATAAAACGGGTTGTCTCTGATCAGATATTTGGTCTTGCCGTCACAAAGGTCCTCATAATCTTCCGGATCGACATCGATAAGGCCGTCCGATATCAGATTAAGCCCGTTATCCACGGGATCTGCCGATATGATAACGTCTCCCTGCCTGTTTACTATATACAGTATCTTACAGTCTTCCATACTGATCGTGGAATTGTACAGAAGATCGCTCTGTGCCCTAGTCGGCATCGAAGCAAACCTCCTGTAGTTGTCATTTGAATATGCCTTAACAAGATTATTAAGCATTATTGCATTATTTGAATGAAAATTGTTGCTCAGATCCTCTATCTCCGAGGCATTACTGTTAAGATTTGATATGGTGGACAGGAAAAACCTGTTGTTATTTGCATCCTGTTCCCTTCTGACTTCCTCCCGCAGAAGGAATTCGATAAGAACAAAAAACAGGACTATGCCGATACCTATGATACTGAAGATAAGCATTGCCCTTCTGTGATAAATGTCCCTGTTGCTTCTGTTCTTCTTAAGCTTACTCATTCTATTCCCATTACCTTGGTTACTTCCTTATTATTAAAACAAAAAAGGATGCATAATGCAACACCCATGCCCCCGAGTCGCAGACTCGAGGGAGCCCGCCGGCCAATGTCATAAGGAATCCACCGCAAGCGGTCCTCCCTTATGACAAGTTTTGAGGCATCAAGGAAATCCGTAAGGATTTCTTCCCTCTGCTTATCTTAAGATCTGCATCTCAAGTACCTTGTATTCGCTTATGCTGCGGCACTTCAAAAGACTCTTTACAGCCGCCTCCTTTTCGGGAAACATTGCACCCATGTAATTCCACAGCTCCTTTAACTTCTGCAGCACCGGTCTTTCCCCGGAAAAAAGCTGTGAATAGTCGCATCTCAATCTTTTTAGGAATTCCTTAAGTTCCTGTTTTGAACAGGGTTCTCCTCCCTTAAGGCGGCGTATGAGCGACGGATCCTTAAGCATTCCCCGTCCTATCATAACGGAACCGAGTTTTCCGCCCGTGCCTTTTATCAGTTCGTCAACGTCACTCCCGGAACACACATCCCCGTTATAACAGACAGGATTCCCGGACAGTGCAAATCCCCTGTAAAACACATCCCTGTGCGGACTTCCCTTATAATATTCATATCGCAGTCTCGGATGGATCGTAAGTTCCTTTACCGGATATCTGTTAAAGATCTCGATAAGAGCGTCGAATTCGTCCGTATCGGCAGTTCCTATCCTGGTCTTTATCGAAATCTCCGAATGTCTTCCTTCATAGATCCTCATAAGGAACTCATCAAGAGCCATGGGATCGGACAAAAATCCGGAACCGCGCCCCTTGTTCGCAACTGTCTTTGAAGGACAGCCGAGATTTAAGTTCACTTCCTTATATCCAAGTCCAAAAAGAGCCTCTTCCACTCTGAGAAACCCCTGTGCATCATCCGCAAGTATCTGCGGCACAAGATCTATCCCTTCATTATGTTCCAAAGATATATCGTTCATCTCTTTACTGCTCAGGGCTCTTTTTTCGTGTACAACAAGAAAAGGAGTAAAGTATTTTGCAATACCTACTCCAAAATATTCCTTGACGGCATTTCTGTAAATGTATCCCGTAATGCCCTCCATGGGCGCAAGATAATAATCCATGCTTGTTTCTCAGAACCAGCCCTTGTATCCCTGAACGTAGATCTCCTGGAACTCTTCGTCAGACTTAGTAAGATACATGATACCTTCGATAAGACCGATGATACCCATTACGGAACCGCCGATACCGCAGGTTGCAAGAGTTACAACAAGCATTATTACAGCTTCCTTCTTGTAACCAAGATAGAACTTGTGGATACCTAAAGATCCAAGGAAAATGCCTAACAGGCCTGCTGCCATTTTATCCTTTGTTGATTCCATTACGTTTCTCCCTCCGCTGTGTAATATTTTTATTTCATCCGCCGCATGACCGCAGCGAAGTCATAACAAAATAAGAATGCACCGAAATAACCCGTTTGTCAATAAAAACGGCCAAAATCACTCTCAGATCTCCGCTACGGAACCGCCTTCGATGAGATGCCCGTCTATAACCATCCTCTGGATCAGTGTAGTCTTGGGATTCTCGATAAGGTGGATGAGCTTCTCGGCCGCGATACGCCCTATCTGTTCGGTATCCTGCTCAAGCGTTGTAAGCTTCGGCTCGAGTATCTGGGATATGTAGCTTCCGTCATATCCGACCACCGAGATATCTCCGGGTATATCAAGGCCTTCATCCCTTATCGCATTGATGCCTCCTATGCATGAGTAATCATCCGAATACATGATACAGGTCGGACGGTCCTTAAGAGCAAGAAGCTTCTTGGTACATTTATACGCAGTCTCCGGATCGCGGTACGAAGCATACATCACATATTCATCGGGTGTATCAATGCCCCTCTTCTCAAGGCTCCTGTAAAAACTTCCGAGCCTGTTCTTGGTAACGGATGTATCGTTACCCGCTATATACGCTATCTTCGTATGTCCCTTCGAGCATACATACTCAACAAGATCATGCATTCCCTGGATATTATCCGACAGTACGGCGATACGGTAATCAAATACGTGGTCTATGGTCACGACCGGCAGGTCGGAATGTATGAGTTCTATGACCTGCGGATCGTAAAAATCAACACAGGCTATCACGACGCCGTCGACGCCGCGATAGTGACTGTGTTCGAGATAGGACATATTATTGTTATGGGTCGAATTGATGAAGGTGATGTCGTAGCCTTTGGACTCAACCACTTTCTTAAAGCTGTCGAGCACATGTGCAAAATAGTCGTGCGTAAGACCGCTCTGCGACTGGTCCACAAACAGCACTCCTATATTATAGGTACGATTGGTCTTAAGTGCGCGCGCGGATGAATTCGGAAAATACCCGAGTTCCCTCGCTGCATTTCTTATCCTCTCCTTTGTGGCCGGCCCAACGTCCGAAAGATCGTTCAACGCCTTGCTCACCGTAGCTACCGACACACCGCATTTTGCTGCAATATCCTTTAAAGAAACCATAATAACCCTCTTCCTTTTGATCCCCATAACGCGCAACGTTTAAGGCACTTCATTCGGCCCTTAATCGTTTTCGATGTTCAGTATATATCAAAATTGTCAATTTTTCAATACTATTGTTATCACTTTTGTGCATTTTTCATTATTATTTTGTTTTTTTTATTGCCTGACTGACTTATGTGTTGTATAATTTCATCAGGTTTCTTATTTTTTTTATAGGATAACTTAATCGTTTTCAGCGATTTGGGTATTCTTTCCTATTTTTCAAAAAGAAAAGGAGAAGGCAGACATGAAATTCGGACATTTCGATGACCAGAATCGGGAATATGTTATAACTACCCCGAGAACCCCACTTCCGTGGATCAACTATCTTGGCAGCAATGACTATTTTGCCCTGATAAGCAATACCTGCGGCGGATATTCTTTCTATAAGGATGCAAAGCTGCTGCGGCTTACTCGTTATCGTTACAACAATGTTCCCGCGGACAATAACGGTAAATACTTCTATATTAAGGATGGGGACACCGTATGGAATCCCGGCTGGCAGCCTACAAAGACCGAACTCGATTCCTATGAATGCCGTCACGGCATAGGCTACAGCAAATGGAACTCCGTAAAGAACGGGATCAAGGCTTCCATGCTTTCCTTTGTTCCTACGGATGACACCTGCGAGATCCATCAGATCAAACTCACAAACGAAACGGGCACCGGGAAGAGCATTAAACTTTTTTCCTTTATAGAATGGTGTCTGTGGAACGCCGATGATGATTCAAGGAACTTCCAGAGGAATTTCTCGACAGGTGAGGTCGAAGTCATCGATTCTACCATATACCACAAGACCGAATACAGGGAACGCCGTAACCATTACGCAGTGTTCTCGGTAAACACGAAGATAGACGGTTTTGACACTTCAAGGGATGCTTTCTTCGGAGCATACCGCGACAACAGCAATCCCGAAGTGTGCGAGAAGGGTGAATGTACGGGCTCCATAGCTCACGGCTGGTCACCCGTTGCCGTTCACCAGATCAACGTTGATCTTGAACCCGGCGAGACAAAGTCATACGTTTTCGTACTCGGCTACTGCGAGAATCCCGACAATGACAAGTGGGAGAGCAAGGGTGTGATAAAGAAGGATCCCGCAAACAGGATGCTTGCAAAGTATCAGACTGATGCGGATGTGGAAAAGGCATTCAATAAGCTTACCGACTATTGGAATGATCTTCTGTCTATCTATACCGTCGAATCCGCTAACGACAAGGTTAACCGCATGGTCAACATCTGGAACCAGTACCAGTGTATGGTAACCTTCAACATGAGCCGTTCCGCTTCATATTATGAATCAGGTATCGGCAGGGGCATGGGCTTTCGGGATTCAAACCAGGATCTTCTGGGATTTGTCCATCTTATACCGGAGCGCGCAAGGGAACGTATAATAGATATCGCTTCAACGCAGTTCCAGAACGGAAGCGCTTACCATCAGTACCAGCCTCTTACCAAGAGAGGAAATTCCGACATAGGTTCGGGCTTCAACGACGATCCTCTCTGGCTCATCGCAGGTGTATCGGCCTATGTTCGCGAGACAGGCGATATCTCCATACTTACAGAGATGGTTCCTTATGATAACGACATGAGCGTTGCCACCACTCTTATGGAGCATCTTAAGAGATCGTTTGATTTTACCGTAAACAACAAGGGACCTCACGGACTTCCTCTTATCGGACGTGCCGACTGGAACGACTGCCTTAACTTAAACTGCTTCTCGGAGCATCCGGGCGAATCCTTCCAGTGCTTCGGTCCTTCGGAAGGTCCCGTTGCGGAATCCGTATTCATAGCAGGTATGTTCGTTAAATACGGCGAAGAGTACGCACAGCTTGCCGAACTCCTCGGCGATACGGAAGAAGCGGCGCGTGCACGTAAGGAAGTTAAAGTTATGTACGACACCGTTCTTAAGGACGGCTGGGACGGAGAATGGTTCGTCCGCGCATATGATGCATACAGCAAGAAGATCGGTTCCAACGAATGTGAGGAAGGTAAGATCTACATCGAGTCAAACGGCTTCTGTTCGCTCGCCGGCATCGGCGTCAAGGAAGGCCTGGCAGAGAAGGCACTCGATTCCGTCAAGAAGCATCTTGACTGCAAGTACGGCATAATGATACTGCAGCCTGCATATACGGTATATCACTTAGAGCTTGGCGAGATCAGTTCATATCCGCCCGGATATAAGGAAAATGCCGGTATCTTCTGCCACAATAATCCCTGGGTATCCATAGCCGAGACCGTTATCGGGCGTGGTGACAGGGCATTTGAGATCTATAAGAAGACCTGTCCCGCATATACGGAGGAGATCTCGGAGATCCATAAGACCGAGCCCTATGTTTACTGCCAGATGGTAGCAGGTAATGACGCATACATCCCGGGCGAAGGCAAGAACAGCTGGCTTACCGGTACTGCGGCATGGACCTTCTGCAATATCTCACAGTATATCCTCGGTGTATATCCCACTCACAAGGGACTGCAGGTTGATCCCTGTGTACCTCACGGCTTCGGTGATTTCAAGATCACACGTAAGTTCCGCGGTGCTTCTTACAATATCACCGTCAAGAATCCTTCGGATGTCGAGAAGGGTGTTAAGTCAATGATCGTTGACGGAACAAAAGTTGACGGATGCGTGATCCCTTATGATGCATCCAAGAAGGAAGTAAATGTAGAAGTCATCATGGGATAGGGCATGAGGTGGCATCCACGCAGTGGATGACGGAGTCCTGATGCCGGACATACATAAAACTCCCTGCAGGACATTAACCTGCGGGGAGTTTTATATATTGCCCCTTATTCGTACCTTAATGCATCTATCGGGTTCATCTTTGCGGCCTTGTTGGCAGGATAGTATCCGAAAAATACTCCGACTGCCATCGAGAACAGCAGCGCCGCTACTATACTGGATGCGGTCGGTGATGCCGCGTAACCGAGCGCCTTGGCTCCCGCAGCGCCTCCCGCAAGTCCGACGCCTATTCCCAGTATCCCGCCCACGAGACATAAGACTATGGATTCCATGATGAACTGAAGACGTATCGAGCCGTTTGTTGCACCGAGAGCCTTACGCGTTCCTATCTCTCTCGTTCTCTCGGATATGGAGACGAGCATTATGTTCATAACTCCGATACCTCCGACGATGAGTGAGATCGCCGCGATGACCGTTATAGCGGTCTGCACTGTCCCAAGCATCGATCCCATTGCCGATATCATTGATGCAAGCGAGAAGGTCTCTATCTGGAAATCCTTGTTATTATGATAATAACGGTCCATATACGTCTTGACTTTTAACGACAGCTCATCCGAATCCACTCCGGATACAGTCATTATCGTAAAACTTGCGAATCCCTTGGCGTGGCTCTTCTTAAGGGCACTGTTGAGCGGGATATACACAGGTGTGGAAACATCCCTTGCCGAAGCCATTTCGAAACCCTGTGATTCATATTTATATACACCGATTATCGTGAACACATAATACTTATTGGCCCTGTCCCCCATCTCGATCTCAATTTCCTTGCCTATCGCCTTATCGTTGTCGCCGTTATACATATTTGTAACGAACCTGTCCGAGACGAGGCAGACGCTCTTTCCGTCCTCATAGGCCTTGGAACTGAACATGCTTCCTGCATCCATTTTGATGTTGTTAGCCTTAAAATATCCCGGGTTGACGCCGCTTAAGCTTATATTTGCATAATTTCTTCCCTTTTCGACCTTAGCCTGTCCGAGCGTTTCCTCGACCGAAATATCTTCTATCTCATCCCGGAATTCAGTTACGATCTCCTGTATATAGTCTCTTGTGATCAGATCGGCGTCCTGCGGCTTCTTTGTGATCCTTCTGCCGGAATATCTCATACCCATTTCATCGGATTCATCCTCGGACGGTCTCTGCTGTATACCCACGATAACATTATTGGCACCCATACCCGCCATCTCCGATGTTATCGAATTTGTAAGCGAATTACCCACTGTCACTATCGCGATAACGGAGCCGATACCGATTATGATACCCAGCATCGTCAGCAGCGAACGCATCTTATTTGTAAACAGTGCCGTAAATGCCAGCAGTATATTCTCAATTATCAGCACGTCTGCCACTTCCTTTCCGTTCGTCTATTATGAGCCCGTCCTTAAGCGTAAGGATACGGCTGCACTCGGATGCAAGCTCGGGCGAATGGGTTATAAGGATGATCGTCTTGCCCTGCTCCTCGTGAAGTTTGTGAAAAATATCCATGATGAGACGGCCCGTTACGGAGTCAAGCGCTCCTGTCGGCTCATCGGCAAGTATGATCGCCGGATCGTTTGCCATGGCGCGCGCTATAGCCACTCTCTGTTTCTGTCCGCCCGATAATTCGTCCGGCTGGTGCTTCATACGGTCTGCCATCTCGACCATTTCAAGAAGCTCCTTGGCCTTCCTGCTCCTTAACCTCATCGGGACACCGCCATAGAGCATCGGAAGTTCGACATTTCTCTGGGCCGATGTTCTTGCGACCAGATTGTAGGTCTGGAATACGAACCCTATCTTCTTGCATCTTATCGCCGATAAATCCTTATCCTTGGCCTTGAACATATCTACGCCGTCAAGTGTATACTCTCCCTCTGTAGGACGGTCGAGAGCGCCTATCATGTTCATGAGCGTACTCTTGCCCGAACCCGACTGACCTACGATAGCAACGAACTCTCCGCGTCTCACCTGCATATCTATGCCGTGGAGGACCTCAAGTTCGTTCGGCTGTCCGATAAAGTATCGCTTGACTATGTTCTTCATGTCGATGACGATCTCACCGACCGGTTCCTCTTCCTTTTTTCCGGCGTTTCCCTGATTGGGATCTTCTTTCGAACTTACCGCAATCTCTTCAGGATCCGCTTTTGTATTTACCGCAACATCTTCGGATACAGGTTCTGCTTCTTCAGGTTCGGTCTTTTCCGGTTTCGCCTCTTCCCGTTCTGTTTCTTCAGGCTTTGCTTCTTCCTGTTTTGCCTCTTCCTTTTTATGTTTGTTCTTTGATCTGCGCTTTCCCTTTTTCTCTTTCGGCGCAGTTCCTTCATCAACAACAAGATCGGGGGCTGTATCCGTTATATCTTCAATTATCAGTTCGTCTTCTGCTTTCTTCTTTTTCATACTCATTTTCCGATGAGGCCTTTATCAGAGTCCCATCATTATCTCAAACGGATTTGTAGCCTCAACATCCGACTTGACGATGACCGTCATGCCTTCCTTAAGTTTCGGGCTCTTAACCTCGGTATAATAATCGCTCTCTATTCCCGTCTCAACCGGGATCTCCACCTGATTCTCGGCGACTATGTCTCCTTCTTCTTCCGTCTTACCGTATGCGATCTTAAAGATATCCTTAAGGCTTTTCGGCTTTTCGGCTTCCGTCACGTCCGCTTTTGCTTCATCCGTTTTGGAAAGTTCCCCGGCATCTTTTCCCGGCTTCTCCATGTCGCCGATACCGGAAGTGTTTTCCTTCGACATATCGGATATCTTACCCGCGATCTGTTTTGAGGCTTCCTTACGCTGTTCTATCTTCCTTACGGTCGCTTCATCTATCGCATACACCACAAACTCGCCGTCTCCCTTGTCAACCACGGCATCATAGGGCACCGTGAGCACATTGTCGACTTCCTTGACGATAATGGACAGCTTCGCCGTCATCCCGAGTTTAAGCCTGTCATCCTTTGTAAGTACCTTTACCTTAACCTTGTATGTGGAATTATTGGAAGAATTTGCAGCGTTTGCTGCGTTTGTTGCGGTTGATGCAACAGCTATCTCATCGATCTCTCCTTCAAGCTCATCTTCCCTTGTTGCATCTGTCTTAAACTTAACCTTCTGTCCTATTTCCACATTGGGTATGTCGTACTCGTCGATCTCGGTGCTGACATACAGGGTACTTAAGTCCTGTATCGTTACCAGATTACCGCCTGCAAATGAGTTATTCTCTTCAACGTCCACCTGGGTTACCATACCCGATATCGGTGCGGTTATAACGTAATCATCCAGTCTGTCCTTCTGTTCCTCGAGCTGTCTCTGAAGCTTCTTGGTGGGATCGTTTGACGTTATCCCGTTTTTCTGATAAGTCTCGGTAGCTCCCGCAAGAGTATTGGAACCCTTATATACTTCATCCTCCAGCGATCTAACCGCCTTGTCATATGCCCTCTGGGCCGCAAGCTGCGTATCATATGCCTGATCTATGACCTTCTGCTGCTGCTCGATCTGCTGGTTATACCATCTCTTGGTATATTCCATTTCACCAGTGATCAAATTAGGAAGCGCGGTATCTGTTTCTCCACCGTCCTGTCGACCTTCCTTGTCGCGCTCCGATATGAGTTCCTCCTTCTTCCTCTTGGCGTCTCCAAATGCAGCACATTTTTCATCAAGATCCGCCCTCTTCTGCTCGATATCGATCTGCAGATCCCTTATCGCTATACTCTCGTTTCCATAAGAATAGAAATATGTACGCGTATTTGCCGTATCATCGATCGACTTTGTCGCCTTGCTCTCCGCGATATCCTCCTGGAGCTGCGATATGGTCTTATTGATGGATTCATCGGAAAAGGTAACGAGTATGTCCCCTTCAGTTACATAATCGCCCACCTCGCATTTGACGGATGTTATCTTGGTATCCTTGATGATGGTAGAAGCCACGGTACGCTTCTTCGCACTCTCAATCGTCCCCGTTGCCGTGATGGTCTCTACAAGACTGCGCGTCTCTACCGTACCGAGTTCCTGATCGGCCGAAGACATCTCATTTAAGATCTTCTTGGCCGAATTGGATGTGTATTTTACAAATGTAAGAACTATGAATCCTATCACCAGCAAAATGATAAGGACCCTGAATTTTTTTAAAAACTTCCCCACTCCCCTCATGACTTTCTTAAACGTTTTCAAAATCTTTCCCTCCAAGTCATGAGTAAATTACATACAAAAGGTATTTTACTAAAAATCATAAAAATAATCTACCCTGAACATATTTTTTTCACTTTTCTTGTTTCGGCCGCAATACGGGGGTATAATCAAAACATCAAATACTTGACAGGAGAACCGAATGACGAATCAAACGATCACTGCCGGAACCGTAATCTACGAAGGTATGAAGGATGAAGTCCGTTCACTTGACATAATCGCCAAGGGCACTGTCCGCGCCACAGGCGATTACTGTACCATAGACCTTCCGGCAGGCAGTGTGATAGGCATAGGCGAATTTCCCGGAGAAAAATACATATTTACATATGAGGCCGCAGAGGATGTGAGCGTATATTCATACCCCTATGAATCCGAAGCATCGCTTGTTGCCCTGTTTAAGTCAAATCCGAGGCTCCTGGGTGCTCTGGTGGGTTCGAGCGTGCGTTTTGCCAAGAATATGCAGAGCGCGGTACTTGATACGATGGAATTTGCAAGAGCCGAGTATGCCAGGTTTTTAAAGGCTTTTGAGGAATACCCCAAGGTCGCGATATCGGCAGGTGTCGTCCCGAAGAATTTTGACTCCCTTAAAACTCTGAAGGCCCCGGAAATGCTTGATAAGGCAAGAGGCTGGCACAGGGATTTCGTCGAAGATCTTCATGCAAACGAAGTGAAATTCCGCAAGGATTTCTATTCAATACCAAGTATAGGTCTCGGCATCGGGCTTACCGTCAATCTCTACGCCCTTGAGTCCAGGGATTTCATGACCGAGGTCATGGACTATATGAACAGTTTCAGGGAAAAAACAAAGGATTTTAAGAATCACTTTCTTCTCATCAAGGAGAAATCTGAGGCTTCCGGCATGGCGGCCGAAAACGGCGAAGCGGAAAATATCGACGGATCCGTTCGTAACTGCCTTGATGCCATGGAAAAATTCGCATCGATAGACAGTCAGCTGTCGGAGAAATTCTCTTCACTTCTTAACGAATTCATGCGAAATCCCGACAGATACGGAAGCGACGAGAATTCAAGAAAGCTGCGCCGCGAGCTCTCATCACGTTTCTATGAAATATATACCGCCGTCTTTCTTAAGGCCGTTAACATGGAATGGACCGATATACCTCTGGGCATAAGGATGTTCCTTGTCTTCGGTTATGTCGATGAAGGCCTCGCAGGAGCCGAAAACACGGCAAAGCTTTCCAATATCGCAAATTCAATGGACCCCGGTTCCGATCCCAAGGTCCTTACCATATTCGAATGGCTCAAGCTCATTTATCAGGGCCGGATAGTTCCGTCCAAAAACGAATTCGACATGGATTATCCCGCATATCTTAAGGATCTTAAGAAAGACGGCCGGATATCTGCGGAAGAAGAGAAAAGACTTGAAAACAATCTTCCCGAACGCCTTAAGTTCGAGATCAAAAACCTCTTTACTATCGGGAACCGCGTAACCTTCGGAAGGATCACGACCTTTGTTCCTGTCTTTGACAAGGAAAATGTCATCCAGTCCTTAGACTCAAGCTATCTTAATGCTTCAGTCATCAATAAGGAGATCGACAGGATCCGATCGATAGATTTTACCGCCTTCTGCAGGCAGGGTGTATTCTCAATGCCCGAGGCGGGTGTCAACTCCTTCTATACGTCGGACGAAGTACTTCCTTATGTGATACTCATGCCGAATGTGGGATCGAGGGCAACCCTATGGCAGGAAATAGATTCCAAGAAGCGCAGTACCCCTGCAAGGATGATAATCTCCATCTTCCACACGGAACCCTTCGAAGATACGATGATCCGTCTTACAGGCGAATTCCGCTGGGAGATGTGCAAGACCGAGCAGGGTGTTCACTGGAACGATGTGACGGATCCTTCGCTTACCGCACTTTACTGCGACTATCTCCAGTTCTACCGGAAGAATTCATCACTCTCCGCGGAAACCAGGGAGAAGATATCCATCTCTCTTAAAAACAATGCGAACAACTTTAAAAAGGTCTTTATCTCAGATTATTTTACCTATATAAAATACGAATCCCAGTATGCGCTAAGGCTTAATAAGGCCGCGCGGAGCATACTTTTCTCCTTCTGTCCGTTCTCGGACGGGATCACTAAAGGGCTTACCGACAACCCCCAATATACACAGCTCGTTGCCAAATACGATGCTGATGTAAAGCAGCGTCAGAAGCAGCTTAACAATCTGTGTGTCAAGATCGAGAAGGCCGGATTTACCGTACCGGATAAAATAAGGCAGCAGATGCGCCTTTGGTCCTGACGCAGCCACTGCCTTATCAAATACATATATTTAAGCCTTAAGCCTTCATGGTCGTACCTGAAAAACCACCCGAAACCGTCTTACCTATCTTAACACCTGCGATCTTGTTCCCCGCAGATATATTGGCCGATGACTTCACCTCTTCGGTACCTATTTCGAATACTTCCCTGCACTCTATATTGGGGCAGGCTGCCGTCTTCGCCTTAACGTTTACCATAAAGACCTCCCCGCAATTCGGGCATTTTACCCTGCGAAGATCTCCATCGGTCCCTTCCATATTTATACCGCCGGCAACTTTATCAAGTTCATCCTCAGCAATGGCATTTCCTATCATTTTATCAAGCATATCCGTCACCTCCAGATCTGTTTTACTGTTTCTGATAGTTTATACGATGAAGATCGGAAAATGGCAATCACGGATCATAAATTTCCGATACCGATCTTGCATACGGGATGTACCTTTCCGTCATCCTCGATATCTATCGTGCCGTAATATTTCGACCAATCGCTCTCACTCATGATACGTATCAACTCCTTTGAATCGTCCTCCAAAGGTATTAACTTCCTGCGTTCATACAGATTAAACGATCTGTTAAGAAATGAACTGTTAAGCCAGTCAATCTGACTCGCCCTGTTCCTTGCATCCTCGGGTATCGCGTTGGCAACGGGAAAATTACCCACCATTACAATGCCGCTGTTATCTCTCTCAAGAACACTCCACTCTGTATTGCCCTTGTATTTTCCGAACGAAACAACATCTCCCGCCTGTGCGGTCCTTAATACCGGTACTTCATCCCTGACTCTGAACAGCGGGACCACCAGACTTAAGATCGATAATATCAGAAGGAGGCCGCCCGTCACGCCGAGTACTATCGCCAGCCTGCGCTTATCTATAGGCTCTTTTGGCTTGTCGGACTGCATATCCTGCTCTTCAAGGAGCATCTGTGCCTCAAGTATCGCTTCATCCGGAAGATCCTCCTTGGACTTAACATGCTTCTCGGCCTTAGGCTCCTCCTGTGGCGCGGGAGCAGGAACTTCAGGCTTAACGGGTTCTGCCGGTACGGGAACCGGCACCCGTAAGTGCTCACCTGCAATAGCCCTGTTTATCCTGGACTTCCTTGCGTCTCCGTCAAGCTTTCGCCATTCGGTGTCTGCGATCTTAAGGTCGGTAAGATACGCATTATTGCATCGGAGACACTTTATTTTCTTACCCGAACTGCCGGTCTTGAAATAACTCCTGCATTCGGGGCAGATATACATGAAATAATCCACTTTAATCCCCCGTGTTTACAAATGCCTGCTGTATTTAAGTATAACACGTCACTTCGTTTCAATCAACGGCACTCTTTGCAGCCACAAAACACTTGACACAGACTGCATTTTGGAACGATACTTATTTCAATAAAGGCAAAAGGAGAATACTTATGACACTTGCCAATTACTTTCACAGCCAGTTTGATCTTATGCAGAACCTTGATTTCTGCATACGCATAATCATATCCTGTATAGCGGGAGCCGCCATAGGATTGGAAAGGAGCCACAGTTTAAAGGAAGCCGGAGTCCGTACCCATGTCATAGTGTGCTGCACGACCGCTGTCCTTATGATAATATCAAAATACGGTTTTGTGGATCTTACCGATCCGGAAGGAAGTTTTTTCAACGGGACCCGCGGAGTCGACGCGGCACGTATCGCTGCTCAGGCCGTGAGCGGCATAAGCTTTCTGTGCGCCGGTGTCATATTCAAAACAGGAAGCAATATACGCGGGCTGACCACCGCTGCGGGTCTGTGGCTTACCGCCGCACTGGGCCTTACCTTCGGAGCAGGTATGTACATCATAGGCTTCTTCGCACTGGGTCTGATATTTGTAATGCAGTTCTTCGTACAGCATCATCTGAGTTCGATAGATACCTATACGGGAACAGGCTTTCATTTTAAAGTAAAGAGCGACAGTTCCTTCCGTAAAGATCTCATGGATCAACTCCGGGAATGGAACGCCACTCTCATGGAAAACGATATGTCTTTTAATGAAGACGGCACCATCGAACACGATCTGCTCGTACGCCGTAAGAGCGAGATAACCTACGAGGAAGTAACCGCCTTCGCAAAAGATCGTGACGATATAATCTCATACAGCTATAATTCGTTATACAATCATTTCAGATGACCAAGAAAGTTTTTCAGCATCTTCTTTCCATCCGGTGTCATGATCGACTCCGGATGGAACTGTACTCCGTATATCGGATATTCCCTGTGCATCACAGCCATTATCTCATCATCGTCTGTCCTTGCCGTCACCTTAAGTTCATCGGGCATAGTTGCGGTATCTGCAGCCAGTGAATGATAACGCGCCACATCCGTTTCACCCGGAAGTCCCCTAAACAGCAGACAATCATTATCAAGCTTAACCCTTGACTGCTTACCGTGCATAAGCCTCTTTGCATGGATCACGTCCGCTCCGAAGGCCGCGCAGATCGCCTGATGTCCCAGACACACGCCGAGTATGGGGATATCTTTCCCAAGTTCCTTAACAACATCAATGATAACTCCGGCATCCTCCGGTCTTCCCGGGCCCGGAGATAAGATGATGCGGTCTGGCTTAAGATCCCTTATCTCATCAACCGTCAGGTCATCGTTACGGATGACTCTTATATCCTCTGCCATCTCGCCCAAATTTTGATAAAGGTTATATGAAAAACTGTCGTAATTATCTATTAGTAATATCATGACACACCCCGCTTACATCCCGGTCTCGTTTTCTTCCGCGAGTTCAAGCGCGCGGAGTGGAGCCATCGCCTTATTAAGGCTTTCCTCATATTCACTTTCGGGAACCGAGTCGGCCACTATACCGGCACCGCTCCTTACAAACACCTTGCCGTTCTTCTTATAAACAAGCCGTATGGCAATGCAGGTGTCCATATTCCCGGCAAGATCGATATAACCTACTGCACCGCCGTATATCCCGCGTTTGTTGCCTTCAAGCTCTCCGATAAGCCTGCTCGCACGTATCTTGGGTGCTCCGGACATATCTTGGGTGCTCCGGACAGAGTACCCGCCGGCAGCACTGCCTCTATCGCATCAAGCGCATCCTTATCATCCCGGATCTGTCCCCTTACTGTCGAGCCTATATGCATCACATGCGAAAAACGCTCGATGCTCCTTAACTTCTCAACTTCCACCGTTCCGAACTTACTGATCCTTCCAAGATCATTCCTTCCGAGATCCACAAGCATGTTATGCTCCGCAAGTTCCTTCTCATCCGCCAGAAGTTCCTTCTCAAGCCGCATATCCTCTTCGGGGTTTGCTCCTCTTTTTCTGGTTCCCGCAAGCGGGAATGTGTGAAGGACTCCATCCTGCAGTTTTACCAGTGTTTCGGGAGAAGCTCCCGCCACCTCCACATCGGTTCCGGAAAAATAGAACATATACGGAGACGGATTTATCGTACGCAGGAATCTGTAA
>ONRZ01000001.1 GCA_900320345.1 uncultured Lachnospiraceae bacterium | reverse complement strand
TGTCTGCCGGGAGTTCCCTGCCCGTCTGGACCATCTTGGTATAATGCCACGACGGATATTCCTCATCCATATAGCCCATCGGATTAAGACAGGTATAGCCGATCACGGCGATCAGCGGGAGCAGGGCAAATATGCATTTTAATATAAACCTTACCGCATTTTTCATATCTTTCAAAGATCAGAAACCCTGATATAAAAATTCCTGTGTGGAAAGATTACAGGAAAAGATTATCATGGTAAACAGCAGATAGTATGCACTCCATCTTAACACCGCAGGCGTTCTGTCGAGCAGTGAGTATACTTCGCAGTCTTTTTTCTCGCACATTATGTCAACCGCTATCAGTATGAAGATCGCAGCGATAACAAAGATCAGGTTCATAATCCCGAGACCAAGCCCGGCTACCGTTCCGTCGATAAGCTGTACCGGTCTGATCCCCGAAAACGTCCTTTTAAGTTCATCGATCGCTTCATAAACACTGCCCGCACGGAAAAAAAGCCATGTTACGCTTACAAGAACATAGGTAAATGCCATGCACAATATCCTGCCCGCACCTTCCCCGGCGTTTAGTCCGAGCAATCTGCCCGCTTTTTCCTTAACAGGCTTAAGCGCATATCCCAAGACCTGATATATGCCAAACAAAAGTCCCCATATCAGAAAATTAAGTGTCGCTCCGTGCCAGATACCGCTCACCGCAAATACTATCATTATATTGATGTAGCGTCTCAAAGTCCCGCACCTGCTGCCGCCGAGAGGGATATATAAATAGTCCCTGAACCACGTTGATAATGATATATGCCATCTGCGCCAGAAATCGGATACGGATACCGCCATATACGGCTGTCTGAAATTGCGCATTATCCTAAAGCCCAGAACCCTTGCCGCGCCGATGGCTATAAACGAATATCCGGCAAAATCACAGTATATCTGAAAACTGTATGCCAAAAGGGCAATGATCATGGGTATCCCCATCATCCCGGCTCCCGAATATACATTGTCCGTCAGTATACTGAGCCTTCCCACAATGACCATCTTAAGAAAATAGCCCCACAGCATCATGAAAAGCCCTTCCTTTACCCTGATGCTGTCCCATTTATGCTCTTCATCTATCTGCTTCAGAAAATTCTTTGACCTCTCTATCGGCCCCGACAGTATGCACGGAAAGAATGAAACAAAAAGCGCGTATTTTAATATATTGTGCTCAGGTTCGGTCTCTCCCCTGTAGCAGTCAACTATATATGTGAGCGACTGAAATGTGTAGAAGGATATCCCTGCCGGCAGGATGACATTGAAACTCCCGTCCGGTCTTAAGAATGACATGATAAAACCCGAATATTTAAAATACATGAGGATAAAAAGATTTAAGACAAAGCCCGCGGCAACATATGTCCGCTTAAGCTTCTGTGTATCCGCATTATAAACAAGACGCCCTGCCGACCAGGTTATGACCGTAGATACCATTAAGAGTACGGTGGCGGAATTATCCTGGCATGCATAGAAAAAATAGCTGCAGAAAAGCAGCCAGATGTATCTGTACCTGTGCGGGATAATAAAATAAAACATCACGACTACAGGAAAAAAGAACATGAAAGGAAGAGAATTGAATAACATCAGCGCCTCCCCTGTATTTGCTTGCTATTCGATTTCGATTGTACTATAATAGGAAAATAATCGCAAGAGGAGTTATCATGTCAGAGAATATTGATCCAAACAACAATCCTAAACAGAAAATGACCAAATCCCAGGTAAAGCGCGAGGTAATGGAATGGATACTGATACTGGAGATAGCGGTAGTCATTGCCGTACTGGTAAATATGTTCCTTATAGTAAATGCCGTTATCCCGTCCGCCTCCATGGAGACTACCATAATGACGGGAGACCGTATCTTCGGAAACCGGCTCGCTTATAAGAATCATGATCCGCAGCGCGGCGACATAGTGATATTCAGATTCCCGGATGATGAATCCCAGCTGTTCATAAAGCGGGTAATAGGACTTCCCGGAGAGACGCTTGAAGTCCGTGACGGAAGGGTCTATATAGACGGGAGTTCCGTACCGCTTGACGAACCGTATATCAAGGTGGATCCTATCGGAGATTACGGTCCGGTGACCATACCGGAAGACGGATACTTTATGATGGGCGATAACCGTAATTATTCGGCCGATTCCAGGTTCTGGGTACATCCCTTCGTCATGAAGGATAAGATACTGGGTAAGGCGGCATTCAGGTATTACCGCCAGTTCGGAAGGATCGAATGATCATTGACCTGTTTGAGCCGGTGACGCATAGTCCGTTGCCGGCTTGTTTTTATATACAAAATACAGGTATCCCGCCGCGAATATTACCATAAAAACGGAAATAAACTGCGAAGTTGACAAAGCGCCTATCATTCCCCTGTCAACATCGTCGCGGAATATCTCGATGATAAAACGCCCCACTCCGTACATCATAAGGTATAGACCGGAGATCATGCCCCTGTATTTTAACTTCCTGGTCACCGCTATCAGGAACACGGCCATTGCCAGATCAAATGCGGCCGATATAAGCTGAGTCGGGATAAGGCTTATCCCTGCAGGCGCAAGACAGCCTTCCGGAAATACCACTCCGAAATGCGAATCCGTAGGCTTACCGTAGCAGCATCCCGCCATAAAACATCCTATACGCCCAAAGCCCTGGTTGATCGCAACAGCAGGTGCCATCATATCCATATAAGTTAAGAAAGGCAGTTTCTTGATCTTACAATATATAAATATGGATAAGATCCCGGTGATTATCCCGCCATAAACCACAAATCCCTCCGAACCGAGCAACGGGAGCGGATCTTGGATGAACGATCTTATGTTAACCAGAATGAACAGGATCTTTCCGCCCATCCAGCCGAAAATAAGAACACATATCGCTATATTTGTAAAATCCTCCTCGGACAGACCGAGCTTCTTCGTACGATATCCTCCGATAAGTACGGCAAGGACATATCCTATGCCTATCATCAGACCGTAACCGTGAACCGTAAACCTTCCTATACTGAACAGATCTATTGCCAAAACCGTTCCTCCTATAAACTCAAACCTTTAGCCTCATCACATCCGAGTACGATGTTCATGCACTGCACTGCCGCTCCCGAAGCTCCCTTGCCGAGATTATCAAAACAGGCATTTACGAGCAGCCTGTCATCATTTCCGGTTACAAATATCTTCGCATCGTCCCTTCCGCTCATCGCATTCGCGGACAGAAAACCTCCCGTCTGCGACTCGCTTCCAAACGGCATAACACTTATGAACCTCTCATCCTTATAATATGCAGCCAGTATCTCCCTTAACTGTTCCGGAGTGACCTTCTTCTTACACAGATGCGCGTATAAGGGGAGTGTAACGATCATCCCGCAGTAGTAATCATCCACTACCGGAACAAACACAGGCTCCCTGTCAAGAGAGCAGACAGCCTTCATCTCCTTAAGATGCTTATGCTGCTGTGTAAGTGCATATTCACGGGGTGCATACAGATCGGTACTCTTATCATCCGCCTCATAGAGAGCGATCGCCTTCTTGCCTGCACCGCTGTATCCCGAAAGGGCGCTGACAGTCACCGGATAATCCGTTCCTATGATCCCCTCCTGTATCAGCGGATATACCATCATAACAAAACCCGAAGCATAACAGCCGGGAACCGCTATCCTCCTGCTGCTCCTTATCTTCTCCCGGTGTTCCTTCGAAAGTTCCGGCAGCCCGTATGCCCATCCCGGTTCCGTCCTGTGAGCTGTCGACGCATCTATAAGTACCGTATGGTCATTATCCTTATCCATCAGGGATACCGCTTCCCTTGAAGCGTCATCGGGAAGACACAGAAATGCGATATCCGCACCGTTAAGATATTTTGCCCTCTCGTCACTGTCCTTCCTGAGTTCCTCGGGGATACTCAGTAATTCGATATCGTCCCTTCCCGCGAACCTTTCATTTATCCTAAGACCCGTAGTACCCGCGCTTCCGTCAATATATACCTTTGTCTTTCCCATAGTTCTCACCTCTTAAATGCAAGTTCATATCCGAACGTCTCCGATCGGGCATAAGAAAACCGCGGAAGCACTCCGCGGCTTCTCTGATGATATTCCATTGTAACACTATTCTATGATAAATTCACCAACTATCGACTTGAGCTGTTCAACGCACTGCAGACTCTCTTCGACAAGATCATTGGTCTCGGATGTACGGGTTACCATATCCGTCGTCTTGTCGGCAATATCGGTAACACCGAGGGTGGACTCACCTACCGTTGAAGTAATGCCTGACATGGCATCCGATATCTTGGAGATAGAATCGGCCAGATTGATTATGGATTCATGGACATCATTCATGCTCCTCTTGAATTCCATGGCATCCGAACTGTACTGTTCGCTGACTTCGGCAAACTCCTTATAATCATTAAGTACCGTGTCCTCAAGGAAGCCGGTCGTCTCCTCGAGGCAGGCCGTCATATTCGCAACGGCTGCATTAACCTCACCGACTATCCCGTTTATGTCTGTTACGGATTTGGATGTCTGTTCCGCAAGATGTCCGATCTCTGTGGCAACTACCGCAAATCCCCTTCCTGCTTCGCCTGCCCTCGCCGCTTCTATGCTGGCATTAAGCGCAAGCAGGGATGTCTGGGACGATATCGACATGATCGCTTCGGTAAGTTCATTGATCTTGCTTACTGCCTTACTGTCCTCTATGGCATTGGCCGAACGCACCTTAACCGAATTATATGTCTCCTGAGTCCTTCTGGTAGCCTCCACCGTCTTATCACGCAGCGAATTGGCCCTGTCCATAACTTCCACGCTGAGTTCATCTCCGCGTTCCGAAAGCTGTGTGATATCCTTGGCTCCTGTCTGCATATATCCGATATTTGCATAGATGCTCTCGGTCGTTGCCGCAGTCTCTTCCATACCTGCCGCAAGCTCCTGAGTTGTTGCCGAGTTATCCGTGCACATATTGTTTACAACATTTGTGACCGTCTGGAGCTGGTTCACGTTTCCGTCTATCCTTGAACTTGCCGCATCTATATTGCCAACCATCTTGGCAAGATTGGATCTCATCTGTACAACAGCCCTCGCCATTGCTCCGGTCTCATCCTTACGCGTGCATAACTTATCCGCACGCTGGCTCTTCTTGAAATTAAGCTCGGAAGTTCTTGCAATGACATCCGTAAGCATCCTTATCGGCTTAACAAGCATCGCGCTTAAGATATATGCAAGTACGGAGCATATCAGAAGAACGATAACGGCAATGACTATCGCCATATCCCTTATCTTATTGACCTTTCCGGTAACCTCATCCTTTGAAACCTCAACAACAAGAAGATATCCGACCTTGGTCATCGCGTAACCCGCTATCTTGGTCCCGGTCTCATCCGTATAATTGATCATGCCGCTCTCTTCCGAACCAAATACGGACATCAGCGTTTCGGAAGTAACCGGCTGTCCTCTCTGTTCCTCGACCTGACTGTACTTTATCACGGCTTCATCCGTAATGAGCAATACATTTACTGTCTCGTAACCCGCTATATCAACCGGATCAAGGATCTCGGCATACCTTGCGACCATCTGTGTTACACCTCCGGTCTCAACGTCCACGACATTCCTCTCGGTTTCAGCCATATACTGCATCTGGGTACTTATCTGGTCCACCATGGAATCCTTGAACCTTGACACCGTAAGGAGCATGACGATCACCACCGCGACCACCAAAGATGCGATCACGAGCATCATGATCTTAAAGCACATCGAATTGAAAAATGTGGTCTTATCTTTAGCCTGCTGTTTCTTCATAACGTGATGCCTCCCAATACATGAATATTGACTATATTATACAAGAACTATACTTAAACTTCAATAAAATATATGAACAATTCATGAAATCAGGAAAGATTCCCAAAACTCCGAAAGCGCATCAGAAACACCTTCAACAGTCACCTGTTCATAACGTTTCCACTCCCTCGGGAACATCTTAAGATACGGCGGGGTTAAGAACCTCTCGTCCAAGAGCGCCACCACTCCCACATCGTCCACCGTACGTATAACACGGCCTGCCGCCTGCAGCACCTTGTTCATACCCGGGAACCTGTAGGCATAGTCAAAGCCGTCAAGACCATTCAGTTCATATGCTTCCTTCAGTATCTTCCTTTCATTACAGACCATCGGAAGACCGGTCCCCACTATTATCGCGCCTATCAGGCTGTCATTCTTAAGGTCTATACCTTCCGAGAAGATACCGCCCATAACGCAGAATCCTATTAATGTCCCGTAAGTATCCTCTTCTCTTACCGGCATGTTTCCCGGCATAAAATATGCAAGGAATTCCTCCCTTTCCGTTTCACTCATCGACTGCTTCTGCGTAAGGACCTTGATATCGTCCGAAGCGAAGTATTTTTCATACGCACCGAACACTTCATTAAGGAAGGCATGGGACGGGAAAAACACCATATAGTTTCCGGGTTTTGCACGGACTATCCTCGATATGTAATCGGCAATATTGTAGTATTCGGTCTCGTTCCGTCTCGTATATTTGGAACTGACATCCCTTGCCACAAACAGCCCCCTCTTCTTCTCATCAAAGACAGATCTTGCATATACGGCATTATCACCGGGATCGGCGCCGAGCATATTTTTAAAATATCCGACCGGCAGGAGCGTAGCGGAGAAAAAGATCGTGCTTACCGCCTTTATGAGCCTGCGTTTTAAGGAATCCGAGGGGTTGACGCACAGGAGTTTCAACATAAAATCGCCTCCGCGCACATGCTCGCAGTATATCCGGTAATCATGTTCACCCATGTTTTCATACATGTTAAGGAAGTGCCTTACCCTGAAATAGAAATCAAGGATCCTGTCCTTTTCCTTAAAGTGCTCCTGCTCGTCCAGAAAAGTCTCAAGCCTCGCCATGAGCCTCGAAAGGGACATTACCGTATCACCGATGTCCTCAAGCACCGTATATTCTTCGCATCCCCTCTTAAGTGCAAGAAGCTTGCGGTTCCCCGATCCGAGCGCCCTCGAAAGCCTTGTGTCCGTTTCACCCACAAGGCGTTTTAATACAAGAAAATCTTCCTTATATAATTCCGCACTGTACATGTCCATTCCACGGTCAACAAGATTATGTGCTTCATCCACCAGGAAGATATACCGTCCCTGCGCCGAATCCGCAAAGAACCGCCTCAGGTACACGTTTGGATCGAAAACATAATTATAATCACAGATGACCGCATCCGAAAACAGCGACATATCAAGGCACATCTCAAACGGACAGACATTATGCCGGACCGCATATTCCTCTATGATCTCTCTCGTAAACGAATCCTCATGCATCAGCATGTCGTACATCGCATCGTTTATCCTGTCAAAATGTCCCTTCGCCCTCTCACATCCCTCGGGATTACAGTCGCAGCTCTCAAGCGGACATATCTTCTCCTTCGCCGTTATCACGACCGATTTCAGCTTAAGTCCCTGCTGTCTTAAAATATCAAAGCACTCTGCCGCTACCGTTCTTGTTATGGTTTTTGCGGTCAGGTAAAATATCTTGTCGCACAGCCCTTCTCCCATAGCCTTTACCGACGGAAATACGGTCGAGATCGTTTTGCCGACACCGGTCGGTGCTTCGATAAACAGCTTCTGTCCCTGTGATATGGTCCTGTATACCTGTCCCGCAAGTTCCCTCTGCCCTTCTCTGTACTCAAAGGGAAAGTCCACGCTGTGGATCGAATCGTTTCTTATGCTCTTAAATGTAAATTCAAAGTCCGCCCAGCGCCTGTACCGGTCGATAAGGTCTTCAAACCAGCGTCTTATCTCCCCGAACGTGTATGTTTCATGGAAATATTTCGTTTCCATGGTGATCTGGTTTACATAAGTCATACGGACGGTTATTTCCTTAAGTCCCTCCTGCTCCGCGAAAATGAACGCATAGCATTTTGCCTGCGCAAGATGTACGGGAACGGGTTCCCTTACACGGTCAAGATCCATGTACACGGTCTTTATCTCATCTATCATATGAACGTCTTCGTTATTTACTATACCGTCAGCCCGTCCTTCTATGACTATGTCGTAATCCCTGCCGCATATCGCCTTCCTGAGCAGCACTTCCGCGTGATAATCACTGCCCATGCTCTGCTGGATCATCCTGTGTATCCTTGCCCCCTCGAGCATGAGCTGGACATCCTGGCCGCTCTTTCTGCGGTTGTCGATATCTCCCGACCGCAGTATGAATTCAACGAGACCCCTGACCGAGACCGCTATGATGTTTTTTTGCGTATTTTCTTCCATATCGTTTATTATATCATATGACAGATGGGCGGACTTACCCGACTGTCAGTAAAATAAAAGGAACAGTCTGATTTTTCTTATCAGACCGTCCCTTTTACAAAACCATCTACATGCCAAATCCGGGTCTCAGGCCGCCAGTCTCTTAAGCATATTGGAGAATTCCTTGTTCTCTCCGCCGTACTGCACTGTCAGCTCCTTGGAGAAATCCAGTCCAAGAACGCCTAAGATCGATTTTGCATCAATTACAAACCTGTTGTAAAAAATATCAATATCAAAATCACACTTCGAGGCCTTCTGAACGAATTCGCATGCATCATTCAAATTAAGCTTAATCTTACACTCCTTCACTCTTATGCACCCCTTTCTCATCTTTTGTTCACTCCTCGGATGTCTCCATCCGTTTTAAGCACTCTAACTCAAAACTATCACATTGTCAAGAATCAAGATGTTGTGTTCTCCTCGCACGAAAACATCAATAATTTGTGCATTCTGCTCATACCCGGTCCCCCGTTCCGTTTCATTTTATAAGATTTGGACAACAAAGGAAGAAATGCGTCAAATATGGATTGTCGCATTTTGGCATAACCTTACCCCATTTATTAAAAATTTATGCATTCTTATAAAAAAGCATGTATTTTATGTGCAACAGTCCTCAAATGTGATAAAATAGCATTTACGATGAATGCAGCAAGCAAGAAGACTACAAAGAAAAAGATAATCCGGATATTCAAGACAGCAGCAGGTTTCAAGCCCCTGAAGCTCTTAAGCGACAGCCTTGAGATACTTATTCCGATCTTTCTTATAAGCGCCTTCGTTCAGGTCTTTATGAATTTCCCGCTGCCTGCTTATCAGCGGTTCTTACATGAGTCGATGGAAGGTCTTCTGTTTTCCATGCTCTCTTTCATACATATGGCGACTTACGGGATGCTGTCCTTATACATGACGATAGCCGTTGCGGATACCATCAATAAGATCTACGGCAAATCTTCTTACAGGCTTTCCGTGATCATGACATCTCTGGCAGGTTTCCTGATCTTTTCCGGAGTATTTAATAATCTCGAAACAATAAACCTCGATCTTTTAGGGCCAAAGAACATACTTACCGCAGTACTGTGCGGGCTGCTTTCCGCATATATCTATATCTTCCTGCTTACCAAGATCGTATTCAGCAACCGTAAGTTTGTGGACGGTATAAGCACAGACTTTACCACCATTCTCATATCCCTTCTCCCCATGATCATAGTGCTTGAGTTTTTTGCAATCTGCGATCTGGCACTGTTGACCATGGGATATAAGAGTTTTTATGCCATGATCACCGGATGGCTGAAGCATCTGTTCATGAACAGACGCAACAACATCTCCAATACGATATGGCTTGAACTTATACAGCATATCATGTGGATGCTCGGTATACACGGTTCGGATGCTCTGGGCGAGATAAAATACCAGATCTTTGATACCGCTCTTAAATATGTCAATAAACCCGCAAGCGGTATCAACCCTATACTTAACGGCGTTTTCATCGATGTGTTTGTACTGCTCGGCGGCTGCGGCTCCACATGGTCGCTGATACTTGCCATACTTTTTTTCAGCCGGCAGAAAAATGACAAGTTCCTTGCGCGCACGGCAGCAATACCGATGATCTTTAATATAAACGAACTTCTGCTGCTCGGACTGCCGGTTATTTTCAATCCGATCTTCCTTATTCCGTTCATCCTTACACCCATCGTAAATATCCTCGTAGGATATACGGCAATGTCCTCCGGGCTCGTACCTTTTGCCTCGCAAGAGATAAACTGGACAACACCCGTGATCTTCGGAGGTTATATGGCTACCGGCTCATTTGCGGGATCCATACTCCAGATAGTATGTATAGTTATCGGCATGTTCGTATATATGCCCTTTGTCCGGATAAACGACAAGATCAAGTTCATAAACGCTCACGAAAAAGTCAAGATGATCGAGGATATATTAAGGGAATGTGAGGAAAGCCGCGAACCTGTCGAACTGCTCACGCTCCCGGGTGATCCGGGAAGGATAGCGCGTACTCTCGCGGCAGAACTGAACGAATATATTAACGGCGATGACTTTATCCTCTATTATCAGCCGCAGTTCGATCACGAGCGAAGGCTCATCGGCGCGGAAGCTCTGCTGCGCTGGCGGCACGAACAGTATGGACCGATCTATCCTCCTCTTGTAATAGAACTCGCAGAAGAGATCGGCCGTCTTACCGAGCTTGAGGAGAAGATCTTCCTGACCGTATTCAAAAATCTTGATGAACTCCTTAAATATAAGGAGGATGAGAGCTTCCATATTTCAATAAATGTCACCGGCATTACGATACAGACGGATGAATTCGAAGACTTCCTCAAGAACCTCCACATCATATATCCGGGCAAGTGCAAGCACGTGCTCATTGAGATCACCGAGCAGGCTACACTTAAAGTGGACGACAATTTCATATCAAGGCTGCAGAGGATCAAATCACTGGGTTATACCTTCGGGATAGACGACTTCTCTATGGGAAATACCTCTATCAAGTATCTCCAGTCAAGTATCTTCGATATAGTAAAATTGGACGGCGGCATAAGCAGGGATATCTTCAACGAACGAAGCCGTGAGATCATTTCATCAATATCACGGCTTACCGAAGGTCTTAACATAGAAACGATAGCCGAATACGTGGAGACCGAGGAACAGCGTCAGGCCCTGCAGGATGTCGGCTGTAATATCTATCAGGGCTATCTGTACAGCCCGGCAATACCTTTATCCAAATTCACCGAGCTCGGTGAACAGGCTCTCTCCGAACAGCCTGTTGAAGCCGGGGAGACCGGTGACGATCTGTAATATTTATAATCCAAAATACAGTCATAAGGAGCCCGGTGCCCATTATGACAAAAGAGAGGTGGAAAATGGGTGTGAACGATACCGAAAAAAAGGAGGGGGGCTTTAAGGCCTTCCTTAAACGTAAGGATATTGAGATATCCTGGAAAAGATACTTTATCGATGCGATGGGAGCAATGGCCAGCGGTCTGTTTGCTTCCCTTCTGATCGGTACGATATTATCAACGATAGGTACACAGTTTAACATACAGGCCCTTATCGATATGGGCGGCTATGCCAAGGGTGTTGCGGGGCCTGCCATGGCTGTGGCTATAGCCTACGCACTTAAGGCACCGAATCTCGTGCTGTTCTCAATGCTTGCAGTCGGAAGCGCTGCCAATACTCTGGGCGGTGCCGGCGGACCTTTGGCTGTACTTGTTATAGCGATCATAGCGACCGAACTGGGTAAGATGATATCCAAGGAAACAAAGGTTGATATACTCGCCACTCCTCTTGTTACTATAGGCATAGGCGTGATCCTGTCCATATTCCTCGCTCCCGCGATAGGAAATGCTGCAAGTGCTGTCGGGAAGCTCATCATGTGGGCAACCGAACTTCATCCGTTTACAATGGGTATACTGGTATCCGTTCTGGTCGGCATAGCGCTCACCCTTCCCATAAGCTCGGCTGCCATCTGTGCGGCCCTCTCTCTTACGGGACTTGCGGGCGGCGCCGCGGTTGCCGGATGCTGTGCTCAGATGGTAGGCTTTGCCTTCATGAGTTATAAGGAAAATAAGGTCGGAGGGCTTATCTCTCAGGGCATCGGAACAAGCATGCTCCAGATGGGCAACATAGTTAAAAATCCGAAGATATGGATACCTCCCATCCTGACTTCCGCGATAACAGGTCCGATAGCGACCTGCATCTTCCGTATGCAGATGAACGGTGAAGCGATCTCATCAGGCATGGGGACCTGCGGTCTCGTGGGACAGATCGGTGTTTATACCGGCTGGCTTAACGATATCGCCGCCGGTACCAAAGCATCGATCACGGCAATGGACTGGATCGGGCTCATCCTTATCTGTTTCGTTCTTCCCGCAGTCCTGACCTGGTGCTTCGGCCAGCTGTTAAGAAAGATCGGATGGATAAAAGAAAACGATCTTAAACTTGAAGTCTGAAACAGATATCATCACATTACATACAACGATCAATTAAGATCATACGGGGCGCGGAGTATACCGCGCTCCGTTATTATTGCGGTGATGAGTTCATGATCCGTTATATCGAAGGCCGGATTGTATACCTTGATATTCTCGGGGGCCATACGCCTTTTATACCACATTTCGGTGACTTCCTCTGCCGGGCGCTGTTCTATGACTATATCGTTTCCCGCAGCGGTGTTTAAGTCTATCGTCGATGAAGGTGCACACACATAAAACGGCACATTATACCGTTTTGCGACCGTTGCGACCACGGAAGTCCCTATCTTATTTGCCACATCACCGTTAGCAGCCACCCTGTCGCAGCCGACGAGCACGGCATTTATAAGCCCCTGTCTCATAAGTGATGCGACCATATTGTCACAGCACAGAGTTACGTCCATTCCCGCACACGACAGTTCAAATGCGGTAAGCCTTGCTCCCTGAAGAAGCGGACGCGTTTCATCGCAGTATATCTTAAAACCGTATCCGCGTTCATGTCCCAGATACATTGCGGAAGTTGCCGTCCCGTATTTCGAAGTCGCAAGCTGCCCCGCATTACAGTGTGTCAGAAGACCGTCTCCCTTCTTAAGAAGGCTCAGGGCATTTTCCCCTATCCTCCTGCACATATCGGTATCCTCAGCCTTTATATCAAGCGCTTCTTTTTTTAATAGTTTACATAACGTTGGAATATCCGCTCCGCTGTTATCCGTGCATACCTTCTCCATGCGGTTAAGTGCCCACGAAAGATTGACTGCTGTAGGCCTTGCACTGTTTAAATATTCCTTCTTCTCGTGCAGGATCTTAAGGAACTCCTCCTTATCATCCGCAGCTGCCTGAGTTGCCGCAATATACATCCCTATAGCCGCAGCCACCCCTATCGCAGGAGCACCGCGTACTTTCAGAAGATATATCGCATCCCATATATCCTTCAGATCGTTGAGTTTTAAGATCTTTGTCTCGTAAGGAAGGAGTGTCTGGTCTATTATCTCAAGTGCGCATTCCTCCTCATCAAGGGATACGGTATCATAGTTCAGTATGTTATCCATAGCACTAACCTCTCATTGTATTTTTGCTGATTTCATGTTAAACTGTTATTTGGTGTTACAATACTGTTGATATGTAACCATTTGTATATTATATCTGTATTTTCAATTATAATAACTCTGTTTGCGGAGTGCAAGAAACATGACAACACTGTGCAGCGAAGGCTACAGACAATTTTATAATGCACTTCAGGCCGAAACGGTGTCCACGGAAGACATCCTCAATCTCATTCCCGGAGCACTGACACATATTGCGGAAGAAATGCATCTTGGCAAATTCGAGATGAGGACCGAACTGCCTCCGAGCAGTGCGGATTCACATGGTCTTAATGATTTCCGTGTTCTGTTCGAATCGCCTGAAGGTTTTGATCTCCTTGCTCACTCACGCATGTTCAGAAGCCCCGCAAAGGGCACGGTCAGTTTTGCCGTCTTTCCTTCGGTCGGATACCGGTGGAATGACGAAGAAAAGGCATCCCTGGATTTTCTGACAAAAAATCTCTATATAGTCCTTGCCAAGGCGCGCGTCACCGAAATGCTCAACATGCGCCAGCTTACCGATTTCCTGACAAACCTGCCAAACACTTCATATTTCATGAAGTTTTGCAATGAACTTAATGCCAAAGGGATCTTAAATCAATATACAGTCATATTCTCCAATCTAAGGAGTTTCAATTATATCAATCAGACACTCGGGAGCCAGGCGGGCGACACCGTTCTTAAAGAATACGGTCAGAAACTTACCGATTTTTACAAGCAGAACGAGTTGATCGCGCGTTTCGGCGGAGATAATTTCGTTGCGATCTTAAGGAACGAAAATGTCGAGAATTATCTTAATTATATATCCAAAATAAATATAACGGTCGCTCTCGGCAATCAGACGCGAGTGTTAGCCATTTCTGCCCGTTCGGGAGTATATCCCATACCCGATGGGCTCGGCAGCATAAGCGAAGCCATAGGACGCGCCAATGCATCTCTTTCTTATGCCAAGCAGACAAACAGCCCTGATGCCGTATGGTTCCGTCAGGAGATATTGGAACGCGCAAACAACGAACGGGAGATCATATCATATTTCAAAACCGCTCTTCTTCATAAGGAATTCCTGGTGTATTACCAGCCGAAGGTCGATGTGATCACAGGCCGGATCGCAGGCTGCGAGGCACTCGTGCGCTGGAAGAGAAACGGTTCCGTTTTAAGTCCCGCAGGTTTTGTACCCGTACTTGAAAATGAAGGGCTCATATGCGATCTCGATTTCTATGTACTCGAAAGGGTATGCGAACATATAAAGCAGTGGACCGATAAAGATATAGTCCCTGCCAGAGTCTCGGTGAATTTCTCCAAACTGCATCTTCGGAATCCCCATCTCAGTGAAGATGTGATGAACGTCATAAGATCGTATGGCATCAATCCCGATTTCCTTGAGATCGAGCTTACGGAGAGTGCCAGTTCGGAAGATTATGAGGCTATGGAACTCTTTGTTGATGAGCTTAAGCTTAACGGGATATGCACATCGATAGATGATTTCGGAACAGGCTATTCTTCTCTCAGTCTGCTTAAGGATCTGCATGTTGACGTTATCAAGATAGACAAATCTTTTGTGGATAATATCGCCGTGACCGATTCCAAGGACAGGATAATCCTAAACTCGATCATCTCAATGATCGACGGGCTTAATATGGACAGTGTCGCCGAGGGCTGTGAAAGCGCGGCACAGGCAAAAATACTTAAGGATATGAACTGTACGATGATACAGGGATATCTCTTCGACAAGCCGCTTCCGTTTGATGAATACACGGAAAAACTCGCATCCGGTCATATCTATAAGACGGATCTCTGACAGATATCCCGACTATTCCATCTTCGATAATTTGGCTGCCTGGTCCGCTGCGATACAGGCATCTATTATTTCCTGGATATCACCGTTCATTACCTTATCAAGCTTATACAGAGTCAGGTTTATCCTGTGATCAGTTACACGGCCCTGCGGAAAATTGTATGTCCTTATCTTCTCGGAACGGTCGCCGGTACCTATCTGACTCTTTCTCAACTCAGCCTCGGCATCATGAGCCTTCTGCTGCTCTATATCGTAAAGCTTTGCACGGAGCAGGGCAAATGCCTTCTCCTTATTCTGAAGCTGTGATTTCTCGGTCTGTGAATATATCACTATACCTGTGGGATAATGCGTAAGACGGACCGCTGAATCGGTAGTGTTGACACACTGGCCGCCGTTACCCGATGCACGCATGACATCTATCCTTATGTCCTTCTCATCTATCTGCACATCCACTTCCTCGGCCTCCGGCATAACCGCCACGGAAATGGTCGATGTATGGATACGGCCGCCTGATTCCGTTTCGGGCACCCTCTGTACACGATGGACACCGCTTTCATATTTCATGACGGAATAGGCTCCCTGACCGGTGATCATGAAAGTAACGCTCTTCATACCTCCGATCCCTATCTCATCAACCTCCATGGTCTCTACCTTCCAGCGTCTGCCCTCAGCATAGTGCACATACATCCTGTAGATCTCCGCCGCAAAAAGAGCCGCCTCATCTCCGCCGGCGCCGGCACGTATCTCGACTATTACGTTCTTGTCATCGTTGGGATCCTTGGGAAGAAGAAGTATCTTGAGCTTCTCCTCAAGTACCTCAACATTCTTCTTGGCATTCGCAAGCTCCTCCTTGAGCATCTCCTTCATATCTTCGTCGGACTCTTCCGAAAGCATCGCAAGCGAATCATCTATATCCTGTTTGCTCTTCTTATACTCCTTATATGCTTCAACTATCGGAGTAAGATCGCTCTGCTCCTTCATGAGAGCGCGAAAGCGCTGCTGGTTGTCCGCAACACCCGGCTCGTTTAATTCATTCATTATGTCCTCATAACGCATTATAAGGTCTTCAAGCTTATCAAACATAATCTACCTCTGTCCGTTCCGACTAACTTAAGTTATCTAAATCCTCTTTCGTCCCTTAACTACTCTGTCAAGTCCCGCAAGATCCCTTACTACTTCCACATCCGCAAATCCCTTTTCCTTAAGAAGATCCGATACGGCCTGCCCCTGATCGTAACCGATCTCAAACAGGATGCGGCCGCCGGGGATCAGGTATTCATCCGTCCCCTCCATGATCCTTCTGTACAGATCAAGTCCGTCTTCTCCGCCGTCAAGTGCCTTAAGAGGCTCGTGGTCCCGTACTTCCTCCATGAGAGTACCTATAACACTGCTCCTTATATAAGGAGGGTTTGATACGATTATGTCAAAACGTTTCCCCGACTCACTGCTGCCTTCAAGCGCGCCGTACAGATCGCCCTCAAGGAAAAGTGCACTCACCTTGTTCCTCTTGGCATTTTCCGCAGCGACCTTTAGAGCTTCTTTGGAAATATCAGTCCCTACACCCTCCAAGTCATTCTTGTATCTTAAGAGGCTTATCAGTATGCATCCGGATCCGGTACACATATCCAATACCCTCATCTTATCTTCCGTGACTATCATTGCCTCTTCAACAAGACATTCCGTATCCTGCCTCGGTATGAGCACATGCTCGTTGACGGTAAAATCAAGTCCCATGAACTCCTGATGTCCGGTAATGTGCTGCAGCGGCACGTGGCTTTTCCTTACATCAATGAGTTTGAGATATTCTTCCGCCTCAGCTTCACCAACCTCATCTGTCCCGTGTGCCAGTATATGATCCTTATCGACACCTAAAAGATACTGCATGATAAGGGATGCATCTATATCGGCATCGGCAATACCCGCTTCCCTTAATATCATACTTCCCATGTGCCTGAGTTCATTGATACTCTTCATATCCGTAGGTTCCGTCAACATCATAGCCGAATTCTTTATAAAGATATCCTCTCCAGTCAAAAACGGCATCCACAGCCATAATGGCAACCTCTATCATTGATTCATCCGGCTCCCTCGTTGTAAGCTTCTGGAGCAGGAGGCCGGGAGCCGACAATATCCTTATCATTATATTATCAGTCCTTCCGGCAAGCCTTATTATCTCGTATGAAATACCCGCGATCACCGGTATGAGCAATATCCTTATCACAACACGCATGACGGGATCATCCACTCTTATGAACACGAACAGGATGACACTTATGAACACAACGAAAAACAGAAAACTTGTACCGCATCTCTTATGCTGTCTCGAAGACATTGCCACATTATCCACCGAAAGCGGCAGTCCGTGCTCGAGGCAGTTGATGCACTTATGCTCGGCACCGTGGTACATGAACACACGTCTTATATCCTTCATTGCGGATATCGCGACAAGGTAGATCACGAATATGGCCACTCTTATCACACCCTCAAGGACCGCCACGACCGTCTCGTTCAGCACCCATCTCCTTATGAACTGGGACAGGAAATAAGGAAGGAGCATAAACAGCGCTATCGCGATAACAAGCGAGAAGGTCACCGTTATACCCGATATCAGCTTCTCCTTCACTTCGGAATTTTTACTTTCCTTCTTATGTGCCCTCTCTTCCTCATCCTCATAGAAGGATGCGGAATAATTGAGCGTTCTTATTCCAAGGATCAGCGAATCGATAAAATTGAAGATACCTCTTATAAAAGGCATCTTATTCAGTATCTTCGCAGGCGCAAACGACTCATACTCCTCGAGGGAAACATTGATATCACCCTCGGGTGTCCTGACTGCGACGGAATACTTATCACCGTTCTTCATCATTATCCCTTCTATAACTGCCTGACCGCCTATCCCGGAATAATGATCCACATATTTTTTCTTCATGGGTTCCCCCTATATAATGTAATAAGTACTTCGTACCAAAAAAATAAGGGCTGAGGTATCTGCCTCAGCCCTTAAAACCTCATTATTTGCTTGCAACGCCGTATTTCTTATTGAACTTCTCGATACGTCCGTCAACCCTTGCGCTCTTCTGCTGTCCAGTATAGAACGAATGGCACTTACTGCAGATCTCGACGTGAAGCTCGGGCTTGGTCGAACCAACCACAAATGTATTACCGCAGTTGCATGTTACTGTTGCCTGCTGATAATTCGGATGTATTCCTTCTCTCATGATATCACCTCTCACTCTATGGATAAAATATTACTGTAATCTCGTTAATAACACAGCTTAATTATATTAACACAGCATTTACACTTATGCAAGTGTTTTTATATGAATCTTGTCTTCTTGATTATCTGGACAAAATCGTGATTGCTCCTGGTCCGCACGAACATATCAAGAACCTTCTCAACCGCCTCTTCGGCCTTCAGTCCGTTGAGCGCCTTGCGGATGATATTTATCGCTTCAAGTTCATCAGGTTCGAGCAGCAGATCCTCACGTCTTGTACCCGATTTCGGGATATCGATGGCCGGGAACACCCTTCTCTCCGATAACTTACGGTCAAGTATCATCTCCATATTTCCCGTTCCCTTGAATTCCTCGTAGACAACATCGTCCATCTTGCTTCCGGTTTCGATAAGTGCAGTTGCAAGTATCGTGAGACTTCCGCCTTCGCGCATGTTCCTTGCGGCACCGAAGAAACGCTTCGGCATATGAAGGGCCGCGGGATCGAGACCGCCCGATAATGTACGTCCGCTCGGCGGTACCGTCATATTATATGCCCTTGTGAGCCTGGTGATCGAATCAAGGAGGATCATAACATCCTTTCCGCTTTCAACAAGACGCTTTGCCCTCTCTATCACCATCTCGGATACTCTCTTGTGATGTTCCGGAAGTTCGTCAAAGGTCGAATAGATAACCTCTACATTATCGCCTTCGATCGCTTCCTTGATATCCGTAACTTCCTCGGGGCGCTCATCGATCAGCAGGATGATAAGATGCATCTCGGGATTGTTCATAGTGACCGATCTGGCCACATCCTTAAGCAGCGTTGTCTT
Organism: uncultured Lachnospiraceae bacterium; assembly: GCA_900320345.1. Lineage (GTDB taxonomy): Bacteria > Bacillota > Clostridia > Lachnospirales > Lachnospiraceae > UBA2868. The sequence continues at coordinate 54,162 of ONRZ01000001.1, read as the reverse complement.
ACCGGCCTTGGGCGGTGAGACTATCATTCCTCTCTGACCCTTGCCCACCGGAGACATAAGATCCATTATCCTCATGGCCACCGTTCCGCCCGGCCTCTCGAGCCTTATCCTCTCATCCGGGAAGATGGGCGTAAGATCCTCGAAATTCTTGCGTCTTGCATGTTCTGCGGGTGACAGCCCGTTTATCGTCTTGACGAACAGTAATGCACCGAACTTATCCGTCTGTGTCCTTACCCTCGTGTTTCCGGTTATTATATCGCCTGTCTTAAGCGAAAACCTGCGTATCTGGCTCGGAGCCACATATACGTCATTCTCACCCGGCAGGTAATTCTCGCTTCTTATGAATCCGTATCCGTCCGACAGAACTTCCAGTATACCTCTTGCTTCTATACCCGAATCAAGGCTTCTCTTTTCATCGGATATATCAAGATCGCCCTGCTTGTCCTTATCCTCCTCATCGCCCTCCGGCTCCATGCGCTTCTCATTATGTTTCGCACCGTGTTCCTGAGCAGGCTTTCCCTGGGATCCGTTGTCATGTTCCCTGACTGGAGCCTGTGCCGGAGCCTGTGCCGGGGCCGGTTCGCCTGCTGGCTTTGGAACAGCTGCCGCTGCTTCCTCCTCATCCTTCTTAAGCATGGCCTCTATCACATCAGCCTTCTTAAGCCCTGTGATACCCTTGATCCCACGGGCTTTGGCAAGATCCTTAAGGACCGAGAGCGCCAATGTTTCATACTTTGCTCTGTTACTCATATTAATCTCCCTGAAAATAAAAAGACTTTATTTCATGCCTTGGGCTTGAAACAGTTACGATATCAACATTCACTATCGGGGTTTATCACGAAATGCAGTGACATGTTTTAAATCCTGGATAATTCTTTCGTTGCAAATAATTAAATCACACTTTTTAAAAAAAAGCAAGAGAAGCCATCATCTATGTATATGGCTTCTCTATATTTATAAGTGCATAATGATCGCCCGGAAGTTCCCGGACCTTCTGCTTTATGACGGCTACTATGTCGTCATCCGGGACAGGGAGTCCGTGCGGTATCACCAGATCGAAGATGAGATTGGTATGCGTTGAACCCTGCACCATCCTGAAGTCATTTATCGAAAGGCGCGGATCCACATTGGTAACTATTATCCTTATAAAATCACGCATCCTCGCAGTTATCGAATTATCCGTGACTATGGGATCCATATGTATGACACATTCGCACTTTAAAACTTCCTTGAGCTTTCGTTCTATATTGTCTATTGAATCATGTATCTCGACTATGTTCCCGTTCGCCGGAACTTCGGCATGAAGAGAGATCATACTGCGGCCCGGTCCGTAATTATGTATGATCAGGTCGTGCATGCCGAGAACGTCTCTCTGCGCAAGAACGTATTTTTCTATAAGCTTTACATATTCCGGATCCGGCTTGGTCCCAAGAAGCGGATCTATGGTGGCCTTCACGGAACTTATACCCGAATAGATGATGAATACGGACACTATGAGACCGCACCAGCCGTCTACCACCACGCCCGTAAACTCAAATATGATGACAGACAAAAGCACCGCAGTTGTAGCTATCGCATCGGTGAAACTGTCTATAGCCGCTGCCTTCATGGTAGGTGACTGGATCCTGTCACCTATGCGCTTGTTATAGGCATACATATATATCTTGACCACTATGGCGGCTTCCATTACTATAAACACCGCCCTTGATGTCTCTATATCCATCGGATCTATTATCCTGCCGACCGATGTTTTGCCCAGCTCGACTCCGAAAACAATGATGATGATCGAGATGATAAGACCTGCCACGTATTCTATACGGCCGTGTCCGAAGGGATGCTCGGGATCGGGTTTTCTTCCGGCCATCTTAAAACCGATTATATTGATTATCGAAGAACCGGCATCGGTCAGGTTGTTCACCGCATCGGTGATTATCGCTATCGAACCGGACATTACGCCCACGAACACCTTAAAACAGCACAGCAGGATATTGAGTACTATCCCAACGCCTCCGCAGACAACGCCGTACCCCTGCCTTACCTTCTCATCGTTTATTTTATTGTAATCATTGACAAGTATCCTTATAAGCAGACTGACCATATCAATAATCCCATCCAAAAACCGGCATTTACCGTTTTATATCTTATCGTTGTCATCCGAAACAGCCTTAATGTTTTCACTGTCCTCAATGATGCCTTCCGCCCTGAGCTCCTCATCCGAGAACCTGCGGAATCCTGCCAGATCCCTGCCGAGGATACGGATGCTGTAAACAAAATTGCTGAAAACGCCGGCCTTATACAGATTGATGACTATCATCCCGACCGGGACCGCAAGGATAAGACCTGCAGCTCCCTTCAGGCGGAAGCCCACATAAAGCAGAAGTATCGTCGGAAGCGGATCGAGTCCGATCGAATCGCCCACAAGTTTAGGCTGGACAAGCTGTCTTACAAGCTGTGATGCTCCCCATGTTATCATCAGTCCGACCGCAAGCTTATAATCGGCCTGGAACAGTTCTATTATAGCCCACGGCACCATAACGGTACCCGTCCCGAAGAAAGGAAGGAAATCGAGCAGGGCTATAAGAAGTCCGACCAGGAGCGCATTATCCTGTCTTAAGATCAGCAGCCCGACGAACAGCACTATATATACTATACCCATTATCTTAAACTGCGCCTTTAAATATCCGCCCACTGCATCCTTCATGGTACCGTACACGATATTCCATCTGTCCATGACCTGCTTTGGTACGATACGACGGACAAGACGCACCAGATAATCCCTCTCCGCAAGGAAAAAGTACGAAGCAAGTATCGCCATTATGATACCGATTATTACAAGCGGAACATTCTGCGCAAGGGAGGATGTAGTATCCGCGATCGGTGTCCTTAAGCCGCTGAACCAAGCCGTCAGACTCGTTCCGGCATTATCGGTCGCATCATTAAGCCAGTTCTGTACCGATGCCGGCATCTTGTTGAGATAGACGTTGTACAGTCCCATGGCCGAACGGATCGTCTGCTCTGTCCTCCTCCACAGTTCAGGAGCCGCAGACGCGAGAGAGACGATCTCATCAACTATCTTCGCAATTATAAGATAACCCAAAAATACGATAAGGGCAATCACTATGATTATCACAACCGCAGTCCCCGCCTTGCGTACTATCTTCATCCTCTTCTCAAGGAATCTTACGACCGGATTTGCGATGAGTGCTATGATCCCAGCTATAATAAAAGGCATGAAAAATACTATCAGCTTCGGCAGAACGTAGAAGCAGATAAACATGATCGCCGCAAAAGAAATTATGTTAACTATTATCTTTAAGTATTTCGTCGATCGTTTCATATATTTCCTCTCTTCCCTGCTTGGTCTGTGCCGAAAACGGTATTATCTTTATACCTTCCCGGACCTTCAGTTTATCCCGTATTACCCTTAGATTCTTCGCTGTCTGGCTTCTGTTTATCTTATCAAGTTTGGTCGCGATGACTATCGGTTCATAGCCGTTGTCCGCGATCCATCTGTACATCTCCACATCATTCTGAGACGGTTCGTGCCTTATGTCAATAAGCAGGAATACTGCCCTTAACTGCTTTGAACTCCTTAAGTACCTCTCTATCATCCTGCCCCATTTTTCTTTGGTCTCCCTGGATACCCTGGCGTATCCGTAGCCGGGCAGGTCTGTAAAATACAGTTCATCGTTTATATTGTAAAAATTTATCGTCTGCGTCTTTCCGGGCTGCGCCGATGTCCTGGCCAGCGACTTGCGGTTCATGAGCACATTTATAAGTGATGACTTCCCGACATTACTCTTGCCCGCAAAGGCTATCTCGGGATATTTATTGTCCGGCAGCCTGCTGGTTATCCCGCAGACTGTCTCGAGACTTACGTTTTTTATCTTCATGCCTGCTTTACCAGTGCGTGCATTAGCACGTCCTCCATCGTCTCAACGTATACTATCTTAAGACCTTTAAGTATCTCGTCGCTTATTTCCTCTATATCCTTCTCATTCTTCTTCGGCACGAGTACTGTCTTTATACCCGCATTCTTTGCCGCAAGAGTCTTTTCCTTAAGTCCGCCTATCGGGAGCACTCTTCCCCTGAGCGTGATCTCACCCGTCATAGCAACGCTTGCCTTTACCTTTATCCCCGTGACTGCCGAGTATATGGCCGTCGCCATTGTTATACCGGCTGACGGTCCGTCCTTGGGCACCGAACCCTGAGGGATGTGTATATGGATATCATGCTTCGCAAAATAGTCCGCCCTGATCCCAGCCTTTGTGCTTACGGATCTTATGTAGCTGACTCCGGTCTGGGCCGATTCCTTCATCACATCACCAAGCTGGCCCGTGAGCTTGAGCTCACCCTTTCCGGGCATGACGTTTACCTCTATCTGGAGCGTATCTCCTCCGACCGCCGTCCATGCAAGACCTCTTACTATACCGACCTCGTCTTCTTCATTTGCCTTATCATATTCATAACGGATCTTTCCCAGATATTTCTCAAGATTACCCGCGGTGATCTTAATGTTCTTTTTCTTATCCTGCAGGATCATGCGCGCAGACTTCCGGCATATCTCTCCTATCTTTCGTTCAAGATTCCTTACGCCGGCTTCCCTCGTATATCCCCGTATTATCTGCTCTAATGCCTTGTCCGCTATCGTAAGCTGGCCTTCCTTCAGACCGTTCTTTAAAAGCTGTTTGGGCACAAGGTATTCCCTGGCTATATGCAGCTTTTCATTCTCCGTATAACTCGATACCTCTATCAATTCCATACGGTCAAGCAGAGGCTTCGGTATATCCGAAACCGAATTGGCCGTCGCAATGAACAGTACCTCGGAAAGATCTATCGGAAGTTCTATGTAATGATCCCTGAACTTATTGTTCTGCTCACTGTCAAGAACCTCCAGGAGAGCCGAAGCGGTATCTCCTCTGTAGTCACTGCTCATCTTGTCGATCTCGTCGAGCAGGAACAGAGGGTTCTTAACCCCGGCATTCTTAAGTCCTGCGGCAATACGCCCGGGCATTGCTCCCACATATGTCTTACGATGGCCGCGTATCTCCGCCTCGTCCCTTACTCCGCCAAGGCTTATCCTTACATATTTCCTGTTAAGAGCCCTTGCTACCGAACGAGCTATACTGGTCTTTCCCGTTCCCGGAGGCCCCACAAGACACACTATGGGACTATTGCCCCCTGTATTTAGATTCCTTACCGCGAGAAATTCAAGCATCCTTTCCTTGACCTTCTCAAGCCCGTAATGATCCTCATTTAAGATCCTCTCGGCATCATCAAGATTTTTGTTATCTCTTGAAGTCTTATCCCACGGCATTTCCAGCAGCGTCTCTATATAACCGCGTATAACCCCGCTTTCCGACGAAAACGGAGATGCTTGACCAAGGCGGTCAACTTCCTTTCTGAGCTTTTCCTTTACCTCCGCAGATGCCTTGAGCTTATCTATCTTAAGCAGGTATTCATCTTCATCCGTAACGGACTTCCCCGCGCCGAGTTCCTCCTTTATCGCCTTAAGCTGCTCCCTTAGGATATACTCTCTCTGATTCTTATCAACACGTTCACGGACCTGTTCCTGCAGATCCTGCCTTACCTTCATGATGTTTATCTCATTTTCAAGTATGCTGCAGAAAACTACCGCTCTTTCCCGATCATCACCCGTCTCCAAAAGCCTCTGCCTATCATATGCGCTCATCGGGAGGTGCGCGGCATACAGATCCATAAGATCCGCAAACGGCATCCTGGAGACCTTACACTTACTGAGTACTTTCTCTATCTTGGGATTGTACTTAAGGTATTCCCGCATTGTCGTCATAAAGGATTGGATGAGGGCAACTCTCTCGGGCTCCGTCTCTTCCTCATAACTTAACGTACCGTCGATCGTTACCGGACGGACAACTCCCATAAGACATTCGTCCTCTTCATAAGTCTCCATGATATCCGCACGTCTTATGCCCTCGACCAGCACTCTTATGGTCTTGTTCGGGAGCTTAAGTACCTGTCTTACCACGCAGATACATCCGGTACCGTACAGTTCTCCCTTGTCCTGCTTCCCGTTTTCAGGCTCCTTTGCCATGACAATAAAAACATGCTGATCCTTCCGGACCATCGCACGTTCTATGGATCTTACGGCCGTATCCTTTACTATGTCAAAATGTATTATCATCCCCGGCATCACCGCAAGTCCCCTTACGGAAATGACCGGCATCTTTTTCTTGTATGCTCGCACCGGCATATCACACCTCTTAAAGCAAGATCCCGTACAATAAACGGAAACCGAATGCTGTATTAAACAAATGCCTCCGCATTACACGGAGACACTTATCATCATATCTTACTCTGCCTTCTTAAGTTTGCTTCCCCGTCTCATGATGAGCGGTTCTCCTCCGTTCTCCACGGCCGAGGCCGTTATGACCACCTTATGTATCCTCGAATCGGAAGGTATCTCATACATGAGCTCGAGCATCAGCTTCTCGAGTATCGACCTTAAACCTCTGGCTCCGGTCTTACGCTCATGGGCTTTCTTAGCGATCGCCCTTACTGCCTCATCCTCAAACTGCAGCTCAACGCCGTCCATCTCGAACAGTCTCTCGTACTGCTTGATTATCGCATTCTTGGGCTCCGTAAGTACCTTAACGAGTGCGTCCTCATCAAGTCCCTGAAGCGATACACCGATCGGCACACGCCCTACAAACTCGGGGATTATGCCGTATTTCACAAGGTCTTCAGGCTGAACCTGTTTAAGAAGCTCATTTATATCCTGTTCGTTACGCGCCTTGATCTCGGCATTAAATCCTATGGACTTCTTGTCAAGCCTGTTCTCTACTATCTTATCAAGTCCTTCAAAAGCACCGCCGCAGATAAAGAGGATATTGGTGGTATCTATCTGTATGAGCTCCTGGTGCGGATGCTTCCTTCCTCCCTGAGGCGGAACAGATGCCATGGTTCCTTCTATTATCTTAAGGAGTGCCTGCTGAACGCCTTCACCCGATACATCCCTTGTGATAGATACGTTCTCACTCTTCCTCGTTATCTTGTCTATCTCATCGATATAGATGATGCCGTATTCGGCACGCTTGATATCATAATCCGCAGCCTGGATAAGCTTTAACAGGATATTCTCGACATCCTCACCCACATATCCCGCTTCCGTAAGAGCCGTTGCATCTGCGATACAGAACGGAACATTTATTATCTTGGCCAGAGTCTGTGCAAGCAGCGTCTTACCAGAGCCTGTAGGTCCGAGCATTATTATGTTGCTCTTCTGGAGTTCAACATCGCTGTCTTCCGCTGCCGTAACCCTCTTATAATGGTTATATACGGCAACCGAAAGAACCTTCTTTGCTTCCTCCTGCCCGATCACGTTCTCGTCGAGAAATGCCTTTATCTCTCTGGGTTTGAGAAGGTTAATGTGAAGGCTTCCCTCACTGCCTTCATCATCCATATACGGATCATCCTCTAACTCATCACGGATTATATCCATGCAGATCTCAATACACTCATCGCATATATAAGCTCCTGCCGGTCCTGCTATAAGCTTGCGGACCTGATTTTCCGGCTTGTTACAGAATGAACATCTTATTCTGTCATCAATCTTACCTGCCATGATCTATCCCCTTATTCTCTGTTTGTTCCACTACGCCCTCGAAGTTATTATCTTGTCTATAAGCCCGTAATCAAGAGCCTCCTGTGCCGTCATCCAGTTATCTCGTTCGGTATCCCTTGCGATCTCCTCTATAGGCCTGCCCGTATTCTCCGATAAGATGCGGTTTAAGTTCTCCCTCGTGCGGAGGATCTGCTTGGCCGCTATCTCTATCTCGGTCGCCTGTCCCTTCGTGCCTCCGAGCGGCTGATGTATCATTACCTCTGCATTGGGCAGTGCAAATCTCTTGCCCTTTTCTCCTCCCGCGAGCAGGAATGCTCCCATACTTGCCGCCATACCCATGCAGTATGTTGCAACATCACACTTAACGTAATGCATGGTATCATAGATCGCATATCCGTCAGTCACCGAACCACCCGGACTGTTTATATAAAAATGTATATCCTTATCCGGATCTTCGGCTTCCAGAAACATCATCTGTGCGACTATCAGGCTCGATGTGGTCTGGTTTACTTCCTCTCCCAGAAACACTATACGTTCCTTTAAAAGCCTTGAGAAAATATCGTAAGACCGCTCACCGCGGCTTGTCTGTTCTATGACATAAGGTACTAAGCTCATTTATGCCTCCCTCTTACTCTTCTTCCTTCTTCTTCGTTGACCTCGGCTTGCTTTCCTTGGCATTATCCACTACGAAATCAACTGCCTTCTGTATCTTAAGATCTTCCGTGATCTGCTCCTTCTCGTAATCACCCACAAGATCCTTAAGCTTATCCTTCTCCATCTGATACATCTCGGCCATTCTGCCAAGTTCATGATCGTAATCATCATCCGATACCGTAAGGCCTTCTGCATCGGCAACAGCTTCCATGACAAGCCTTGACTGGATACGCTTAAGGGCTCCGGGCCTCATCTGCTCAAGGAACTTATCCATATCCATTCCCGTGAACTGGAAGTACTGCTCGAGCGTAAGTCCCTGCTGCGACAGCCTGCCCGCATAATCCTGGGCCATCTGACGTGTCTGTGAATCTATCATGGCATCCGGGATATCCATCTTTGAATCATTTATTATAGCCTCTATAACGGCATCCTCTTTCTTTGTCTTGGCTTCCTGCTCCTTCTTCTCGGAAAGTTTCTTCTTTACGTCTTCCTTATATTCCTCCAATGTATCAAACTCCGATACCTCACTTGCGAACTCATCGTCAAGCTCCGGAAGTTCCTTCTCCTTGATCTCATGTACGGTTACCTTGAACACCGCATCCTTACCCTTAAGTTCCTCGGCATGATAATCCTCGGGGAAGGTCACCTTGACTTCTGTCTCCTCATCAATCTTAGCTCCGATGAGCTGCTCTTCAAAGCCGGGTATGAAAGCACCCGAACCGATGGTAAGCGGATAATTCTCGCCCTTTCCGCCTTCAAAAGCCTCTCCGTCAACAAAGCCTTCAAAATCAATGATAGTCATATCCTTATCCTTGACGGGCCTGTCTTCCACCGTGATGGTACGCGCATTGCTCTCGCGTTCCTTATCTATTTCCTTATTTACCTCTTCGTCGGTAACATCCCTGTCGATCTTATCGATCTTAACGCCCTTATACTTTCCGAGATCGACCGGAGGCTTAAGTGCAACTTCAGCCGTGAAGATGAAAGCCTTGCCCTTCTCGCACTGTGTTACGTCGATCTTGGGCTGCGAGACAATGTTTATCTCCTTATGCTCCGATATCTCCTTCTCATAAGCATCGGGAATGATGATATTTGCGGCATCCTCGTAGAATATCTCCGGTCCGTACATCCTCTCTATCATCTGCTGCGGAACCTTACCCTTGCGGAAACCGGGAACACTTATCTTGTTCCTGTTCTTCTTGTATGCTTCCGTCCTTGCCTTGTCAAATTCTTCGGCGCTCACTTCAATGGTAAGCTTCGCCATATTGTGTTCCAAATTTTCAACCTGTAAACTCATTATTACAAATTCCTCCTCTGTGATAAGCACATCATTTCCGAGTATAACACACACATACTTTAATTTCCAGTGTAATATTCGAAGATGAGGCCATCCCTTATAACATCAGTGATTAAATACTATCTTACGTTTCATTGCTCCCGCTTCCGTCTCGCTGTCAAAGATCCTGACAAGCTCGAGTGCGAACGGGATCGCCGTGCCCAGCCCCCGCGAAGTCGTGATATTGCCGTCTGTCACCACATCATCCTTGCAGACCTTTGCACCTTTCAACTGTTCTTCCATTCCGGGATAACAGCATGCCTTTTTCCCTTCCAACAGCCCCATATCGCCGAGTACCGTGGGTGCGGCGCAGATAGCGGCTATACGTCTGTTTGTCTGTGCAAACTGCCTTACCATATCCATAAGCGGTTCACATTCCTTAAGATTTAATGTTCCCGGCATCCCTCCGGGCAATATAAGAATTGCCGCATCATTTGAATGCACCTGTGAGAGCACCTTGTCTGCCCTGACATAAATGTCGTGAGATCCCCTCACTTCACAGTTGTCCGTGATGGATACAGTCTTGACCACGATATTGTCGCGTCTTAAGATGTCAACCACCGTAAGTGCTTCGATCTCCTCAAAACCATCCGCCAAAAAAACATAACATTCCTTCATATACCGTCTCCTTTACTCTGTCTGAAAATGATATCTGTTCCTATTTGAAATCCAGCACCTCGTCCCATGCCTTCTTAAGTTCCTCATCCACTTCCTTCTTCTTTATCTTCTTTACCGCATGGAATACTTCGCTGCTTATCTTCTTAAGCGGCAGCCCCTTGAGTTCTTCCCACTGTCTTATCGTCTCCGCCGCCTGCTGTCTGTATTGCAGGATGCTTGAATTGATCGCCGTCACAAGAAGCTTTCCGCCTTCGCCCGGATATGTCCCAAGGTATTTAAGCACGACATCAAGCTGCCATGTATTCTCCGAATCGGGTTCCGGCTCCTCTGTTCCCATGCCTTCCTTAAAATCGCGTCCCACAAGATTCTTGCTGCAAATGTTTAGGAACTCATCCACATAAACGCCGTCCCTCATAAAATAATACACATATTTATAATAATGCAGGAAATCACTGTTTACGAATTCCAGCAGTTCATCCGCGATATCCATGCCGGCTTCCGAAGCAGTGGGTACGGCCAGTTCCGGATCTTCACTTACGCCTTTTTTTATCATATCCTCCGCGTCCGACAGGCTCAGAAGTCGGTCTATTATCTGTATGGCCTTGTTGTTGTCGCTTTCGGAGGATCTTTCATTGCCTCTCAGATAGTTTTTAAGTTCGTACAGATTTGATACGTCCTCAAGATCCATATTATGCTCGGCAAGTTCCTTTAAATAGAGCATGGTCAAAAGTGCGGGATTGTTAACCTCGGATATCCCCCTGCCCGGCATATCTTCAAGAAGGCCACGCATTATATCACGGGCGCCCTGCATCTGTTCTTCGTTAAGGTTTCCCCTTCTTAAGGCATTTTCAAAATCACATTTTTCGTATGCTGCTTTTCCCAGATATCCGAAAGATATGTCATTACGGCAGCCATGGCAGAGTACCCAGTCCCTTACCTCATCATTTATCGGCTCAAGGCACTCCATCGCATTTATCTTGCCCCAGCCGCTTAACTTCCGGGCATAGATATAATAGACATGATCACTTATCTCCTTGGGCCAGCTCTTTGCATTGGAGATCACATAAGACGTGAATTCCTCATAAAGACCCAGGGTGATTATGTGTTTCCTTATAACCTCGTCGTCCGCAAAATCAAACAGAACAAGGATCAGAAGGCCAAGCTTGACAGTCTCAAGCTTGGTGCCGAACATTGTCAGTGAATATGCCAGTGTGGAAAGCTTATGAGGATCGTAATCCTTAATGTTATCTATGATATTCTTAAGAAGAAGTCCCCTGATATCCGCAACTCTGAAGCCGAGTTCCTCATCATCAAAGGAATGCACGGCAAGCCTTGCATTTATCTCAAGATTATTCCTTATCATATCAACAGCCTTGCCGAGCATGCCCTTCGGAGGCATCGGTATTGGCTGGCCTATAAGCCCTTCCTGTTCGCCCATGACCAAAGCCGGCTTCTCATCACCCTTAAGGGCATCCTCCAGGACATAACCTTCGGGAACACAGCCGCATTCCTTGACCAGGGCATCTATGCGTTCAAAAATACTCTTCATTAATACGCTCCCAAAAAACTCCTGTCACTTTTTTCCCAATTTAGTATATTATCATACAATCCCGATAAATAAAACATTATTTCCTGTAATACAGTGATGTCAGTGAGTTGATCTCTTTGGCGAGCTTTAAAGTGAATGCACCCTTCTTCATACGCCATACCCAGTTACCTCCCTGTGTGGACGGGATGTTTATCCTTCCCTTGGATCCGAGCGCGAGATAATCCTGCATCGGGATGATACAGGTATCAGCCGTCGAAGCTATCGCCAGCCTTATATAATCCCATACAAGTTCCTTTCCTTCATGTCCCGCATTATTTAGATATCTGTCCGCAAATCTCCTCTCGGCTTTTGAAATGCTGTTATACCATCCGAGCAGGGTATCATTGTCATGCGTCCCTGTATAGACTACGCAGTTCTTGATATAATTGTGCGGAAGATAGTCACTCTCGTTTTTGGGATCGAAGGCAAACTGAAGCACCTTCATTCCCGGGAATCCGCAGTCATTGACAAGCTTTCTGACCGACGGTGTTATATACCCAAGGTCCTCCGCTATGACATTGATATCTCCCAGTTCCTTCCTGATCGCCCTGAACAGCTGCATGCCGGGCCCCTTTTTCCATTTGCCGAATTCCGCGGTCTTATCGCCGTAAGGTATCGCATAATATTCATCAAAAGCCCTGAAGTGGTCTATCCTTATCACATCATAGAGTTTTAGGCAGTGGCGCATCCTCTTTATCCACCAGTCATATCCCGTTTCCTTATGATATTTCCAGTCATACAGAGGATTCCCCCATAACTGCCCCGTATCCGAGAAAGCATCCGGAGGACATCCCGCCACGACTGTCGGCGTTCTGTTTTCATCAAGCTGAAAGAGTTTCGGATCAGACCATGTATCCGCACTGTCAAACGCAACATAAATGGGGATGTCGCCTATTATCTCCACCCCGTTCTTATTGGCGTATGCCTTAAGTGCGGCCCACTGTTTGTCAAAAATATACTGAATGAACCTGTAGAATTCTATTTCCTTTGCATATTGTTTCCTGTAATTATCGACAGCCTTCTTCTTTCGGAGCCTGATATCATCATCCCACTCTGCGAAGCTTATGCCTCCGTATGAGTCCTTTATCGCCATGAACAGGGCGTAATCCTCCAACCAGAATCTGTTTTTTGACACAAATCTCTTATATTTTGCATCTTTTGAAAGATCACAGCGTAAGAAAGCAAGTTTCAGGACCTTGAAGCGCGACCGATATAATTTCTCATAATCCACGCACTCTTCATCACTTCCAAAATCAAACCTGCCGCATTCGCTCCTTTTTAGCAGGCCCTCATCGATAAGCGTTTCAAGATCGATAAGATACGGACTGCCCGCAAAGGTCGAGAAGGACTGATACGGAGAATCCCCGTAACTGGTAGGCACAAGCGGCAGGATCTGCCAGTAGCCGACGCCTGCTGCCTTCAGCCTGTCAACAAACTTATATGCCTCTTTTGAAATAGTCCCTATCCCGTATCTGCCCGGAAGACTTGCGACGGGCATGAGAATGCCGCTCTTTCTCATTATTTCTTTCCTTTCTTTGCCGCCTTTACGACTGTCTTCTTCGCCTTGGCTGTCTCTTTCTTTTCCTTTGTATCCTCTGCCGCCTTCGTGTGCCAGATATCACTGTCGTACTGTGCTATAGTCCTGTCGGATGAGAAGAAGCCTGCCTTTGCTATGTTAACGAGCATCTTCTTATGCCATTCTTTCCGGTCCTCATAATCGGCGAAAGCCCTGTCCTTGACCTTTATATATTCTTCAAGATCGAGCAGTGTCATGAACCAGTCCTTATTGAGCAGTTCGTTATACAGTCTCTCAAGGTTGACCTTATCTCCAACCTTAAGCGCTTCTTTGCTCACGATAAAATCGACCGCTTCCCTTATCGTCTTACTCTTCTTGTAGTAATTCTTCGACACATAATCAGCCTTGGCATAATGTCTGATGACGGTATCCGAATCCTTGCCGAAGACATAGATGTTGTCCTCTCCGACAAGCTCGGATATCTCAACATTTGCTCCGTCCATTGTTCCGAGTGTTACCGCACCGTTTAGCATGAACTTCATATTGCCGGTTCCGGATGCCTCCTTGCTGGCAAGGGATATCTGCTCCGAAATATCGCAGGCAGGTATGAGCCTCTGGGCATAGCTTACGTTATAATTCTCGACCATCACTACCTTAAGATACGGTGACACCGCAGGATCATTGTTTATTATCTCCTGCAGCACCAGGATAAGATGGATTATATCCTGGGCTATAACGTATGCGGGCGCAGCCTTGGCACCGAATATAAAGGTAAGTGGACGTACGGGCTTTTTGCCCGATCTTATCTCAAGATATTTATGGATGATATAGAGCGCGTTCATCTGCTGACGCTTGTATTCATGCATACGCTTTATCTGGATATCAAAGATGGAATCCGTATCAAGCTCAACACCCTCATGCTCCTTTATATATGCGGCAAGTTCCTCCTTTTTGTTCTTCTTTATGGCCGCTATCCCGTCGCAGACCTTTGCATCCTTTTTATACTTAAGGAGTTTCTCAAGCTCATCCGCATCCTTCTTCCAGCCTTCTCCGATAAGTCCCGTTATATATTCAGAGAGTTCACGGTTGCATGACATGAGCCACCTTCTGAATGTTATGCCGTTGGTCTTATTGTTGAACTTCTCCGGATATATATCATAGAAATGCTTAAGTTCGGTATTCTTAAGTATCTCCGTATGCAGGGCGGCAACACCGTTTATCGAGTATCCGAAGTGGATATCTATATGCGCCATATGTACCCTGTCGTTATCGTCTATTATCCATACCCGCTCGTCACGGTACTTCCTTACAATGAGCCTGTCGAGTTCCTTGATGATGGGAATAAGCTGCGGCACGACCTTCTCAAGATATGCAAGCGGCCATTTCTCGAGTGCTTCCGCAAGGATCGTATGGTTGGTATAAGCACAGGTCCTGCTCACGATGTCTATGGCTTCCTTCATGGCAAAGCCTTCCTTTTCCGTAAGCAGCCTTATAAGTTCCGGTATAACGAGTGTGGGATGTGTATCGTTTATCTGGATCGCAACATGTTCATCCAGTTTATGAAGATCCACTCCCTTCTCCTTAGCCTCATCAAGTATCATCTGTGCGCCGTTGCTGACCATGAAATACTGCTGGTATATCCTGAGCAGGTTTCCGGCTTCATCCGAATCATCCGGATACAGGAAAAGGGTAAGGTTCTTCTTTATGTCTTTCTTGTTAAAATCTATACCCTTCCTGACTATGGATTCATCAACGGTATCTATATCGAACAGATGGAGCTTGTTGACTCCGTTGTCATAGCCCACCACATCTATATCGTAGAGCCTGCTCTTAACCTTTTTCTTACCGAAGGATACCACATAGGACTTTCCCGTATCATTCAGCCAGGACTGCTTCTCTATCCAGTCGTTTTTCTCGGCATTCTGCTTGTTGTCCTTAAACACCTGCTTAAACAGACCGAAGTGGTAATTAAGCCCTATACCGTCTCCGGGTATCCCAAGGGTTGCCATGGAATCAAGGAAGCAGGCGGCAAGCCTTCCGAGTCCTCCGTTACCGAGCGAAGGTTCGGGCTCAGCTTCTTCCACTGATGCAAGGGATCTGCCGTTCTTCTTAAGTATCTCATCCACTTCGTCGTACATCTTAAGATTTATAAGGTTATTCGAAAGCAGTTTTCCGATAAGGAATTCGGCCGAAATGTAATAGACCTTCCGTTTACCCTCTATCGCTTTCTTTTCCTTCATCTTCCTCTTGGTCAGTTCAAGAAGCGCGATATACAGTTCGTGATCCGAACACTGTGAGATCTGCCTGCCGAACAGTTCTTTGACCGTATTGCCAAGCTCCTTCTCAATAGTTCCTTTGACCGTATTGTTTTTCATCCCGTTACTCTCCTTTTCCCTTATTCTTTATCGTTATCATATATTTCTTCTGCTCACCAGATGAGGCGGCAGATATTTTTCAAGCACAGCCTCCAGTTCCTCACCGGAGATCGGTTTGCGCACACAGTCGGCAAATCCTTCCCGTCTGTACATTCCTCTGGCTCCCGCAATGTCATTTGCCGTTATGACGATTATGGGAGTTTCTTCATTTGCCCCGGGATTGCTTCGGATATTGTGTATGGTCTCTATCCCGTCCATATCCGGCATCATATGATCCAACAGTATCACGTCATAATAATTATAACTTACGAGCTTTAATGCTTCCTGACCGCTTAATGCACAGTCGAGGCTTATCCCGGTCCTTCTCAGAAGTGCCCTTATAACGTTCAGATTAAGTATCGAATCATCCACCGCCAGCACATGTGCCTTGGGAGCATACAGATATGTATCCGCTCCGTTGTCTGCAGTTTCATTGGTATCTTCGGGTGCCGGCCTGTCGGAAACCCCGCTCAGTTCTATCCTCGATGACTCCAGTGTCTTATCAAGCGTTGAGAGTATATCTTCCGCCGCTTCCCTTATAACAACGATATCACGCCCGGTACGCTCGGAGACATTATTTCTCAGTATCATCTCACTCATGCCCCTTATGGAGTGGATCGGTGTACGGACATCATGGCTCATCTTGGACAGCTGTTTTGCAAAAGCATTCTGCTTAAGTTCCTCTTCCTCCTTTTTCTTGTACGAATACACTGCCGAATTCTTGGTGAGAGCCAGCAGATATGTTGTGGCCACTATCACCCATATGCCGAACAGTACATTCGCTTCAAAGGGGATATCTTCTCTGGGTTCTCCGAAAATGTATACCGGCATGAGCCGTGTGATGACATAGACAGCGACAAGGATAGAAAGTGCGACCGGATAATTCTTGCTTCCCCTAAGTACCATCATTACGAGCGGCATGACAAGAAGCAGGAATGACATCTCGAATTTCCTTAAGAAAAAAAAGCCGGCGCAATATGTAAACAGATACATTGCCGATATTATAAACTCACATACCCTTATGCTTCTCTCCGAAATATCCGGAGTCTTTTTCATGAAAAGATATACGACGGAGGCAATAAAGAACGCACAGAGATTTATCTTAAGCGGATTGCTCACATACCATGCAAGCGACTGCATGGGTGTACGCGACTGAAACCTTATTATGAAAATCCACATGAGAAGTCCTACCAGAGCAAGCGACAGTCCTCCCATGGAGATCGATATGAGCATGCCCTCGGAAACATCTACTGCTCCGTACTCCTCACCCATATCATACCGGAAATTATATTGTCTCTTAAGCCTGTTCCAAAAGCCTCTCATGTCTGATCACCTCTCAAGCCCTTAAGATCCGCATCCGTGATCGTCTTCATCAGCAGCTCATCGGCATCAAGGATATAGCCGGCGTATTTTTGTATATCGGCATTTTCCTCCTCATCAAGGATATCAAGTGTTGCACCCTTGATCGTATTTATATGGGCGGAGCATTCCCTGGTAAGCTTATCCGTAAGAGTCCGCTGCAGTTCTTCCCGTGCGCTCAGTTCACGGCTCTCTCTCATCATCCTGATCTTCATCCTGTCCTGACCGATAAGCGCATTCGAAAAATGGAAGATCCCGAGCGCAAAGAACAGTATTCGCAGCATGGGATGGACCTGCGTAAGATGTACGGGCAGGCTCGCTCTCCTTAACAACAGAAAGGCGCAGAAAAAGACAGCCTGTACAACAGTCTGAAAGATAAACCAGCGCATATCAACATAAAAGCATGCTATGACCGCAGGGATCAGCAAAAAGATGAGTATCTCGGATATGTCGTGATATATAAGGACGCAGTCGCAATACATGAAGGAGTAGATCAATACTCCGCCGATGATATACGTCGTCGAACGGTAATAACTCTCATCCCTGTTCTGCGAACCTTTGAACCATATGTGAAAAAGAAGAAGTCCGAGGCAGTCAAAAAATATGGGCAGGACAACAAACCACAGCATTCTCTTGATGCTGTTCCCCATATACGACCGTATCATTAAATAAGCCGTCAGGTATCCGATAATATCTACGGCCAGGATATAATATCTGCTCTTGACGGTCTTAAGCGGAACTGCCTGCTGTTCCCCAAATGTTTCTTCTCTTGACGGGTCAAAATATCTGTTCAGGAATTCTGTTTTCATATCTTATTTAAAGCAATGTCATAGGGACTCCGCCGCTTCGAGGCATCCTCATGATCTGTCATCAGCCGCCTCTTGCCATGGCGACAAGGTCGTCTACATTATTCTGCTTGGGAGCACATATCGCGGAAATAAGGTCTTCCTGATCATCGGAAGAAGCCCCCGTGTCGCTGTCCGCCGTTCCTTCCTCCTGAGCTGCCATCGCAGCAAACACATCATCTACGTTGTTCTGCTTCGCACCCGAGAACGCTGCCATGATCCTGGCGACTTCGTCATCCATGGAAGGATCGCCCGTAACCGACGTGTTCTCTTCTTCTGCGGGCTGCTCATCGGCATATGCTGCGGTATCCTCTGCTGCCACGGAAGACATTTCGGATCCGGCCTCTTCGGTCACATCCTCTTCATCTGCGTTCCTGTACAGCTTCGTCGCATCATATTCATACCATTTTATTATGGGTTTATGTCTGTCGTACATCCTAGACCTTTCCTGTTTCTCCCCTGTTTGTATATTATATCACTGTTTTCGCATTTTGTGACATCAATTTATGAGATTTTTGCGGTATTTTTGCCCGGCGTACAAGCCCTGAAATTAATTGTTAAAATCCGCATCATTGTATGATATACTATAATCCGTTATAACAAAATACGATCTATGCAATCGATCCATCAGGATCGTATGATCATAAAACGGAGGAAATATATGGAAGTAGTATGTCTTGATATGGAAGGTGTTCTCGTACCCGAGATATGGATAGCATTTTCGGAGGCAACAGGCATCCCGGAACTTAAGAGGACAACCAGGGACGAACCCGATTATGACAAGCTTATGAGATTTCGCATCGGCATCCTTAAGGAACACGGTCTCGGACTTAAGGAGATACAGGATACGATAGCAACGATCGATCCTTTCCCGGGAGCCGGGGAATTCCTCGATGAATTAAGAAGCCTTACCCAGGTCATAATACTCAGCGATACCTTCTATCAGTTCGCAATGCCACTCATGAAGAAATTGGGATACCCTTCTCTGTTCTGCAATGAGCTGATCGCTTCCTCCGCGGGAGAGATAACAGGGTTCAAAATGCGCTGCGAAAAATCCAAACTCACGACCGTAAAAGGATTGCAGGCAATGGGCTTTGATACGATAGCCGCCGGAGATTCCTTTAACGACCTCGGTATGATACAGGCAAGCAGAGCAGGATTCCTATTCAGAAGCACCGAGCAGATAAAGAAGGACTATCCGCAGTATCCGGCTTTTGAAGAATACAGCGATCTGCTGGCCGCGATCAGGAAGGAATTATCATAACGGATCCTTCTTAAGATCGTTCTCTTCGAGAAATTCTACCAGTTCCTTATAATCACTTTCGTATGCATGAGCGTGTGTAGACACGCTCTTGTGTTT
Source organism: uncultured Lachnospiraceae bacterium (assembly GCA_900320345.1). GTDB lineage: Bacteria > Bacillota > Clostridia > Lachnospirales > Lachnospiraceae > UBA2868. Next base: position 34,869 of record ONRZ01000001.1, on the reverse strand, counting down.
TGCAACGCTGGCGGCTGATTTCGCGATCGGCTGTACCGTACCGGCTCCGGCTATACAGCCTCCCGGACATGCCATTCCCTCAAGCAGATATCCGTTGTATTTCCCTGCCTTTGCCATAGCCATCATCTTGCGGCACTCCGCAAGCCCTTCGGCACTTGCATATTTTATCTCCTTATCCGGATACTGTTCCTTAATGCAGTTTACGACAGCCTCCGCAACGCCTCCGCTAACCGCGAATCCGCGCCCGTCTCCGCTCGCACCGTGCATTGTATCATCATCGGGCAGTTCCTTAAAATCTATCTCCTTAGCCTCAAACATTCCCATCACTTCTTCGAATGTCAGGACAAAATCGATATCACTCCTTATAGACTTACGCGAAGCTTCCAGTTTCTTGGCCGCACAAGGACCAATGAAGGCAACCTTACATCCGGGATATTTTGTCTTGATAAATCTTCCCGTTAAGACCATCGGCGTGAGTGCCATCGAAATACACTCGGCATATTCGGGGAACAGTTTCTTTGCCATGACGGACCACGCCGGACAGCATGACGTGCCCATGAACGGTATATTATCCGGCACGTTCTCGACAAAATCCTTGGCTTCGGACAGTGTGCACAGATCCGCTCCGATCGCGACCTCCACTACATCTTCGAAGCCGAGTGCCCGAAATGCCGGCCTCATCTTCTCCGGTGTAAAATCAGGACCGAACTGTCCCGTCACAGCAGGAGCTATGGCCGCATAAACAGGTGCATCGCCCTTTATCGCCTGAATGCACTGGAATATCTGGGCCTTATCTGCTATCGCCCCGAACGGGCAGTTTGCAAGGCACATTCCGCATGATACGCATTTATCCTGATCTATATCCGCACGTCCGTATTCATCGGAACCGATCGCATTCATGCCGCACGCCTTAACACACGGTCTTTCCAGCTTGACTATCGCATTGTACGGACATGCCTGCACGCACTTACCGCACCTTATACATTTTTCCTTGTCGATCACCGATCTGCGATGCTTTATCGTTATCGCCCCGACCGGACATACCTCCTTGCATGCATGGGCAAAACAGCCCTGACAGGCATCCGTTACCTTCACCTCGTTATCCGGACACGCATGGCAGGCAAACTTGATTATATTGATAAGCGGCGGCTGGTAATACTTCTCGGGCTTCACGCATTCCTCTGCCCCCTGGGTTACCGGCGCATGCTCGGCCGCAGTACGCAGAGTAAGCCCCATAGCCATTCTCATGCGTTCCCTTACTATCGCACGTTCTATGAACACGCTGTCCCTGTATACGACCATCTCACCCGGGATGATACGATACGGGATCTCGTCCATCTGTGACAGATCTCCGTCCTTATAATCATATGACAGTTTGGCGACTTCGGCATATACCCGCTTCCTTAAGTCATTTACGTTTGTGTATATTCCTCTCATAAATCTCTCCTCTGACAATAGCCCGGGTTTGACACTCCCGACTATATCGGTTATAATTCAAATTATAAAAGGTGCTGTCGATAGACGGCTGCCCTTTCTAAGTGTTATTTATGATAATAACCGCTAGTTGCAGGCTGGCGGTTATTTTTTTACCTTGCTGCTACGACCAACCGAGTAGCCCAGAGCAAAGCATGTTACTGCAAAGCCTAAAACCGCTATTAATTCAGTAATGGTCAACATGGTAAAGTCCTCCTATCGGGTATTCCTCTTACAAGGTTTGTATGTGAACAGAGTTCGCAGTACTCCGATCATTGGACAACCGCCTACCGCGTATGACAGCACCAAAGAAATTATACATCAAAACATATGTTCTGTAAACGAATATTTATTGCTCGTTAATTATTCCAAGATGTAACCTTAATCCCCCCGCCAATATAGCATATGAAAAGCAGAAAGGACAGGCCTTAATGACCTGCCCCGCATATAAAACAAGGGCTTCAAACCACGATTTTCTTATACCTTTTGATTATGTAATCTTCATCATGTAAAAATACGAATCTAAACTATCATTTTCTACAATGGCAATTTAATCATCGCTCCGGTTCACATTACTTAATACAGGAATCAAAAGCAGTTCAATACCTTTGTAAGGAAGAAGAAACTGAATACTCTCTTCACTAAACGGGTTAACTACGATGTTCTTCCCCACACTGATAAGATTATCTACTATATCCCTAATATAGCATTTTTGAAGTTTTACAGGTTCATTCTTTTCCAGCCTCTCCGGTTTCGAAAACACGGCTATTATTTCCTGCTCACCTAGAATTAACGACATCAGATTTCCGGATGAGTTGTGTGGGATGTAAATTTGCTCTGTAGCAAGCGCGTCAAGGACCATATATATTGCAATATCGCTATTTCGATTAGCGTGGAACATCTTTATAGCGGTCTCTAACGGAGAATATGCCTTGTGCTTTTCATATATTATCTCCGGAATAAAGTATACATAATCTTCTCCCAAAATCTCATCATCAATCCAATCCTCAACAGACGAATCAGAAATATCCTCAAAACAGTCTGGATCAGCAGCAAACACAGCCCCGATCGATTTTTCATACCACCACTGCTTCTCTCCATCTCTTTGTTCAAGTCTATAAAAACTATTTGTAAGCAAATCCTGTTTTACAACATATTTTTTAATGTAGATGTAATATTTTTCCATGCTCATACCTTTAACTCGATCGTCCTTCTCTTTGTACGGAATATAAGCTCCAAATTAATTATATGCCATGATTCCACATTTAGTGAGCATATGATCATGATAATACATTGAGTAGAAATTTATATCTTCTATAAGTGATATCAAGTATACCACATATTTCTGTTTACTAATTAAGGCTATCAAAAAAATGACTCAAAAAAACTAAATTTATGCAATCTTGTTTTCTTTTGTTATAATACAAACATCTTAATATTGATACATCGGATAATATTATAGCTATTTAAGACACAACTACTGTTCAAATTAAATTGAAGGAGACCCGACTATGAAGAAACTGTTGATACTTCTGATATTTATTGCGATATCAGTTACCATAGGATGTAGTTCAGCAAAAAAAGAAGAAGCCAAAACAGTAGACAATGCAAAGGAACCAACAACCATTGTTTTCACTCCGGAAGTCAGCGAAAATAAGATTAAAGACTTTTCTATCACGGAAGCTATAGATAGCACTTCAACCAACACTATAACAGATGAACAGGCACTCTCTGCCATCAGAGATTACTGTCATATCAGCAATCCGGATCTTGCAGATATTGAAAAGGTAGGCGAATACCCTGTATATTGGGAAATCGCTTCAAGCGACGATAAGGAGATCGTGGTCCTGTTCAGATCATATACCGGGGCACAGGTACGCTATTACATAAACCCCGTATCAGGGGATACCTATGTTACAGAGTTTGTTCCGGGGATCACTCAGGAAGAGGAACGGACTGATGATAACTTTAATTTGAAAGATTATATCTCCGAAAATGATCCGTCTGCCGAAAATATCTCTTCAGTACCGGGAACATGGGCAACGGCATCCATGGGTTATGAATATAACGGAGATGTTCTTCCTGAATACCATGTACAGTTCACGGATTCCGAAGTAATCTATGGCCATATGCTGGATGGAGAATTCGTGACAGATCATACGGCAAAGATCATCCTTTTTGAAAATACTGCATCCGGCAGATACAGAATACAGGTTGAGTCACCTAACGGGGGGCATTACACTTATCAGACTTCTGAAGATAACGATAACGCTTTGGAATTCTACGAGACATGGAATGAAAGCGATTTCCACAGCATGTATCGAGCTGGAGCCTCATTATGGAAGATCGACTAAAACACATGGGGCGGATTGCATCATCCTGCCACCCCTATTTTATAAAGTTTGGAAAAAATGTTACGGGGAATGACAAACGTCATCCCCCGTATTATAGGGCAGTCGCAGATAAGTTATCGAAAATGATGTTTCCGGCCTCGATCTCTGTCAATCTGTAGAGTATCTATTTTACCGAATTTTCTAATGTAACATTTATTCCATATTTACCATGGTATTTCTCGTCATAATCTCCGGAAAACGGACCAACCTCCCAGACTAGAACGACCGATGTACCATTAAAGTAAACTGTACTGTCTTCATCCGCTTTTTCCTTTTCAAAGCCGTTTTTCTCGAGATATGCACCATACTCATCATAAACATTATCCGCATCGGTTTTATCATCCGACATTATAAAATATCCTGCCAAATATTTATTCTTGTCCATTTCCAAACCATATGCCTCTTTAAACGCGTCTTTATCATAGTCGTCTGCTTTTAACTTATTAAAATAGTTGTAATCAAATGAAGCGATCGAGCTGCATATGGAGTCCGGTGTTTCAATCCCGGCAGCAGACATTGCCTTGTCAAAATCCTCCTTGTTTATCTTACATCCTACCATCGCCAAACTCAGAACCAGCGCTGTAACGATAACACCTAATTTCTTCATAATCTTCCTGCTCCTTTCAATGTTTTCCAAGAAATCGTCTTTATTATATATTGCTCCAATAAAGCGGTCAACCAATATTATAAGTTATACCATTCATATCCACGATCGCAATATACCTTATCCTGCAGATAACCTGTCACCTGAAAACAAATCTGTCATATATCTTCTCTATTGGCTTTAAAAAATCATTCTCACTGATCTTATTCATAAAACAGGTTCTGTTGACCGGAAGCTGTCCTTCGTTATTATAACTGATCATCAGATAATTCTGATCGACCTCCTCAAGCATCCATTCCAACAATCTCTCTGCAGCAACAATCTGATCGTTGTCACCGGATCCTATACTCCATTTATACGTATAATCACAGAATATCTGGTCCGCGTCATAATATACAAATCTCTTAGTGACCTTTGGCAGTTCATTCATTATCCGGTTTATGTCACCGGTCGACGTTATAAGTACTGCACTTTCGTTACTATATTCATCAAAGAACGTCTTTTCATCGGCAAAAGCATAATTCCCAAAATTCTGTCTTGCCATATCCTCATATTTTTTTGAAACAGCTATCGTTGTTCCCTGTCCGAAATCCTCAAGTGTTCCAAAATAATCTTTATCATAATCGATACATGTATTTCCGTTTGTGATCACACACGCCACAGGTACCTCGATACCCAATGGTATCTGTCTGCTGTTTCTTGAAGAAGTGTCTCTTAAGAATAATGTGCTGCTTAAATGAGATGAATTATATACATTATTAAGCGCCCTGGATTTCTGAACAACATCTTCCGGTGCATCAGTGCTTTCATAAAGTGTCGGCAGTGAATTGGTGTTTGCCGCAGCCTCCAATGCCTCCAAATACTCATCTTTGCCATAACTTCTGAACACTATATTGACATTACCGTAATTATTCGTAAAATTCTTCTTTACCTCGTTCATCGCATTTTCTTCATTGGAACCTTCATTTACGCAGTACCACACATTTATCGTGGCATCATTTAAGACAGCCTCCTCTTCAACCGCCTTGTTTACGACATACTTATATGTCATATTGCCCATTATACTCAGGATCAATACAGAACATATGACACTTGCCATACGTATAAAGCGCCTGTGCTTCTTCTCGGACTTCGGATCACGGATCTTCTTCTTGTTCTCAATAGCCTTAACAAAACTTTCAACATTTTGGAATCTCAAATGCTTTTCCAACGCAATGGAACGCATTATAGTATTGGACAGATTCACCGATACCGAAGGATTTATCTCATTAACAGGCCTGACAGTATCCTCTATTTTTCTGTTTGTCGACTCGGCAGGCGGGTTACCGGTAAGCATCCTGTACAAAGTCGCTCCCAAAGCATATGTATCACTCCACGGTCCGATATTATTAAGGTCATTATATAATTCCTCGGGGGAATAACCGGGTTTCAGTATTTTATCAATAACTTCCTGTTCGCCATCCGCAAGTTTTGCAGCACCCAGATCTATCAGCCTCAGTTTTATTTCTTTTCCGGAGCAGATATAAATATTATCCGGTGCAACATCAAGATGCAGTACTTTTTTTTCATGCAGTGAACGGAGTGCATTTGCAACCTCGGTTGCGACCATTATAGCAAAATCCACATCCACAATCTCATTTTTGCCGTGCAGATATTGGCTCAGAGTCATTCCTTCCAGCAGTTCCATAACTATATAAGCCGTACGATTTGCTTCAAAATACGCATATACAGCAGGAATATTATTGTTTGAATTGAACATGGCCATGGTTCTTGCTTCTGCCAAAAAGCGCGATATCCTGTACTCATACTCATCTTTAGTTTTCTCAGAACGGAAAACTATAACATTGTCTTCTCCCACCGCACGCGTCATCAGACGTGAAACAAAAAACTCCTTAACGGCAACTATTCTCTGTAGTTTTTGGTCAAATGCCCTGTATACAATGCCAAAACCACCGCCTCCAACTACTCTCCCCAGAAAATACCTGTTGTTCAGAACAGTGCCAGGACGCAGATGGATCGGTTCAACGGGCTCAGGTGAATATCTTTCCCCACAAAAAGGACACACCTCATCTTCATCATTAAGTTTTCTAAAACACCTATAACATATTTTCATGGCAGCCTCTCATTGAAATGATCGATTACTGTTATTTACTGATATATTTTACATAATGCTCAACATCCGAGATATTATCACTTTCGGAAACCTCGCTCCGTGACTCCTTTGATTCTTTTTTGTATAAATAGTAGGTATATGCTGTACTTGTAGCCTTGTCCCTGTACCTGTAATATGTAACATCCGCATATGTTGTTTCATAATTCACATTATACACGAACATTATTATCGTACCGGGTATCTCGGGGTGATCAACAACATATCCTGTTTCACCGCAGTCGTTGTATCCTCCGTTTGCGCCGCCCATAAAACCGCCGCTTCCAACGGTCGGACAGGAGTTCAACTGCCCGGCATCAAGTGTTATATATCTGGTGAATTTACCGTAAGATTTGGAATATCCGTGAGAAGCATAATCACCACCTATATCATCGATCCTGTAATATCGCTTACCGTTATTTCCCATATAATTATGTTCAACCAGATCATAACTTACCGGCCGCTGACCATTATCAACTCTTTCCGTTCTCGTTTCAACTTCGCGTGTACTGCTTCCGCTCACCGGATTTGTCGTCCAGTCACTCCAGCCACCCCATGAGTCCGAGGAGGAAGACTGGGTTTTTGACTCATCCAGGATATATCCGGGAACCGAAGATTTATCCGAAGTTATCCAGCTGACCTCATTGTAGACCCATTTTTCATCGGTTATCATTGCTCCCGAAGGAACTTCGGAAGCTTTGACCCATCCGGATTCAGTATTCTCATCCCATTTTGCATATACTGTGACATCACTGTTTCCCATCACGGTCGTCTCGGAAACTCTTGATCCGGATCTTGTGTACCAACCTGCAAAGGAACAAAAACTCTTTGTTGCAGATGGCAGGGATCCGTATTCCTCACCTTCCTCCAATGATTTGGATGAAACCGAAGCTGTTCCTCCGTTTGCATCAAATGTTAATGTATACTTGGAAACCGGCTTTTGCGTAGGCGTAGGTTCCGGAGTCGGGGTAGGCGTTACCGTCGGCGTGGGAGTTGCTTTTATTCCCATTGTATCAAGGTCTACCGATTCGTCCTTTTCGTCATATCCCCCACTGACAATAATGGTTATGGTACTTCCTTTATTCTGTTTTGTTCCCGATGACGGATTCTGACTGATGATGTATCCTTTCTCAATATTTTTATCCTTATTGACAAGAACATTCACTTTAAACCCGTAATCGGTCAATTCTTTGTCAGCATCCTTCTGTTTCATGTTTACAACATTGGGAACTGTTATCAATTCCCCGCCGTTTGAAGCAACAACACCGAGCGTGACCGAATCACCCTTCTTAACCTTTTCTCCCGGTTCCAAACTCTGCTCCGCGACATATCCCTCTTCATACTCAGTAGAATTTACATTTGACTGTATTACCGTAATCCCCTTATCTTTGAGTATCGTACGGGCTTCATCAAATGTAAGCCCGACAACATCAGGCATTTCAAAGGATTTAGGGCCCGTTGAGACCTGAAGGATCAGCTGTGTCCCTTCCGAGAGTTCCTCACCTTCCAGGGCTTTCACTCCGTTCCTGATTATTCCGCACACCAGTCCCTCTTCCATGTATTCATCAGGTACAAGTTCTAAAGCGCAGCTTAAACCGGCAGCTTCTATTCTTTCCTTCGCATCTTCATATGTATTGCCGATCACATACGGTATTTTGGCAACACCGTTCTGAGCCGCGGCAACTTCATCCGAATATGCCGTATGTATAGTAACAGTACTGCTGTATTCAGCATAATAACCACCTATCGGATTCTGTAATACCACAAGCCCCTCCTCAACATACGAAGTCTTCTCTCCTTCTCCATAAGTTACGATCAGGCCGGCTTCTTCAAGTTTACCGGTTGCTTCTTCTTTACTGCTGTTTAAAACATTCGGGACCTGGACAATTCCATCCGGAATAGTGATCCGTCCCGCATTTTTCCCGTCAAGTCTGATCACTCCCGTTGCAAACAAACCCACAAGCACTAAAAGCGCAGCCGCAACGCACGGAACTGCCACCTTAAGCCACGTCGGCCAATTGTACAGATCGATCTTCCTGATCTTACCGTAAACTCTTTTGGCCGGCGGATCGGACTCCAGTTCTTTGATAAATGTAGCGATATCCGGAGTCCTCTTCTCTATCTCCACATTCATGGCGTTAAGTATGGCCACTTCCCTAGCCCTTGATATATTCCTCTTATACTTATGAGGCTCTTCAAGTATGTCCTTATTCCTGTTTTCATACATCGCACGACGTTCCATTGCGTCAGGCGGTGTTTCCCCCGTGATCATTTTGTACAACGTTGCAGCCAGCGAATAAACATCCGTATATTTTCCCTGATCGCCTCTGCTCCTGTACTGTTCTTCCGGAGAATATCCGGGCTTAACAAGCACCGTCAGACTCCTGCTATGTGATGTGGTAGCATATCTGGCAGCGCCAAAATCAATAAGTTTTACATCTCCCTTCTTGGTTATGAAAATATTATCCGGAGAAATATCTCTGTGAAGCAACGGAACATTTTCCTCTTCACCTGTTTCAGGATCTGTTCGTGTAAGGGCATGGAGCTCCTCAAGCGATCTCATAACAGGCATAAGCAATTCAACCGCATCATCCTCCGCGATCGTATGCGCATGCTTCAGATAATCCGCCAGAGTCTCTCCATCCAGATATTCCATAACTATATAAGCGGTGTCATTTTCTTCGAAGCTGTCATAAACTTCTACTATTCCCGGCTTATTACGTCCGCACTCTGCCAGTCGTCTCGCTTCATCCAGAAACTTTCTCTTACCATCTCCAAACTGTTCGTCCTTATCTCCACCAAAAAAAGTAAGCTGTGTGTTTCCGGGCATACGCGTCGAAAATTCCGATGGCATATACTCCTTGATAGCCACCTCGCGCTCCAATTGGCCATCCCATCCCAGATAGGTTACACCAAATCCGCCATAGCCCAATACCTTTCCCACGCTGTACTGGTTATGCAGGACTGTCCCCGGAGCCAGATGAACAAGTTCTCCGATACTATCTTCTGATGAATATCCGCAATTGGGACAAACCATAAATTTGGATTCATCATACATTTTCATACATCCGTAGCATCTTTTCATGATCCACTCCTATTACATTTGCGGTTTATTCCCGAATAATATCTTCCCAGGCAAATTCATCACCGCACAATCTTACAAACATCAGTTTACTGGATCCCACTTCCAAAATATCCCTGTCATTCAGAAGATTTCTGCCATCTATATATTCTTCATTAAGATAAACAAGATTGTTTCCATCGGTCCTCGGTACTACAAAAAAAATCCTTTTCTTAGGCTCATATACAATATCTGCCTGTGTATCTCTGGAAACAGCCATATCATTACTTAACCGTATATCGTTTCCATCGCCTCTGCCGATTGAATTTTTTCCCATGTGTATTTCAAAACTCTTCCCTAAATGCTCACCTTCTATGCAGACAAGCCAGCCCGTTACCGGCATCCCATAATTTGTATATTGTCTTTCTTTCGTATCCCGGTCTTCATCCTTCAAGACAGGAGCATTTTCCTTACGTTTTTTAGACATAGTCGCATCAAAAAAACTCAACGTCTTTCCTCCGCTGCTTGCGGACAGACTCTCAATCTCCTCACTCAAAGATTTGCTTTCAACGGGTTTTGAAACGGATTGCTCCCGAATAGGCTCATCAGCGTATTGCAGCTCCTCTGCCGGACTTTCATCATATGGTTCATCGCCGTAATCGTAATCCTGCCCTTCCAAGATGTTTTCTTCATCATCTTCAGATTTAACGTCCAGTCCATCAACCTGCTCTTCTCTTTTCTGATGTACCGGATCAGGCTTTTTATCCCACATGGAAACCGTATTGCCTTTCTTCACTTCGCCGGATCCTATGTCCGTATATTCCGAAGAAATACCGCCGTAATTGGTCCCACCTTTTTTATTATCTATATCATTTTTCTCATCTTCATCGCACGCGCGTTCAACCGGAATTCCCTTTTTTACAGCAATATCTTTCCCGGTGTTTTTTTTTCGCTTAAACCAACCGAAACCGGATGGTTCCTGATTTATGCTTCCGGCTGCCTTCCCGCCGCATGTGGGGCATACCGGATAAGTTTCGATATCAAAGTGTTTACCGCATCCTTCACATCTTACTATATCCATCATTTTCCCTTTCCGACTACAGCGCTTTTATCAATGCTACCGTCATATTGTCTCTGCTCTGTTTTAACTGTCTGCTGGTATTCTTAACTCGATTTTCCAACGCATTTACCGCATCATTTATATTCCTGAAATTCTTTAATAGTTGAAATATGTTATCCTCATCCAGGTATTTATATAATCCGTCTGTCATCAACACTATCCTGTCATTGCTTTCCAGATTCAAAGGTTTTACATTGTAATCTATAAGTTCAAGCGGATCCATGCCAAGATAATTTATCAGAGATTCTCCATTGACAATATCCTGTTCAAATTCCTCATTACTGATCAGTCCTCGGGACAGTTTTTCTTCCAATACCGTTTTAAAATTCTGATCCTGTGTGAACTGCGAATACTTGCTTCCCCGTAGTATATATGCCCTGCTGTCTCCTACCGAATTCCAGAATAATTCTCTCCCGTTTATATAAACAAGAACAAGTGTGGTGCCCGATATCCCGTCGGCATTTATCGCACAAACCTCTCTGTTTGCACTCATTGTAAGTTCATTTAACATTCCTACCGGATCCGTATCGATATTTTTTTTAATATCTGTATATGTGTCAAGTATAACCCTTACGGCATTATTGCTTGCCTGTTTACCCTTTTCATGTCCTCCCATCCCGTCGCAAACAACGATCAATGCCTCTTTTTTGTTAAGCATATAACCAAAGTTATCCTGCTGTTCCTGCCTGTCTCCGATTGAAGTGAACAGAGCCAATTCAACGAAGTCATTACTATCATATACGGTTTCGTTATCTTTTTTTCCCTGCATTTAATCCCCGTTTCCTACCTGCACCATACCGCAATAGCCGAATTATTATCCATATCCCTGTCGGCACCGTTTTGCTTAACCCTATCCGCCATTCTGTCAAGCCACTCCCTTGCGTTTGCCGACTCCTTCAGCATATCGCACATTTCCTCTTCTTCTATCAATTCCCAGAAACCGTCACTGCACAAAAGAAAAGCCGCGCATTTCCTAAGAGATATCGGTGCCATCAGTTCATATTGCGGCTTCTCCCACTCAACACCCATAACTCTCAGCACGATATTTCTGTCCGGATGGTTCCTTATCGCTTTTTCGTCTATCTCATGCGACAGTACAAGCATCTGAGGAATACTGTGATCAAGTGTACGTTTTAAGACTTTGCCTTCATTGAAAATATATGCTCTTGAATCGCCGACATGTCCTATATATGCCTTTTTTCCGTCAAGCGCTACGGCCACCGCGGTTGTTTTCATCTTCTTTTCGGCATTCAGTCTCTTCTGCTCTTCCATAAGAAGATCCTGTCCCGCGCTGAATGCGGTTGGCAGAAACTTATCTGTTGATCCCGTTTTACCAAAGCAATTATCAAATACATCCGTGACAAGCCGGGATGCGGCATCACCCATTCCATGCCCTCCCAGACCGTCACACAGGACAAAGCAATACATGTCTCCGATACTTATTGCCTTTACACTGTCTTCATTTACACTTCTGCTTCCGACATCAGTGTATGTTGCAAATTCGATCGTTTTCTTCCTTCCAAACATAATTCTCCCACTATATGAGCAGCAGTGTATCACCGTTTTTCACATCATACTCTTTAAGTGTATGATCTGTTCCGAGCACTGCATTACTTTCCTTATGACATAGTACTTCTTCACCTGAGACAACATACTGGCTTCCCGACATTTCAACCGCTATCTCGGTAAGCAGGGAAATGACCGTTCCGATCTTTTCAAAATCGGGGATCAGCATATCATATTCATTATTTATCGCCGGTATTTTAACATTTACCAACACTTTCATATTATTGCCTCTTAAACATATCCTATTGATCAAATATATCCATATTTCTTAATAACAGATCCATCTCCGAGATCTTCTCATCCTGTTTGCTCATTACATTTTTAAACTCTTCAACTGTCTTTTCCAGAATATCCTGTCTGAAATTTATGCTCTGTCTCAGCAGTTCGAGTTTTTCAAGTATATATCCGCAGTCAGCCGCAAACATGCCGTCCTGTGAGATCCTTCGCATCATATCCACATCATCTATGATGGAATTTATCACCGCCTTCTGTTCTTCCAAATATTCTTCATGCGCTCTGACACGATCAAAATCAATACTCAAATACACCGCCAACCTCATGATCGGGAAATCTCATACTTATCACAAATACCACCATTATCTCTACCCGGTGTAATTGCAGCAACGCGGAGATCAGAGATCCCATCATTGCCGCAATTACCCGCGATCTTATACTGCCGCCTTTTATTCCCTTATATCCAGGGAAGATATAAGATTATGCATCTCATCCACCTTACCAACTCCACCATCTACTGTTTCTTCCATTTCATTAATGGCAGCTTCCCATAATGCTATCTGCTCGTTTACTTCCTTCATAGCATTCTTTACAGCCGATATCTGAGTATTTAATTCCTTTACAATATCATCCGCATTTCCGTCGGTATAGATATGAGTAAATCTGTCTCTAAGTCCTTCCATTATATTGAGATGGCCGCCCAACTCACTGAAAAGTCCCTGAAGCGTGCTTATCTTTGATAAATACTGCTGCTTGCTATACTTAACTACACCGTTGGTTATAGCCTCACCTATCTGTATTCCCAATCCGACTTGTTCTAAAAATCCCATTCTACCTTCCTCCTATCTATGAAAGTTCTTCGCAAAATTCTTGATCAGATCACCGACACCCTGGATTCCTTTGCCGATAAAATCGATCACATCCTTTGTCAGTTCGGTGCATTTCCTGAATGTATTGCTCAGTTCCAGATATTCTTCGGCGAGTGCATTTCCTACCTGCTTAAACCATCCGTAAATTGTATCGTCATCATCCAATTCGGAGCAGACTTTGCTCACTCTGTCCAGAACAGCCTGTACCTGTTCCAATTCTTCCTTGGTTCTTGCATTCCAATCGTTAAGTTCCTTAATGTCCGCAGTCATTCCTGAACTATTTGCCATTTCTTATCCATCCTTTCTTTTAATCGTTCTGCATTTCCATCCGGTTAAGCATTTGTATTACCCCGTCCATGCACTCCAGTTCTTCCTTTGTTAACAAAGTGTATTCATCAAGGATATCTCCCCGGAGACCGGATCTTAATGTCTCTGAATCGTTTTCTATCATATTTCTCAATGTGTAACATCTTGCTATAAGTTCACTTGAAACCATCCCATCCTCCTTTCTCTGATATTTGAGCCATAGCAATATGCGTTCGCATCAGAAAATACTCCTGTCATCTTCCTCGGGTTCCTGTATGCTAAGTACTCCGCAAGGCATAAATATTGAGTATATATTCTCCCTGTATCTCATGATACCTTTATTATATTCCGTTGCTGCCCGGATATTTTTAAAATCGGAACTTAGGACGAACGGCTGTTTGTCAAGCCTTCCTCCCATCCATATATCCATTGATTCTTCTTCGTATTTCTTGCCGAGGCTGTATGTATTGATGCTCTGGTCACCCGGATAAAATCCGGCGGCATAATATATGCACAGCCTTCTGTTTATCTCCCAGAGTCTTTCGATCACTTCCAGATAATCACTCGTTATCTTCCGGTTGAATTCAGAAAAGCTTTCAACGACCACCATCATCGGCCTGACGGTTTTTATCATATGCTCATATGCTTCATAATACACATCCTTATCCGATGCCTTAAGGCCGTGTTCCTTGCAATATGCCGACAATATACCGATCCTTTCGGACGATACTGCCGCGAGTTCCTTACAGAATTCCTCCAGTATATCAGGCTTGCACTCATAAACATGTACATCCGGATGATCCCCGATATCATCGAGTGCACTTCTTCTCTCCCTTTTAACTACATATAATTCCATCTTATTATGGAGAGAAGCATATACGATATTGCCCAGTATCGCTCCCACCCCGGAATCATTCCCGATATATACGGAGAGCCTTGATAACTGCTTTAACGGCAGGATAACAGGCTTGATCTCCTTGAGCGAATATCCAAAAGGTATCCTGCCCGTATTGTACTGTTTGCAAAAATCCGCATATTCCTCGATCTCATTTAACACCGGCAGCCGTTTTGCCGTAGGTGCGTTTCCGTATTTAGCGCATATATCGCCTGTCGCCCCCTTGATAAGATCATCATCCATTATCCTGCCGTCACGGCATATGGCTGCTGTCTGAAATTCCAAAGGCGTCTCATTTATGATGACCATTCCCCTTCCGGGCAGATTTGCCGGAACAAAGTTACACTTACAGTTCAGCAGATCCTGGTAACTGTATTTATCCTTCATTTCCAGTGCGATCCTTGTCTTTATCTCCTGTTTGGTCTTTGTATACAGATCATTCATATGCGAAGCCGCAAATATGAACTGTATTCCAAGTCCCGAGCATTTTTTTATAATATCTCCCATCTCGTATTGATAAGTGCCTCCCCTTGCTGTAGCAACAAATCCGGCCATATTGTCTATAACAAAAAGGAGTAAGGGGATCGGATGCCGGACTATATATTCCTCATACGTTGACACATCGGCTTCTTCAAGAAGCTTCTTTCTGACACGCACGGTATCATAGAGAAAATCAAACAGCCTGTCTATATCACTCTCCATTGTCTCATTAAGCCACGCTCCGCAATGAGGTGTGTCACGAAAGACGCGCAGCGCATGATTTGAGCAGTCTATAATGTAGAAGTTGACTATGTCCGGTGAATATCTGTCCGTCAAGTCGTACAGCATTGTCTTAAGAAGCGTTGTCTTTCCGCTGGCCTGTTCGCCTATTATCATGACATTTCCGCAGTGCAGCAGATCTATCGACACCATATGATGTTCCATATTATGCGGATCATCAGCTATACCAAAATCCGCGTATACCGACACATCCGAAGATCTTTCTGCCCATGTCTTCATTTCATCATATGGCAGAACGAGCGGAAGCGGGGGTTTCCACAAAGGCCTGACCTTTATTCCGCGATTCTTTGCTATATCGGATATATGCCTGACGATCGAAACCAGCTGCGTTCCCTCTGCAGGTCCTGTCTTTACCTTCTTTTTTACTTCAATAATATTCTGTCCCAACGGATCCAGAACCTGAATGCTCTCATCGAGATTCTTCTGTATCGTCTCCCGGGGCACATAATCCGCACCGCTCCAGGCCGACTGTCCCAAGGCAAAGAATTCGTTATAACCAATCTGTAAGTAGAATCTTCCTGTTTCCTTGATCTCAGCGGCATCAGGTCTCTTAAGCATATCATTGCTGTCCGCCGAATCCTGCACCTTAAGACATACCCTGAACTTAGTATTGCTTCGGATCTGATCGTTTACGACACCGGACGGTTTCTGCGTGGCAAGTATCAGATGAATACCCAGACTGCGCCCTATCCTGGCCGCGCTGATCAGTTTTTCCATAAACTCGGGCTCTTTCTGCTTCAGTTCTGCGAACTCATCGGCAATGATAAATAAATGGGGCAAAGGCTCTTTGACAAGCCCGTTTCTATACAGACGCTGATATGTATAAATATCCATTGTGCCTTCACCGGAAATGTTCTTAACATCACTGAATATTTTCTGACGGCGCAGCAATTCGCTTTCGATAGATATAAGAGATCTCTGTATGGCATTCCCATCCAGATTGGTTATGGTAGCGATAAGATGCGGCAGATGTATATCGTGCAGCGGATCGTCAAAGGCACCTGCCAAGCCGCCGCCCTTATAATCGATAAGAACAAAAGCAACCTCATCTGGATGATAATTAACCGCCATCGACAGTATATAGGTCATCAGGAATTCCGATTTTCCTGATCCTGTGGTTCCCGCGACCAATCCATGCGGACCGTGATACTTCTGATGCAGATCAAGCATAAACAGAGATCCGTCCTCACCTATACCTATCGGTGTCGTCAGAGATTGGACAGGATTATTATTCGCCCATCTGTTTTCTATATTAAGATACTCTATTTTCCCGACTGAAAACATTTCAAGAAAAGTATATGACTTCGGCAGGATATGCGTCTGTGCCATCACTCTCAGTCTTGTATTTGCAAGACTTCTCACTGCTTCTTTCGACAATTTCCTGTCATACGCTTCCAGAACAAAATGATCTGTTTCATGATCAAGTTGTTTTATATACAGAACCGAACTCTCACTTATCGGATCCAACGAGAATATCTTGGAGCACTCCTTTGGGAGGTCATCAAATGCAGCCACTATCGACACACCCACCGACCTGTCTTCCTGCAGTATCGTCTTTAAGATCTCCATACCGTCAAAGCAGCGTTTATCTAACGCAAATACGACATAATACGGATGAGTCTTCAGATATTTCGGTAATTCCTCAGGTTCCTTTTTATCATCCTGAGGGTATATTTCCTTCTTCAGATATTCGCTTATCCTTATACTGTCGCTCGCGTTATGAGCCAAAAAACGGATCTCTCTCTTATCGTCCCATATATGGGGTATATATCTTACAAATCCGAAATATTCTATATCCTTTTCATCGCATAGAAAGACTATCTTCACCTCGTCATAACTGTGAAGCATGACAAGCTGAAGCAGCATGTTTCTCACAAATTCTTTTCTGATCTTTTCATCTCCGGAAACACCGCAGGCAAAATCTTCTATAAGATTTGTCTGTATCGGAACATTTTTTATCCAATACTTACCTTCGCAAAGACTCCTTCTTTCCTTTTCGAGTTCATCCTCATCCAGCATGAATTCCTGCCCATTATACTCGATCTCGGAAAGCAGGCGCATATCACCCACACCAACCCGTACGGTCAGAAAATCATCATCCGTTTTCTGTCGTTCCCATAACCTGTCCTTCTCGACGGGAAATCTGAGCACCTTGGATAATTCGGGATAGTTCCATCGTAAGATCTGTTCTTCCCTGTTCTGTTCCTTTTTTATCTGTGTATGCTTCTTCTCAAGATATGCCCTGTAAACTGTCTTCCTTCTCTCTTCATATTCATTCTTCTGTTTATCCGTATATCTACGTGTCAAAATAGGAAAGAGCATCGTACTGATCACGGAAGTAAAATTACCTGCCATAAGCGATGATACGCCAAAGACAGCGTTCCTCCCCATTGTGAGCATCAGCGGCATTTTGTCACCGCTCATGGACATGGGCGGATTATCGATAGGTATCGGCTCAAACTTAAGCGCTTTTCTTTTTCGCGGCTGGCGATTGAACAGATCATCCGTATCGTCTTCGACTGCATCTTTGATCTCATTTCCCGCACTTTGATACGGCACCAATCTGTTCCTGTTTACCGCAACACGTCTTCCATGCAGATTAAGGGAAACAAACTCTGTTCCTATGATTATCTTAAGCCCGAGTATATAGATCACATCTCCGGGTTCCAGTACTGTATCCTTGATCTTATAGCTATTGACATAAACGCCGTTAAGGCTGTCATTATCCTGAACGTACCACTTCCCGTCACGTTTCCCTATATATGCATGTACGCTGGAGATCCTGGGGTCTTCATATTTGATATCATTGCCGTTTACTCGGCCTATCGATATGCGTTCGGAACCCTTTATCCTGTAATTGTGAAAGGTTGTGTTTGCGATCGTATGAACTTCAACATACAGAAGGTAATAGCGCAGACCCTGATCGATCTTATACAGCATATTATCACGCAGCGGTGTGCTGTATTTTTCATCATCGGGAAGATCGGCAAATTGTGCACCATCCTGACAGGTTATATACCACCTGCCTTCTATGGCTTCAATACAGAGACATTCAATTCCGTGTTCACTGAACGAATACTTTCCGGCAGGATCGATGTTGGGCAGCCACAAAGAGTATATTTTCCCCTTCGGATCTACTAAATCAAGTTGAATGCCTACATATTCTGCCAACATTTGTGAGTCCTGTCTTTCGGTCGGATTTGTAGTATGATCATTTAAAACACATAAAAATTCTATCACAATTATTTGAATTTTCAATAAAATTTGATGATTTGATAATAAAAATTTGAGCTCTCCAATACAGGTATGAAATTTGTTCCTTATCACTTGTTCGAACAGAACTATTAAGTTATAATCATTTTGCAGGATATTGTTTTCGTTACATACTACACTGATAAGATCAGATTCAGATTAAACATCATGGCTGAGGAACACAGAGAATTCATTGATTCGATAGTAGAAAATTTTATCGGCGGCATCTGCGCATTTGAAGTGGATGCGAAGACGCTCAACATATCTCCGGTATATCTTAACGGCGGGCTCTACAGGATGATGGGCGGCAGGAAGGATATGGTGGACCGTCTGTTTTCAAACATCCGTATGTCTGTCATCCCGGACGATACCGCTGTCTTTACTCAGGGTATCAAGGACATTCTGGCCGACGACGGCACAGCATCATTTGAATTCAGGATAGTCAATACCGATGGCAGCCTTATGTGGTTACGCATAAACGGAAACCTGTATTCAAGGTCCGGCGATAAGAACGTGATCAGCACCATCATCACTGACTGTACCGAGCAGAAGACGATCGAAGAGGAATTAAAACGACAGTCCGACTACATGCATCTTCTGATGGACACAGACATAACCTTTGATTTCAACTGTCGTACCGATGTGTGTGTATTCCGTTACGCACAGACAGACTCGATCGCCCACGATGAGGTCATACAGGGCTATCTCGAGAAGATCCCCACAAGCGGGATCCATGATGAAGACATTAAACTTTACGCCAAGATGTTCACGAGCGCTATGTATCATTGCCACCGTGACAGTATTGAATTCCGCAGCAACGGTTTTAATACGGATTCCGATGAATACCGCTGGTATAAGGCAAATGTCGTCAGCATCATGGGCAAGGAAGGCTATGTATCACATGTCATAGGGCATATCATAGATATCCATGAGGATAAACTGAAGGAAATAGAACTGCAGCTTCGCGCCGATCATGACGGGCTTACGGGACTTATGAACAAGAAGGCCACCGAAACCCTTATCATGAATCTTCTCCCGAAATATAAAGACAGTGATCGTATAGGTGCCCTGATCATTTTCGACGTGGATAACTTCAAGCGTATAAACGACACCTTCGGCCACAGCACCGGCGATCATGTGCTTGCAGCCATCGGCGAGATAATACGAAACAACTTCAAGGGAATGGACGTCACCGGTCGTATCGGCGGAGATGAATTCATGGTATTTGCCAATAACATCGGAAGCGCTGAGAATGCCGAGCTGCTGGCAGACCGCATAGAAGATCAGGTCGTACATGCCTTTGACGGAGAAGCTGTCGAAGGCATGGTATCAATGAGCATCGGCATCGCAATGTTCCCTGCATCCGGTCTTGATTTCCAGACGCTGTACAAACACGCCGACGAAGCGCTCTACTATGTAAAGAATCATGGGAAAGCCGGATGGTGCCTCTATTCCGCTTCCTGATCCTTCTTGGGTATACGGCTGTACAGCTCCGTAAGACCTCTTATACTCATCTTAAGTTCGTTTGATAAAAAGTTCGGGCGGAGCCTCCACTCCCAGTTGCCCTCCGAAGTACCCGGCGTATTTAGTCTTGCCTCGCGTCCGAAGCACAGATAATCCTGGAGCGGTATGATGCACAGATCCGCAACCGATCTGTACGCTTCCCTTATTATATCCCATACAAGCTGACCGTAATCGGAATTCATCGAATTGATGTATCTTCTGCAGAAATCCCTCTCACCGTCATTTATCTCTTCTACCCATGCCCTTGTCGGAGTATTGTCATGCGTACCTGTATAGACTACGCAGTTATTTGTATGCCTGTGGTTTACATAATAACTATCCCAGCTGGTGAACCCGTATTGGAGCACCTTCATCCCCGGGAAACCGGATTCCGCTAAAAGAGCCTCATTCTCCGGAGTATTGTTTCCGAGATCCTCTGCTATGATCTTAAGTTCACCTATAGCCGCCTTAAGAGCCTTAAACAGATCCATGCCGGGTCCCTTTTCAAGCTTTCCGTGCTCCGCCGTCTCATCACCGTAGGGAACCGCATAATACTCACAGAATCCATGGAAATGATCTATCCTTATAACATCATAGAACTCGTAATTCCTTCTGATACGCTTGATCCACCAGTCATATCCGCTTTTTGAAAGACCCTTCCAGTCATATATAGGATTGCCCCATAACTGACCGGTCCTCGAAAATGCATCCGGTGCACATCCCGCAACTACCTTGGGATTAAGATCCTTATCCATAAGGAAAACTTCCGGATGCGCCCAGCAGTCCGCACTGTCAAGCGACACATAAAAGGGGAGGTCTCCTATTATCTTAACGTTCTTATCATTTGCATACTTGCGAAGCTTTCTCCACTGTCTGTCAAACTCATACTGCTTGAAGAAGACAAACTCTATCTCATCCTTCAGTTCCTTCTTTATCTTTGAAAGTGCATCTGCCTTACGTTTCTTAAGGCCATCCTCCCATGTAAGCCATGAGGCTCCTTTCAGCTTTTTCTTGATGGCCGTGAACAGCGCATAATCTTCAAGCCAGTCAGCCTCGGCCTTTATAAATGCCTTATATTCCTTAGCATCCTTATCGTCCTTTTTGAAACGCTCGTATGCTTTATAAAGCAGCGCATCCCTGTTCTCATAAAGGGCCCCGTAATCAACCTTCGTCTCATCTTTGCCGAAGTCAGGTTCGCTGCATTCATCCCATGTGAGCAGTCCCTCTTCTATGAGTGTCTCGGGCGAGATAAAATACGGATTACCGGCAAATGCCGAGAACGGCTGATACGGTGAATTACCGTAGCCTGTCGGTCCTACCGGAAGTATCTGCCAGAAGCCCTGTCCCGCGCCTTCCAGAAAATCAACAAATTCATATGCCTCCCTCGAAAAGCATCCGATACCGAACCTTGACGGAACCGAAAATACCGGAAACAGTATCCCGCTCTCTCTCATATATATCACTCCTTTGATTTATTTTTTTTATACGATAATATCGCCGACGCATACATGAGTATTATGCCGAGCATCATTACTATCCCGCTGTCCCCCTTATACGGATACAGCAGAAAGATGATAACATAAATAAGGGCAAAAGCTATGAAGCCTATTATCCCTATCGCAGCTATGTAGTATTCCTTTATCTTCCTGTTCTGAAGATCCGCGGTGATTATCGCAAATGTAGTGCCCAGGGCCGCCACCGCACTTATCTCGGTCGGTATGAATAAGGTATTGAGTGGATATCCCAGCAGGAAATATCCTATAACGAGTACCGCAAAGCTTACGGAAGATGCTATCTTAAATCCCGCGAAAAGTTTTGAATATCTGCCCTTAAAAAGCTTCTCAATATACATAAGTATCGGGAGCGGCATCGTTGATGCGAAGAAAAAGGCGCAGTCCCTGGCTGTTTCGATATTGGGGAAGATAAACTGGGCAGCAGGTGAATTAAGCAAAAACCACACTGACGCCACCGTAACACCGATCGCCATAAAGACAAGTCCCCTGGCCCCTATCTTATTCTCGGAGAAAATACGTGTGTAAACTGCCGTGACCGTACCTACTGCCGCCATGATCATCGCAAGCCATATCCCGATCTGATAGTCCTTGATCGCCATCATCATAAGAGACGCCTTGTCACCGATATATACAGACCCTATCTGGTGATTTTCATTTGCATAGTCCGTGAAACGGATACTTAATTCCATGTTGCTGTCTTTTTCGGAAAGATCCGCAAAATCATACTGATATGCCACGGTTCCCTTAAAAAGCCTGCGTCCTTCATTATCAACCTTGAGTCGCAGTTCGTCGCCTACGCTTATTTCAAGCTCATGGCCCATGTTCCAGATCATTACCCATTCATGTCCGGCATCGGCGGTAAGTTTGGTCCTTAAGATCAGATCATTCTCATCATCATACGGTTCATAAGACGCCGGGAGAGTGATATTCTCTGTATTCCCGTCCGAGTGGACGATCTCAAACGAATTATTGAGGGAATCGCAATCCGCTGAGGACACCCCGCTGTCATCAGGCATTATCAGGCTTCCCGCTGCAAGATATCCGACACTCACAAGAAGCATCAGGATAATGACAACAGGGATCATCCTGTTTACGCCTGTCTTACCTTCATCCGTTTTAATATTGAATTCTTCCAAAACAGACACCCCCTGAACTATTCGGGTATTTCATCCTTATCAAGCCTTATCCTCATTGCAAGTAACTTGGCCGCAAAAAACATAAGACTTCTCTCTTCAAAGCTCCAGATACTCTTGCCTTTCTTGCCTGTGCATACAAGATAGCCGTCCGTATCCCTGTCAACACCCACCCTTGCTATTATGACAGACTTTGCTCCCATATTGGCAAGGACCTTATGGAGCATCGGCGCTATCTCGCCCATTTCCTCATCCACCGCTCCGCTGTATGCGGATTCGTCCATCAGGTACGAAATATCGCTGACATCCTCCCTGAGTCCCGAGTCCGGGATCGAACGAAGCTGTCCCCTGGCATCTGCAAAAAACATCTTGGATATCCTGAGCTCATCCCTGAGCAGCGGCATAAGAGAGCGAAGCTTCTCCTCAAACCCCGGTGTTCTCTCAAGGCGCCTGACAACACCCTGCATCCCGTTGAATATACCTACGCCCTTAAGTCTCTTGATCTCACCTTCACCGCGGTCTCCGCCTTCGAATATCACATAACGGTCTCCGCCTTCTTCCCTGCCCTTTTGCAGCGCCTTATCGGCGTACATGAACAGTTCATCGCAGTCCGGCGCATCAAAAGGATATACCGCACATCCGCAGGTAGCGCAGACGTAGAGGTTGAAGTCATCCACCCGTACGTCTCCCCTCACTATCCCCGATCCTGCATAAAGCCTGTCAAGGTAGATCTTTCTCTCTTCTTCCGTGATATCCTTTAAATTTATGAGGATAAGCTCATCATCGTGAAGCCTGCCCACGACTCCGAAATCCTCGAGTGAACGCGCAAGCCTCCCGGCTATTACGGCACGGACGCTCTCTCCGGCCTCATGTCCGTAAGCATCATTGATGAACTTAAGGTTATCTATCGATACCGCGACAGCACAAAAAGCTGTTCCGGCTTCCGTAAGTGACCTGGCAAACTCCGTGATGAACTGACGCTTTATCACACCCAGGCTGGGATCGAGGATCTCATCGATCTTATACTTTTCAAGTATTCCTTCAAAATACGGATAATCCCTGAGACTGTCGGCATTATACAGGGCCCCTTCTCCGTAAGCCGCCGGACGGTTCCTTAAAATATTGGTAACATCCGAAAAACTTCCCACGATACCGACTATCTTATCTCCGTCATAGAGAGGCCTCTTCGATGCCACAATGCTCCTCTCTTCACCATGTACAAAGCATTTCCCCGGAACCTTATATGTACTCTGGCCGGAAAGTACCCTTAATTCATCGGCCATGTACGGCACGGGATCCTTATGCCATCCCATGTCCTCATCTGTCCTTCCGATTATCACTTCGTCGGACTCAAATCCGTAAAAATCAAGGAAGGCCTGATTGGCACCTAAAAATCTCCTGTCCTTATCCTTCCAGAATATACAGTCCTGGGAAGTGTTTATTATCTCGTTAAACAAGGCTTCATTCAACTTCATACCGCCTCCTTATCACATTATTTAAATACCTATATTACTATAACAGAAAACCGGACGGTTTTGTATGCTTTTGTTTACGTTGATCATAAGATGTTCATGTTCTTTCCTGTCTTATGCTTCCCGGTGTTACACCCTTATGTTTTCTGAACACCCGGATAAAGTGGCTGCAATCGGCAAATCCAAGCTCACTGCTTATGGCATTGAGTGAGTATTCCGTAAACTTAAGCATCTCCACAGCCTTATCGATCCTTAATATCTCAAGATGCTCCTTGCACGATCTTCCGTAGAGTTCCCTGAAACTCTTCGCAAAATGCGAATAACTCATCCCGCACCGCTTCGCCAGTTCCGCAACCTTGAGATTCTCATCAACATGCAGGTCAATATATTCAAGTATGTTCTGAAGACTGAGCTCATCTGCGGAAATATAGTCGGATACATCGGAAAAATCAATGCCTTCCGCCTGCCATATCCTTAAAAGGCATACCAAAAGACGGCACAGATCGGCATGCACCTTAACGTCATAACCCAGACCCCGCCCCTTAAGTTCCGCCGCGCATGAAGAAAAATACTTCTCTATCCCGTACCGTACATTTTCATCCGGCCCGAAGATCATCCTTGCTCCCTGGCCTCTGGCCGCTGCCAGCATTGTTGACAGACGAGGCGTATAACTGGAATTGACGGTCAGTCTGTTCGCATCGAACTTTATCCCCATAAACCTTGCGCTTCTCATGGAGCTTGCATACATCGCATGCACATCACCCCCGAAGAAAAGCATCACATCGCCCTCATCAACATAATACTCCTTCTCGTTTACCGAGACAAACATACTTCCCTCCGTCATGCACAGCATTTCCACGTACCTGTGAAAATGGCTGCGCACGGGAAATTCATTGGCTGCAGTATCGAACTCGAAGGCTTCATAAGGTTCATTAAGTATATCACTGTATTCATATAGATAATTCATATAACAGATCTCCCGTCTTATCAAAACGCATGCACGTTCTCAGCAACATTCAAATCTATTCCATTTCGATCAAGCCTGTTTATTGCATTTCTTTCTGTATATAATAGATTTATTCTATATTTTGATCGTTTTATTATATCATTTCACATACTTATGGTCTACACTCTATTCACAACTGAACTTATACATTTGGCTTAAACAGAGGGTGACTTTTATGGCTGGAACATTTGTTAAAGATATGACTCGCGGAAATGAATTTTCACTGCTTATAGGATTTGCTGTCCCGATGCTCATCGGAAATATCTTCCAACAGGTATATAACATGGTGGATTCCATTGTTGTCGGCAAATATGTGGGTGCCGACGCACTTGCAGCGGTAGGGTCTACGGGATCCCTTAATTTCCTGTTTTTCTCGCTGTGCATAGGACTCACCGGAGGTATAGGCATCCTCATCTCACAGTATTTCGGTGCCGGTGATGAGAAAAAAGTACGAAAAACGATCTTCAACTCGATCTATATCATACTGACTTCGGGTATCCTGATGTCGATGCTCGGTATGATCTTCGCCCGCCCCATACTTACATGGCTCAATACACCTGCCAATATACTCGATGATGCGACCGCTTACATGCGGATAGCCTGCGCGGGGATACTGGCTGTTGCGGCATACAACTGCATATCGTCCATACTCCGTGCCCTTGGTGATTCAAAAACCCCTCTTATCTTTCTTATAGTTGCGAGCCTTATTAACGTAGGGCTGGATCTGCTGTTGGTAATAAAGTTTTCACTCGGAGTCAGGGGTGTCGCATATGCAACCATAATCTCACAGCTGCTGTCAGCTCTCGGAAGCTTAACCTTTGCTCTGTTAAAGAACCCGTTCTTTAAGATAAACCGAGAAGAGATGCATTTTGACAAAACGATCGCACTAAAGTGCTGCAGACTGGGGATACCGCTCGCCGCGCAGTCATCCATGATCGCGGTCTCATGTGTCGCACTCCAGAGCGTTGTAAATAAATTCGGTTCGACCGTTGTGGCTGCGTTCACGGCAACCTCCCGTATAGAACAGCTGGTCCAGCAGCCCTTTAATTCACTCGGAATGGCGTTGTCAACATTTACGGGTCAGAACATCGGCGCAGGTAAACTCGATCGCGTTAAACGTGCCTTTGGCAGATCGGTCATCCTTGTCGGGTGTTTCAGTCTTTTCATGCTTTTCATAAGCTATACCTTCGGCAACCCTATAATGCACGTATTCGTTTCCGAACCGGATGTTATAACCTTCGGGACGCAGGCACTGCGCATCACGTCATGGTTTTACTTTGCTCTCGGTATGATCTACATTGTAAGAGGACTGTTAAACGGTGCGGGCGATGCGGTATATTCAATGATAAACGGAGGCGTGGAAGTGGCGGGGCGCATAATCTTTTCAAATACCCTTGTCCTCATACCCGCAGTCGGCAAGTGGGGAGTATGGCTTGCAACTGCTCTTACCTGGTTCATCACAGGTATAGTCAGTCTCATAAGATACAGGCAGGGCAAATGGAAGACCATAAAACTCGTGGATAAAGTCAGGGATAAAAAAGAAGAAAGTGAGCAGGGAACACTTAAAGAGATCGAAGTATCTCACAGCTATTAAAGAAAGGGATCGGTATGGAATATATCAAGGGAATAACTTACGGAGCTTTCGCAGCCAGGGGAGCTCTCAGTAAAAAAGAAGCATTCGACAGCGTTGACAAGCTTATAGAACGCACCGGAGCCAATTACATCGTACTGGTGCCAAACGGGCTGCAGGACACACCCCAGTCACAGGAGATCGATCACTCTTCTCCCGCAACCTGCAGTGATGACGAGCTTATAAAAATGATAGAATACATTCACGGCAAAGGTATAAGTGTAGCTTTAAAGCCTACGGTCAACTGTAAAAACGGAACCTGGAGAGCACATATATGCTTCTTTGACAAAGATGTTCCCTGCGAACCCAAATGGTCGGTATGGTTTGATGCGTATACGGGTTTTCAGTGTCATTACGCGAAAATAGCACAGGAAACCGGATGCGAAATGTTTATAGCCGGCTGTGAAATGGTCCAGTCCGAACACCGCGAAACCGAATGGCGCAAACTCATATCCGATATAAGAATGATATATCACGGACCGGTCACCTATAATACGGACAAATATCAGGAGGATAATGTCACGTGGTGGGACTGCGTCGATTACATCTGTTCAAGCGGCTACTATCCCGTAAACGACTGGGACGAACAGCTTGACCGCATAGAAAAGGCAGTCAGGAAGTATAACAAGCCGTTCTTCTTTGCCGAAGCGGGCTGCCGCAGTGCCGAGGGCTCGCAAAACATCCCGAACGACTGGATGCTGCGCGCACCTGCCGCCCCCGAAAGACAGGCTGAGTGGTATAAGGCAATGTTTGAAGCTGCGGATAAACGCGAATGGGTAAACGGTTTCTTCCTTTGGGACTGGCGCATAAAGCTCTATCATTTACGAGACGCCCTTAAGGATGACGGCTACGATATCTACGGCAAACCCGCCGAAAAGATCGTGCACGATCATTATATTTCAAAATAGCATCCGGATTGAAAAATACATTATCACAAACCCCGATAAATGTGTTATGATATAATACAGAGAAAGTATTTATGCTTATGTTTACTTGTATCCACAGGGGGATGGTATGCGGCAATACATACAGATGCTTTCAAGCACTTGGGAACACAGATATCTCACAACTCTTGTCGAAGGAATAAAACGGCGTCTTGAGGGCGAGGACATCGGCCTGCACGTTTTTAATGCCTACGATGACATTATCGAGAAAAACTTCTATACGCTCGACCGCGAAGTATTTTCACTTCCAAATAACGAAGATTACATAGGTATGATCACTGTTTTCAACAGTGTCGATGCCACACGTTCCATTTCCCATTACGTTTCGGAATTCAAAAAGACAGGGAAACCTGCGCTCACAATAGACCAGCACGTCGATGGGACACCTTTCTTCGGCATCGATAATTACGCATCCATGTATGAGCTTGTCGAGCACATGATAACATATCATAAGTGCCGCGTGCTCAATTATATGGGAGGCCCTGCCACACACGAAGAAAACCAGTTAAGATACCAGGCATTTGTTGACTGCATGAATGCTCATGACATTCCGGTCGACTACAATCGGGTAAGGCATTACAGGTATCTTATCGAGGACGGTAGACAGGCCTATCTGGATTTCAAGGCACAGGGGCTCCACATTCCGGACTGTATCATTTCGGCAAACGACCATATGGCCTACGGATACCTTCTCTCCGCAAGGGAAGACGGTTACGAGGCTCCGGAGGATTTCAGGATCACCGGATTTGACAATATGGATATGGGACAGGATTTCATTCCCTCGATAACCAGTATAAACAGATCATGGGAGCAGCTCGGATACGATGCCGCAGACGGCCTTATAAAAATGGTCCGCTCCGGCAAGCCCATCATGCAGCATTTTACCATAGGAAAGGTAGTTCCGAACGAAAGCTGCGGATGTGCGATCTCCACCCGTAATCTCCGCTCCGATTATCTTAAAAACCTTATGAAAGCAAGGGACAGGCAGGAGGATTCCCTGAAGATAGATACCGCAAGGAAGATACTCTTATGCACTCCCGACATGCGCGCATTCAGGCAGTCCATGAACAAGACAAGAACAGCTCTTGATATTCCCAAATATGCTCTTTGCCTGAACGAGGATTTCTCTAACATCGATTATGTAAGCAACAGGGAACCGTTCTCCAGAAAAATGATGGCATATCTTGAGGATAACACCGAGGAGATCGACACCTCTGTCTCATTGCTTCCTTCTTCATTTATGTCCGATGAGCAGAAGATCTATGTATTTGCTGCGGTTCATTTTGACGCGCAGACTTTCGGCTACTGCGTCATGCCGTTTGACAGCAATTTCATCGGGAGCGGCGGGCACCGCTTCCTCATGGATAACATATCCCTCGCACTTGTCAATATCAAGCAGCGTATGGCGCTGAATGAAATGAACGATAAACTGCGCGACCTTTATATCACCGACGCTCTGACCGGATTATATAACCGTTTCGGATATTCGGAGTTCCTTCCCGGGCTCTATGATAAGAATGAAGGCTGCGTATTCGTTATGTGTATGGATCTTGATAACCTGAAAAAGATTAATGACCGATTCGGTCATTCCTTTGGTGACAAGGCAATAAAGGCACTTGCCGATGCCATTAAGGAAGTTTTCGAAGAAGAGGATATCAAAGTCAGGATGGGCGGCGACGAGTTCACCGTGATAGGACATTATGCTTCCGATGCGATCCTTGAAAAGAAAGAAAAGATGATACACGATCATCTTCGTGACTTCAGTATCAAGAATGATTTTCCGATGGAAGTAAAGGCAAGTATAGCCTACGCGGCCAGCATCAGCGATAATATCTCGGATATAGAAGCACTCACACATCTGGCAGATAAAAGGATGTATGCGATAAAGCAGGAGCATCATAAGGGATCATAAGGCAGAGCCTTTGATCCTTTTTAATATCTTGTCATACTGCTCATACATCTTCTGCGTCTCATTTTCAAGCAGATAATAATGCATTATATAAGGAACGAGCAGAACTAACAGGATTCCGATCAATGCCAGCACATATACCGCGCCGGACATTATGTAAACCGCGACGCATATGAATGTTATTATAGCAAAAAGCATCGTTACCAGAAGATGTATCAGCCTCTCATGCTGAAAAAAGCCGATCTGGATAAGATGTTCTTCCATTACGGCATTCCAGTCGGTCTCCTCATCATTCGATACAAGCAGCCTGTCTATTCTGTTTCTGTAATCAAGTATCCTTTTTTTCATTTATGATCCTGTATTTTTTTGAAACAAGGAATCGTCTCACGTTTCATTAAGCTTCGAGTCTGCCGATGAAAGCCTTAAGGCGCTCATCATCGGAATTGAACAGTTCCTCGGGTGTACCCTGTGAATGGATCACTCCGTTTTCCATGAAGATTATCCGGTCCGATACCTCTCTTGCGAACTTCATTTCATGAGTGACTATCACCATGGTCATATGCTCCGCTGCAAGCGCCTTTATGACCTTTAACACCTCTCCCGTAAGTTCCGGGTCGAGAGCCGATGTCGGTTCATCAAAGAAGAGTATCTCAGGCTGCATTGCAAGCGCCCTTGCTATCGAGACACGCTGTTTCTGTCCGCCCGATAAGCTGCCGGGATATGCATTTGCCTTATCCTTGAGTCCCAGACGTTCAAGCAGTGACAGCGCCTGTTCCTTGGCCTCATTCTTACCGGCCTTGCCCGACAATACAACAGGCTCGGTTATATTCTTAAGTACCGAATAATGCGGAAAAAGGTTGAAATTCTGGAACACAAGTCCGAAATATCCCCTTATCTTCTTAAGCTGCTGTTTATCCGCATATACCATGCTGCCGCTCTCATCACTCGCTGCCGTATTGCCCTCGTATATAAGAGATCCTCCGTCCATCGTCTCAAGCAGCGTCGCACAACGGAGTATGGTCGACTTCCCGGATCCCGAAGGTCCGATTATGGATACGACCTCACCCTCATGAACGGTAAGCGAGATATCATTAAGGACCTCAGTACCGTCAAAAGATTTGCGTATATTCTTAATTTCAAGTATTGTCCTGTTTTCCATGGCTTAATAGTAATCCAGTTTCTTCTCGATCCGTTCCATCACAAATGCGACAACATAATTAAATACAAAATAGAACACGCCCGCTACCATAAGAGGACCCACAGATGCTTCCTTGGCCGCTATCTGCTTGGCTTTCGTAAACATCTCGGCCTGCGCGAGCACGAAAGCAAGCGATGTGTCCTTGACGAGCGTTATGGTCTCATTGGTAACGCTCGGCGTTATTATCTTTATGACCTGCGGAAAGATTATCCTGAAGAAAGTCTGTACCCTGTTATAACCGAGTACCTCAGCCGCTTCGTACTGCCCCTTCGGTATAGCCTCTATACCGCCCCTGTAGATCTCGGCAAAATAGGCTGCATAGTTGACCGAAAAGGCGATTATTATCGCCGGCATCCTGAATCCGTTCAAATCCATCCCGAAGATATAGAAAGGCGCAAAATATACCACTATGAGCTGGAGCATAAGAGGCGTTCCCCTCATAATGGCTATATAGAACTTGACCACCGACGAAAGGATCTTTTTCTTCGACATCCTTCCGAACGCGACCAGAAGTCCGAGCGGCAGGGAAAACAGCAGTGTCAGCAGAAAAATCTCCACTGACACGATCATTCCCTTGGCTAATTCCTGGATCATTACACTAAGATTCATATATCATACCCGTTAAGGCTTCGATCATTTTCCTATGCAGATGGCTTCTTCCATTCCGAAATCGGAGTATTCCTTCGCTATCTTTAGGATCGTTCCGTCATCCGCCATCTCCTTAAGCACTGCCTCTACCTCATCCTTAAGTTCCGTATTTCCCTTAAGGAAACCTACTCCGTACTGCTCGGATGCAAGCTGCTCATCAAGGATCACATATCCGTCTCCCTTCTGAGCGATCTGATAATTGGCAACTCCTATATCTATTGCGATAGCATTGATGGCACCTGCTTCAAGATCCATGAATCCCATATTGTAATCCGCATACTGAACGAGCTCTTCGAATGTATCCGCAAGATCCTTCGAATCTCCTTCAAGAGCGGCAAGAGCAGACGAATCCTTCTGTACTCCCACCTTCTTACCTGCCAGATCCGCGGGTGTCTTAATGCCGGAATCGGTCTTTACGACAAATACCTGTGAATTATCCACATATGGTATCGTCCATGTATAGGAATCCTCACGTCCCTGGATAGTAAAGCCGTTCCAAATACAATCGATAGCGCCTGACGAAAGTTCCATGTCCTTGGCATCCCAGTCTATCGGCTGCTTCTTAAGTTCCCATCCCTTCCTGTTGCAGACCTCCTGTGCAAGGTCAAGGTCAAATCCTTTATACTCTCCCTTGTCGTCCATGTAACCATAGGGCGGGAATTCCGCATCAAAACCCACCGTAAATGTCTTCCTGTCCGAACCCGAAGCTCCACTCCCGGAAGCCTTGCCGCATCCTGCCAGAAGAGCAAGTGACGTAAGTATTGCAAAAGCTGATAAAATAAGTTTTTTCATGATCGATCTTCTCCTCTTTGTATAACATTAATGTTTTACCTAAATAAAGTATATGATTTTCCCGAAACTGTCAACCTCCGACGCCTTTTTAAGTTGGCATGGGCAGACGGATGTGCTATAATACATACGCTCAATATCTGTATGAGTAATTCATTTTAAAAGGAGATAAATCATGAATCTTTCACCCCTTCAGAAGGCAAGATACGAGTATACCCCGAAGCTTCCGGGAATGCTCAGGAACGGTATCTCGGAGATCTGTGTTAAGGACGGCGCTGCTACGGCAAGCGTAGCCGATCAGGACAAGATCAAGGCTCTCTTCCCTAACACCTACGGAAAAAATGAGATAACATTTGAAAAGGGCACCAACACCTCGGCTGCAAAGAAGCAGGTCGTTGGCGTTATCCTTTCCGGCGGACAGGCACCCGGCGGACATAACGTTGTCTGCGGTCTGTATGATGCCATCAAGGCTACCGACAAGAATAACGTGCTTCTCGGTTTCAAGGGCGGCCCGAGCGGACTCATCGATGATGACTTTATCGAATTCGATGATGCTTACATCGATGCATACAGGAATACCGGCGGTTTCGATATCATCGGTTCCGGACGTACAAAGCTCGAGACAGAGGATCAGTTCAAGATCGTTACGGAAGTTGCCAAAAAGCACGGGCTCACCGCTATCGTTATAATCGGCGGCGACGATTCAAATACAAATGCTGCCGTACTTGCGGAATACATGGCAGCTCATAACACAGGCGTCCAGGTCATCGGATGTCCCAAGACGATCGACGGCGATCTTAAGAACGAAGACATCGAAGCATCCTTTGGTTTCGATACAGCTACCAAGACATATTCCGAACTTATCGGCAATATCGAGAGAGATGCAAATTCAGCCAAGAAGTACTGGCATTTCATAAAGGTTATGGGAAGGAGTGCTTCGCACGTTGCTCTTGAGTGCGCACTCGAGACTCAGCCCAATATCTGCCTTATAGGTGAGGAAGTAGCAGCAAAGAAGATGTCTCTTGCCCAGATCACGAATTATATAGCCGATGCGGTTGAGAAACGCGGTAACAACGGTGAGAACTTCGGCGTTGCCATAATCCCCGAAGGCATAGTTGAGTTCGTTCCAGAATTCTCGGCTCTTATCGCAGAGATCAACGAGCTCCTTGCAGGAAAGAAGACGGATGAGTTCAACGCTCTTCCCGACTGGAATGCAAAATATGATTTCATAAAGAAGGGACTTACGGCAGAATCCTTCAAGGTATTCGATATTCTTCCCCAGGGCATCCAGCAGCAGCTCTTCCTCGAGAGAGATCCTCACGGCAACGTTCAGGTATCACTCATCGAATCCGAGAAGCTCTTCTCTGAGATGGTTAAGAACGAACTTGCAAAGAGGAAGGAAGCCGGCACATACAAGGGTAAGTTCGGTGCACAGCATCACTTCTTCGGTTACGAAGGAAGATGTGCATTCCCTTCGAACTTCGATGCTGACTACTGCTATTCACTCGGCTACAATGCTTTCATGCTCATCCAGTACGGCTACACCGGATATCTGTCAAAGGTATCAAATCTGTCAGCTCCCGCTGAGGACTGGGTTGCAGGCGGCATGCCGATAACCAAGATGATGAACATAGAGAGAAGGAACGGTCAGGATAAGCCGGTTATCAGAAAGGCTCTTGTTGAGCTTGACGGCGCACCGTTTAAATACTTTGCTTCCAAGCGTGATGAGTGGGCGGTCAAGACATGCTTTACTTATCCCGGAGCCATCCAGTATTACGGACCTTCCGAGGTTTGTGATATAACAACAAGAACCCTTGCTCTTGAGAAGGGCGTTAACTAAAACATTTTAATGAGCAGCACCGGGATACCGCACTCTTTAAAGGTGTTCTCCCGGTGCTGTTATTATTGGCATTTTATAAAGGAGCTTATCATGAGACCGATGGCACCAAATGAAAACGGGATCCCCGGCAATGCGGGGCGCACAAGAGAATCAAAAATAATAAGAACAAGCATCATAGGCATCGGTGCCAACGTCCTCCTCGCCGCCTTCAAGGCAGTTATCGGGACATGACGGATTCCATCGCCATAATCATGGATGCGGTCAACAATATTTCGGACGCGGGCAGTTCACTTGTCACGATCATAGGGACCAAACTTGCGGGACGTGAGCCGGATAAGAAGCATCCCTTCGGATACGGACGTATCGAATATCTGAGCGCCATGATAATCTCCGTTATCGTATTGTATGCTGGATTAACATCTTTTGAAGAATCGGTGGAGAAGATCCTGAACCCGGTCACACCTGAATATTCTGTTGTGTCACTGGTGATCGTGGGTGCAGCGGTCATCGTCAAGATAGTACTCGGAAGATATGTAAAGTCTGTTGGCCAAAAGGTAAACTCCGCTTCTCTTATAAATTCC
>ONRZ01000020.1 GCA_900320345.1 uncultured Lachnospiraceae bacterium | reverse complement strand
AAGACTTACATGCAGAACCAGATCTTAGGGCGCTCGCTGCTTGAGAGCATACTCTTCATGGACGGAAGATGCATAGCCAGCAGCATAGACCGCAAGGCAATGGACTTTTACGGTGCCGATTCCAAGGATCTTGAGGGCATAGTAAATCAGCTCCAGGTAACAAAGGGCGTTGAGGTGGCGATCTTCATGTATGAGACCGGCACGCTCGAATATAAGGTCAGCATGCGCAGTAACGGCAAGGTCGATGTAGCGAAGGTGGCATCGTACTTTGGCGGAGGCGGTCATGTACGCGCAGCCGGCTGTAATATGAACGGAACTTTCTATGATGTGCTCAATAACCTGAGTGAACATATCGAGAAGCAGTTGGAGGATCAGGAATGATCTTCCCGGATACAGATATAATATGAACGGGATAATCATCATAAATAAGGAACGGGGCTTCACATCTTTCGACGTTGTCGCCAAGCTTAGGGGTATATGCCATCAGAAAAAGATAGGCCACACAGGCACGCTCGATCCCGATGCAACGGGAGTTCTGCCTGTATGTCTGGGCAGTGCGACAGGCGTCTGCGATCTTCTTGCGGATAAGACCAAGGAATATGAAGCAACATTGCTCCTTGGTATCACTACAGATACACAGGATACAACGGGAAATGTACTTACGGAAATGGACGTCAACCTGACTGAGGCTGATGTCATTTCATGTATACGGAAATTTACCGGGGACATAGAGCAGATACCCCCGATGTATTCGGCTATTAAGATCGGAGGAAAGAAACTCTATGAACTTGCGCGCCGCGGAGAGACTGTGGAACGCAAGCCGCGCCCGGTCGCGATATATTCGATCGATGTTCTTGATATGGATCTGCCGAGAGTGACCATGCGTGTAACCTGTTCCAAGGGTACGTATATACGTACACTGTGCCATGATATAGGACAGAGCCTTGGCTGCGGCGGTACGATGGAGAGGCTTGTCAGAAGGCGTGTGGGCGAATTCGGCATATCGGATGCTGTGACTCTTGCCGCCGTACAGGAATATGCCGATGCGGGAAAGCTTGACGATATCCTTATCCCCGTGGATGAAGTGTTTGCCCGGTATGGCAGCATAAGACTTGGCGAGGCTGCCGACAGGCTTCTGTATAACG
Source organism: uncultured Lachnospiraceae bacterium (assembly GCA_900320345.1). Lineage (GTDB taxonomy): Bacteria > Bacillota > Clostridia > Lachnospirales > Lachnospiraceae > UBA2868. Next base: position 23,499 of record ONRZ01000020.1, on the reverse strand, counting down.
GCAATCCGTTCCGCAGACGTGATATACTTGAAAAGAACGAAGGAACCGACGGGGAGCGTTATCGTGTCTATGATTCCGCAGGGACTTTCTACGGAGTGTTCTTTTTTGATAACGAGAGAGGCATATACAGACCGTATAAGATGTTCATACCCGACCGGACTTAGATCCTTGCGGAGAAGATATCATGAAGATAATATCCGATACAATAGATTTTAATATAGAAGAACCTACGGTTGTGACGATCGGAAAATTCGATGGGATCCACAGGGGACATGCCGAGATATTCGAAAGGATGAAAGAATTTCGAAAGCGTGGCCTGAAAAGCGTGATCTTTACATTCGATATTCCGGTCGCACAGTTGCTTGACGGGACGGAGAGCAGGGTGCTTACGACCAATCTTGAGAAACGCAGGATATTTGAGAAGATAGGTGTCGATCATCTCATAGAGTTTCCGTTCAATGTAAAGACTGCCGCCATCAGTCCTGAGAGGTTTGTCGAGGAGTTCCTGATAGAGCGGCTTAACATGAAGGCGATCGTTGCCGGTTCCGACCTTAAGTTCGGACACAGGGGCCGCGGGAGTGCCCGGACACTTTTGGAGTATGCCGGGGATTACGGATACGATGTGATCGTGATCGATAAGTTAAAAAAGGAAGACAACGAGATAAGTTCGACCGCTATCCGTGAATGTATAGAGAGGGGAGATATCAGGACTGCGAACGATATGCTCCTGTATCCGTATTTTTTCTACGGCGAAGTTATGCACGGAAGGCGAATCGGCAGGACTCTCGGTATGCCTACAGTCAACCTGATCCCCAAGGAAGACAAGCTCATGCCTCCGAACGGGGTGTATTTTTCGGCTGTTGAGTATGATGGCAGAAGGTATGAGGCGATCACAAACATAGGAAGAAAGCCGACCGTTGAGAAGGACGGAGCTGCCATTGGCATAGAGACATATATCTATGATTTTGAAGGCGAGATCTACGGTGAGGAGCTTACGGTCAGCCTCTATGAGTTCTTGAGGCCCGAGCTTAAGTTTGCTTCGCTTGATGCCCTTAAGGAACAGCTCAAGACAGATGTTGCCGAAGGTGAAAAATGGCATAAAAATCATCCGCAAACTTGATGAGGCTTGTTATTTTTCAACAAAAATCCACGGCTTTTCACAAACCTCTTGTTTATTGAAATCCCTTAGCATAAAATATATATGGCAGATAAGTGATCAAATTACAGGGCCGCGCATTATACGTTTATTCGGATTGAGACAGCTTATGGGATCGGTAGCGGCGGCAAGAGGAGAATTATGGTAACGACGACGTTGTTGACATTGGCCGGAGGCCTGGGACTGTTCCTGTTCGGAATGAGCATGATGAATTCCGGCATTGAGAAGACGGCAGGAGCCAAGCTTCGAAATATCCTTGAGTTCTTTACCAAGAACAGGTTCACGGGAATGCTCGTCGGTATCGTATTCACCGGTATAATCCAGTCATCAAGCGCATGTACGATGATGGTAGTGACCTTTGTTAACTCGGGGATAATGACTCTGAGCCAGGCGGTCGGAGTAATACTCGGTGCCAACATAGGTACCACGGTCACTGCACAGCTCGTTTCTTTTAACCTTTCTGAATACGCCCCCGCATTTGTGTTCCTGGGCGTGATAATGTTCTGCTTTATCAAAAAGGATATGATACAGAAGGTCGGTGAGATACTTACCGGCTTCGGTGTGCTGTTCATGGGTCTTGCGATCATGTCGGAAGCCATGGGCGGCGTAAGTGATATACCGGCGGTGCTTTCGTTCTTCGGTTCGCTCAAGAGCCCGCTTCTTGCAGTTCTCATCGGTACGGTCGTTACCGCGATCATCCAGAGTTCATCCGTTACGGTCAGCATCATACTGGTCATGGCCAATCAGGGCCTTTTGGATATCCGCATCTGTCTGTTCATAATCTTGGGATGTAACATAGGCGCCTGTGCGACGGCTATGATAACCGCCTTTTCCGGTAAGAAGAATGCCAAGAGGGCGGCTCTTATACATCTTCTGTTCAATATAATCGGTACGATAATAATGTATGTGATCCTGATATTCGGAATGGAATGGGTGGTAGATCTCCTTACCAGGGTATCGGGCGAGAATCTCGGCCGTCAGGTCGCTAACGCACATACGATCTTCAAGCTGTTCCAGGTAGCCATACTCTTCCCGTTCTCGGGCCTTCTTGTAAAGATGACGTATCTGCTCGTACCCGGCGAGGAGAAGGAGATCGGATACCGTGCGAAGCTGCAGCTTGAATACATAGGCGGCAAGAACATCTTCTCACCCGCAACGGCCGTGTTTGAAGCCACCAAGGAGCTTGAGAGAATGGCTCTGCTTGCAAGCGAGAACCTCAACCGTGCCATGAACGCGCTCATAACCCTCGATCAGGAGGATATAGATGAAGTTTATGAGGTTGAGCAGAACATCAACTTCCTCAACCATGAGATAACCAACTACCTTGTGAAGATAAGCCAGACCAACCTTCCGGTTGATGATGCCAAGAGCATCGGTGGCCTGTTCCATGTCGTGAATGATATAGAACGTATAGGAGATCATGCCGAGAATGTTGCCGATTCGGCAAAAATGAGGATCGAGAAGGGCGTCGGTTTCAGCAAGGATGCTATGCGCGAACTCGGTGACATGCTGGATATGGTAAATACGCTTATCCGTTTTGCTATAGAGATGTTTTCTACAGGGACCGATGAACATCTTCGGGATATACTTTCGCTCGAGGATGCGGTGGATGAGAAGGAGAGGGAACTCCAGCAGAAGCATATCGACCGTCTGACAGCCAACGAATGCACACCGGAGGCCGGGATGCTGTTTTCTGATATAATCTCGGGACTTGAGAGAGTGGCGGATCATGCGACGAATATTGCCTTCTCCGTGATGGATAACGATCCGGGCAATGCCAAGAAGGTATCCGCGGCGGATAAACGTATGGCACAGGCCTCGTGATCGTATTGGAAGGACAGGCTTGACAGATATAAGAGTTACTTTACAAGGCGGCGGCTTTGTGGTAGAATACACAATGTTGTGTTACCCATGCCATGTTGCGGGAATTCCGACCCGCTGCGCGGTGTGTGGCTGATAGCCGGAACGAAGATCTTCCGGCGCATATATTTAAGGAGGATAGAAATGATAAGTAAAGAGAAGAAGACAGAGATCATCACGAAGTTCGCAAGAACAGAGGGAGACACAGGTTCACCCGAGGTTCAGGTAGCAGTCCTTACCGAGAGGATCAAGGAGCTTACCGAGCATCTTAAGGCTAATCCCGGTGACCACCATTCGGCAAGAGGTATGTATAAGATGATAGGTCAGAGACGTGGCCTGCTCGCATATCTTAAGAAGAAGGACATTGAGCGTTATCGTTCACTTATAGAGAGACTCGGTCTGAGGAAGTAATAATTCCGCATGATAAATGAACGCAGTTTTGCATGTACAATGCGTGACTGCGTTCGTTTGTTATAATAAGGAACTTAAGACGGAAGTTATACCGAGACCACTTAACTGCCCATGCTCCGAATGAGTATGAGAGCCGCCGGACAAAGTCATAAGGAATCCACCGCAAGCGGTACCCCTTATGACGAAATTTGAGGCATCAAAGAAATCCGGCAGGATTTCTACATTTTTATGTAGAGGAAATCGTGAGCAGTTAAGTAGTTTCGGAGAATCCTTCCGTCTTGAAGTACATGTAAAACATAGGAAGGAGAGAAAAATGTACAAGAGTTATTCTATCGAGATTGGCGGACGTACCCTTACGGTAGATGTGGGACGTGTTGCCAAGCAGGCTAACGGTGCTGCCCTTATGCATTACGGAGATACGACCGTACTGTCAACGGCTACGGCATCCGACAAGCCCAGGGAAGGTATTGATTTCTTCCCGCTCAGCGTTGAGTTTGAAGAGAAGATGTATGCCGTGGGCAAGATCCCCGGAGGTTTTAACAAGAGAGAGGGTAAGGCAAGCGAGAATGCTGTGCTCACCGCACGTGTCATCGACCGTCCGATGCGTCCTCTTTTCCCTAAGGATTACAGGAACGACTGTACTCTTAACAACCTGGTATTATCGGTTGATCCCGAGTGCCGTCCGGAGCTTGTTGCGATGCTTGGTTCCGCTATCGCAACATCCATATCCGATATACCGTTCTGCGGTCCCTGTGCTACCACCCAGGTTGGTATGGTAGATGGACAGTTCATCATCAATCCCAGCCAGGAGCAGTGGAAGAGCGGCGATCTTAACCTTACAGTTGCTTCGACAGCCGAGAAGGTCATAATGATCGAGGCAGGCGCAAACGAGATACCCGAAGCGAAGATGATCGAGGCCATCTACATGGCTCATGAGGAGAACCAGAAGATCATCGAGTTCATAAACAAGATGGTTGCCGAGGTAGGCAAGCCCAAGCATGAGTATGAATCCTGCGCTATTCCCGATGAGCTTTTTGCAAAGATGAAGGAGATCGTTCCTCCCGAGGAGATGGAAGTAGCGGTATTTACGGACGAGAAGCAGGTTCGTGAGGAAAATATCCGTAAGATAACCGAGCGTCTTGAAGAGGCTTTTGCCGACAATGAGGATTGGCTTGCTATCCTTGGCGAGGCTATATACCAGTACGAGAAGAAGACCGTACGTAAGATGATCCTTAAGGATCACAAGCGTCCCGACGGTCGTGAGATTACCCAGATCCGTCCTCTTGCAGCAGAGGTAGACCTTATACCCCGCGTTCACGGTTCTGCGATGTTCACACGTGGACAGACACAGATCTGCGATATCTGTACCCTTGCACCTCTTTCCGAGATGCAGAGGATAGACGGTCTTGATTCAAACGAAGTAAACAAGCGTTATATGCATCATTATAACTTCCCGAGCTACTCTGTAGGCGAGACGAAGCCTTCAAGAGGACCGGGACGTCGTGAGATCGGTCACGGAGCTTTGGCAGAGAGAGCACTTATTCCGGTGCTTCCTTCCGAGGAAGAATTCCCTTACGCGATCCGCTGCGTATCCGAGACCTTCGAATCCAACGGATCGACATCAATGGCTTCTACCTGCGCTTCATGTATGTCGCTTATGGCAGCAGGTGTTCCGATCAAGAAGATGGTTGCAGGTATTTCCTGTGGTCTTGTAACAGGCGATACCGATGATGATTTTGTACTGCTTACAGATATCCAGGGTCTTGAGGACTTCTTCGGAGATATGGACTTCAAGGTTACCGGTACTACAGAGGGTATCACGGCGATACAGATGGATATCAAGATCCACGGTCTTACAAGGCCTATAGTTGAGGGTGCTATCGCACGCTGCCGTGAGGCAAGGCTCTTCATCATGGATAACTGCATGAAGCCTGCAATAGCAGAGCCCAGGAAGACAGTTAACGAGTACGCTCCCAAGATCGTCCAGATCAAGATCGATCCCGAGAAGATCGGTGATGTTGTCGGCCAGCGCGGCAAGACGATCAACGCTATCATCGATGAGTGCGGCGTTAAGATCGACATCACGGATGATGGCTCCGTATCCGTATGCGGTACCGAGAAGGAGGGTATGGACAAGGCTATCGAATATATCAACACGATAGTTTCCGAATTCGAAGAAGGCAAGCTGTATAAGGGCAAGGTCGTAAGCATCAAGGAATTCGGTGCGTTCATTGAGTTTGCTCCCGGCAAGGAAGGAATGGTCCACATAAGCAAGATCGCTAAGGAGAGGATCAACCGTGTCGAGGATGTGCTTACACTTGGCGATGCAGTTACATGTAAGTGCCTCGGTAAGGACAAGATGGGCAGGATAAGTTTCTCTATCAAGGATGCAAACTGATCATAAGATAAAATACAGGGCGCAGGTTTACCTGCGCCCGTATTATGTAAAATGAAGTTTTCAGACAATTCTTTATAAAATAACACCCCATACAAACAAATCGCAAAAGAAATACTTGACAAACGGAATATGCATAAAAACGCTAATCACAGACTTTTCCACAGGAAATCGAAACATTAAAACAAAATTTAAAGATTTGCATAATTATGTAAATCTTTACCGCAAAGGCAAGTAAATACTGGATATTTTCGCTGTTAACATTGTGGATATCTGTAAAATCGAATGTTTCAAAATTGAAAATTTTTGAAATGTGGATAAGTCTGTAAATATAATTGGGGTATACGTTATTTATAAACAAATAGCCAAATTGTCTGATAAATCATACAACGCATATGCAATGTAACATCCCGGGAAATAACCGCATCAAAAAGGGCTAATTAAGGCAGATATTATGGAAAAACATCGCCCGGTATGATAACATATAATGTTGGATTGATATGGAGGGACAGCGTATGAATAAAAGAGTGATCCTGATAGTGATGGACAGTTTTGGAATAGGTGACGCACCCGATGCGGATAAGTTCGGAGATGCCGGAACAGATACAATGAGATCCTGCTACGGGAGCAGTGAATTTAAGGCGGATAATCTCAGAAAACTCGGTCTTTTTAACATAGACGGGATCGATTATGATGAGGGAACGGCTGAGCCGACGGGTGCATATGCCCGCATGAGGGAAGCGTCCGCAGGCAAGGATACGACGATCGGACACTGGGAGATAGCCGGTATCATATCGAGGGAACCGCTGCCGACTTTCCCCGACGGTTTTCCGCAGGAAGTCATTGATGAGATAAAGAAGCATACCGGAAGGGATGTGCTTTGCAATAAACCGTATTCGGGTACCAAGGTCATAAATGATTACGGCGATGAGCATGTGAAGACCGGGAAGCTCATAGTATATACTTCGGCAGATTCGGTGCTTCAGATAGCGGCGCATGAGGACGTGGTCCCGCTTGAAGAACTTTATGAAATATGCAGGACCTGCCGCAGAGGCCTCATCGGCAAGTATGGTGTCGGACGCGTCATAGCCAGGCCTTTTGTAGGAAGCAACGGCAATTACACAAGGACGAGCAACAGGCATGATTTTTCCCTCGTACCTCCCGCGGACACGATGCTTAACCATATCATGGGTGCCGGAATGGATTCGATCGCGATAGGCAAGATATTCGATATCTTCGCCGGGTCCGGCATAACAGAACATACATATACGACAGGCAATCCTGACGGTATCGAGAAGACGATAGAATATATGGACAAGGACTGGAAGGGGATCATGTTCGTGAACCTCGTTGATTACGATATGCTTTACGGCCACAGACGTGACATTGACGGTTATGCGAAGGCCGTTGCGTATTTCGACGCCAAGCTGCCCGAGATCATAGGGAAGATGCGCGACGACGATGTCCTCATGATCACTGCCGATCACGGCTGCGATCCCGCCTTCCTAAAGACTACGGATCATACACGTGAATGCGTGCCGCTGCTCATGTACGGCAGGAATATAAAACCCGGCAACCTTGGCATCAGGAACACGTTCGCCGACATCGGTGCAACCGTACTTGATTACCTCGGCGTCGAAGGAAAGACAGAGGGGGCTTCATTGTTGTAGTTCGCTCGATCCGCGGAGTATTTCGAGCGGGCGAGCCGGGATGAAATATTCCAAAGCGACATTTGACGAACTCATCAGGCTTCAAGACACGGGGACGGTTCTTCTGTCTTATGAGCAACCGGTTAGAATGATATGCAAGATCAAGCGAGATACGAGGATGTTTCACAAGCAAGCGTTCAGGCCATAGAACGGAGCCGAAATCCACTGCGTACGGAAACTTGACGACCAAGCTATGAGCGGATCGTCGGGCGAATAGCTTGGGCGTTTAGTTGAAGTAGCAGTTAGTTCGGCCTAGTGGGGCCGCTTGCGGTGGAATACTCCGAGGATCGAGCGTATTAGAATATAGATAGAATAGGATATAGAGATGTACGAAAACGAGATAAACAAACGGCGTACCTTCGCCATAATTTCACACCCCGATGCGGGTAAGACAACTTTAACGGAAAAATTCCTGCTCTACGGCGGCGCGATCAATCTTGCGGGCTCCGTAAAGGGCAAGGCTACGGCCAGGCATGCGGTCTCCGACTGGATGGAGATCGAGAAGGAGAGAGGTATATCGGTAACCTCATCCGTGCTGCAGTTTGAGTACGGCGGCTTCTGCATAAACATACTGGATACTCCGGGCCATCAGGATTTCTCGGAGGATACCTACAGGACCTTAATGGCTGCGGATTCGGCCGTGATGGTCATCGATGCCAGCAAGGGTGTCGAGGCGCAGACGAGGAAGCTCTTCAAGGTATGCGCAATGCGCGGTATCCCGATCTTCACATTCATTAATAAGCTCGACAGGGATGCAAACGACACATTTGAACTGCTGGATGATATAGAGAAGGAGCTCGGGGTGGTCTATACCTTTTCGGATACGGAGAAGGGAACGAAGGAAGGCCATACGGAGGAACTCCCGCTCTCGGATGAGGCTAAGCTGCGCGAGTATATAGGGGATGATGCCTGCGACACTCTGCTTGAGGAGATAGAGCTGATAGACGGGGCCAGCGAGGAATTCGATCTTGAGAGGGTACAGCAGGGAAAATTGTCGCCTGTATTTTTCGGTTCAGCATTAACGAACTTCGGTGTCGAGATGTTCCTTAAGTATTTCCTCAAGATGACGACAACGCCGCTTGCAAGGAAGGCTGATATAGGGATCATAGATCCGTGTGAAAATGATTTCTCGGCGTTCGTGTTCAAGATCCAGGCGAACATGAACAAGGCGCACCGTGACCGTATCGCGTTCATGCGTATCTGCTCGGGAAGGTTTGATGCCGGTATGGAGGTAAAGCATGTACAGGGAGGCCGTGTAATGAGGCTCTCGCAGCCCCAGCAGATGATGGCGGATTCAAGGCATATCGTGGATGAGGCCTATGCGGGCGATATAATCGGCGTCTTTGATCCGGGCGTATTCTCAATTGGGGATACCATATGCATGCCGGATAAGACCTTCGAGTACGAAGGGATCCCGACCTTTGCGCCGGAGCATTTTGCAAGGGTAAGGCAGATGGATACGATGAAGCGTAAGCAGTTCGTCAAGGGAATCAGCCAGATAGCCCAGGAAGGCGCGATCCAGATCTTCCAGGAGATCGGTTCCGGTATGGAGGAGATCATCGTGGGCGTTGTGGGTGTACTGCAGTTTGAGGTGCTCAAATACAGGCTCGAGAATGAGTATAATGTAGATATCAGGCTGGAAAATCTGCCGTACGAATATATAAGATGGATAGAGAACAAGGATGAGGTGGATGTTTCGAAGATAACGGGAACCTCTGATATGAAGAAGATACAGGATCTTAAGGGCAATCCGCTCCTTTTGTTTGTGAACAGCTGGAGTGTGGGTATGGTGCTTGAGAGGAACGAAGGCCTTAAACTGGCGGAATTCGGCAGGAACTGATAAGCCGGGCGGGTATAAGAAAAACGGGGTATTTGATGAGAAACGGAGAATCTTTAAAAAACAGGATCAGGAAAACAGCACTTACGCTATTGCTCGGGCTGATGCTCTTTACGGTAACGGGCTGCGATGTGCCGGATTTTTTCTATGACATAGAATACTGGTTTTCCGATGTGGGTTACTGGTTCGAGGACAAGTTCGATACGGTAAAATGGTGGTTTGAAGATACCATAGAGGCCGTAAAGGAAAAGTACTCGGAGGATGAAGACTGGGAAGACGAGGACTGGGAAGAGGAGGAAGAGGAGTTCGACCCGGAGGAATGGAGATATTCCGAAGTTGAAGAGGATGAACCCTTCCTTGTGACTCCGCTGCCCGAGATAAATCTTGATGCCGAGGTCAATGAGGAAGTCGTGGATCTTGAGTCCGGCGACGGTGACGACACCGAAAGCGCCGATGATGCGCTGGCCGGGATATCTCTTGATGAGACGCTCAAGGCTGACAGGTATTATGCATATCACACTCTTGATGGTGAGCAGCAGAAGGTATATAAGCTTCTCTACAATTCGCTGTTCAGTTTTGGTGAGAAGACACCGGTTGCCACAACGGATCCGGATGTGGTCGATAAGGTATTTGCCTGTGTGCTTGCCGATAACCCGGAACTTTTCTATGTGAGGGGCTATAATCTCATAAGATATGAGCGCGGCGGAGAGATCGAGAAGCTGTCGGTATCGGGGCTTTATACGATGGACAGGGCTGAGGCTCAGACTCATCAGGAGAAGGCGGATGCTTATGTTACGAAATGTCTTGAAGGCTTACCCGATGGCACGGATGATTATCTTAAGATAAAATATCTGTACGAGTACATAATCAAAAATACCGAATATGATCTTAAGGCAGAGAACGGTCAGAACTACCTAAGCGTGTTCGAGAACGGGCGCAGCGTCTGTCAGGGATATGCGACAGCCATGCAGTACATGATGAACAAGTGCGGGCTGTTATGCACTGTCATTCGAGGGGTGACCAATACGAATGAAAATCACGCATGGAACCTGGTAAGATCGAACGGTGATTATTATTACGTCGATGTAACATGGGGTGATATGTCCTATGATCTTACGGTGGATGAAGGGATGTCAAGCCTCCCGCAGCTTCCGGAAGTAAGTTATGAATATCTGTGCGTTACTACAAGGGATATAGAAGCGACCCATTCGATAGAAAATGCTTTTGAAGTTCCCGAATGTACAGCAAGGCGTGATTATTACTATGTGCGTGAAGGCAATTTCTTTGAGTCTGTGGATGAAGCGAAGCTTGAGAAGATCTTTTCGAAGGCATATTCGAACGGTGAAAAATCAGTGACCGTTAAGTGCTCGGATGAAAGCGTATTTTCACAGATGAGTGATTATCTTACACAGGACGGCAGAGTGTTTGACTATCTGCGCGGATCCAAGAACGTGAATTATGTAACGCTTGAAAACCTGAACGAGCTTATATTCTATCTGTAAGCAGGGATGGATCAGGGCTTCGCATAGCGGCGGGCAATGCTTTTCTTTTTACGGCAGGTTTGGTATACTTTTATTAATAAACGCAGGGAGGTGCTGTGATGGCTAAGGAAGCGGATAAGTCGAAAAATATCAATGTTGATGAATACGGCGAAGTGCGCATAGCGGACGACGTTGTCGGAAATATTGCAGGTATAGCGGCTACCGAGATAGAGGGAGTTGCGGGTACCGTCGGGAACATGACGAAGGAACTTATGAGCAGGATGGGCCTTCGTACCCAGTCCAAGGGGGTTAAGGTCGTTATAGATTCGGGTGTGGTGACCGTCGATCTTGCCCTTATTATGAAATACGGATATAACATCCCGGTGACCAGCAAGCATGTGCAGGAGAGGGTCAAAACATCCATCGAGAATATGACCGGTCTTAAGGTATCGAATGTTGGGATCAGGATAGTCGGGATCGATATGTCTAACGAGGAGTAATCTGTATATGACAAGAAGTGAAGTCAGGGAACACATTTTCAGGCTTGTTTTCCGTGTGGAATTTAACGATCCCGGGGAGATGCCGGAGCAGATAAGAAGATACTTCGAGGATAACTACAAGGAAGATCTGAGCAGCGACACCCCCGAGGATGACGACAGGCTGTGTCTGTTCTCTGAAGATGATGAAAAATATATCAGGGCAAAATACGACAGGATAGTCGAAAAACTGCCTGAGCTCGATGAACTGATAAACAGCAATTCCAAGGGCTGGGATACCGCAAGGATGGGCAAGGCAGATCTTGCAATACTTCGTCTGGCTGTATATGAAACGGTATTTGATGATGATATACCCATAGGCGTTGCGATCGATGAGGCGGTGGAACTGGCGAAGAAATACGGACAGGATGAATCGGCATCATTTGTAAACGGAATTCTTGCGGGCGTGGCCAAATCCTGCAAGGATACCAATGGAGATTAGATGGATAAAGAGAAGGTTTATTCCGTTGGAGATGTAAACAATCATATCGCGCGGCTTATCGGATCAGATCAGGTACTTAACTATATCAAGGTCAAGGGTGAGGTCTCAAATGTGACCTATCATGCCAGCCGTCACATATACTTTACGATCAAGGACAGTTCAGGGAAGCTGTCCTGCGTGATGTTTGCTCAGGACCGCGCGGGGCTCACATTTAAAATGGAAGAGGGACAGCAGATAATCATCACCGGCAAGGTTGACGTGTTTACGAAAAACGGTGCTTATCAGCTGTACGCATACAGGATCGAACTGGCCGATGAAAGAGGAGCCTTATACGAGCGCTTTGAACAGCTGAAGCGTGACCTTGCCGACAGCGGTATGTTTGACGATCAGTATAAGAAGCCGATACCGAAATATATAAGTACCCTGGGTGTTGTTACCGCACCTACCGGAGCGGCGATAAGGGACATAATAAACATAACGAAACGAAGGAATCCTCATATAAGGATAATCCTTTATCCGGCTCTTGTGCAGGGCGATGGTGCCGTGCAGAGCATAGTGAACGGAATAAATGCCTTAAACCATATCGGTGTCGATGTAATGATAGTGGGAAGGGGCGGAGGATCGATAGAGGATCTGTGGGCTTTTAACGAAGAACCTGTGGCACGGGCGATCTTTGACAGCGCTGTTCCGGTGATATCGGCAGTAGGACATGAGATCGATTTTACGATAGCCGATTTTGTGGCAGATCTAAGAGCACCGACTCCCTCGGCGGGAGCGGAGCTTGCGGTGTTTAAGTATGATGATTTCACGGCCTCTCTCACAGGCCTTAAGCGAAGTCTTGAAGATGCCCTCACAAACAGTATAAACAGGAAGAAGGACAGATACGAGAAGCTCCTTCTCCGCATGACAAACCAAAGTCCCGAGCACAGATTAAGGGAGCAGAGGATGAGGGTATTGGGCGCGACCGATAAGATGAACGAGCTTATGAAGGCGGCGCTCCTTAACAGCACGGACCGGCTTGAGAAAAAAAGAGATACCCTTAATGAGAAAATGAAGATGTGTATCGTAAATGAGAGGCATCTGTTTGACCTAAGGATCGAGCGGATGGAAGCGGTATCGCCGCTTAAGAGGTTAAGCAGCGGTTATGCTTTTGTCGAGAAGGAAGGCGGGGCTCCGGTACGCAGCATAAGTGAAGTTGAAACCGGAGATGAAGTGATCCTTAACCTGAAGGACGGAAAGATAGTAGGTGAGGTAAAGGAGAAGATCGCCTTGGCGATGGAAGGAGTGAAATGATGACTAAGGAAGAGATGGAGCAGCTTACGCTTGAAGAGGCACTTGCCAGGGTTGATGAGGCTCTGAACGAACTCGGGAAGGACATTCCTCTCGAGCAGTCATTTGCGTTGTATAAAGAGGGTATGGAACTGCTCGGATATTGTGACGGGAAGATAAAGAGCGTGGAAGAGCAGGTCCTTAAAATGAATAAAGAAGGTGATCTTGATGAATTTCAATGAAGAATTGCGCGACAGGGTAAGGTATGCAGAGGAAGTGGTGATCAAAAATGCGGCCCTTCCCGAAGAGGGTTATCAGAAGACAGTGCTCTCGGCGATGAATTACAGCCTGTTGTCGGGAGGCAAGCGTCTGCGCCCCGTTATGATGAAGGAAAGCTGTGTGCTGTTCGGAGGTGACCATCCGTGTCTCGAAGCATTCATGGCAGCGCTTGAGATGATACATACATATTCGCTGGTACATGATGACCTTCCCGCGATGGATAATGATGAATACCGCCGCGGCAAGAAGACGACGCATGTGGTATACGGTGAGGATATGGCGATACTTACCGGAGATGCCCTTCTTAATATGGCATATGAGACGGCTGCTCAGTCACTTGAAAAATGCGGCGACGATCCGGTCCTTCTTTTAAGGGCGGTAAGGGCACTTAAAGTGCTTGCCGTAAAGTCCGGCATATACGGCATGGTGGGAGGACAGGTCTATGATGTTGAAGCTGAAGATAAGAATGTACATCTCAGCGAAGACAGCCTGCTCTTCATATTCAGGCTTAAGACAGGCGCTCTCATACAGGCGGCCCTCATGATAGGTGCCATACTCGGCGGAGCGGATGATGATGCGATCGATACGATGGAACAGGTCGGTGAAGCAGTCGGTATAGCATTCCAGATACAGGATGACATCCTTGATGTCAACGGTAACCCGAAGGTCCTTGGCAAGCCCGTCGGTTCGGATGCGAAGAACCATAAGACCACCTATGTGACACTTAAGGGTATAAACACGGCCGCGAAGGATGTTGAAGGGTATTCGGACAGGGCACTGGATCTGCTCCATACGTTAAACGTTAAGAACGAATTTTTAGAAGAACTTATCAGGTTCCTCATAAACAGGGACAGATAGAGGTAAACGCACGTGTTGCTTGACAATATAAAGAAACCCAACGATATCAAAAATATCCTGCCCGAGCGCTATGACGAGCTTGCTCAGGAGATAAGGGAATTTCTGATAAATAAGATCAGCGTGACGGGAGGGCATCTCGGATCCAATCTCGGAGCTGTGGAACTTACCATGGCTCTCCATCTTACGCTCGATCTTCCCAAAGATAAGATAATCTGGGATGTGGGACATCAGTCCTATACTCATAAGCTTTTGACGGGCAGACAGGCCGGCTTTGAGACGCTTAGAAAATACGGCGGGATGAGCGGCTTTCCGAAGCGTAAGGAGAGTGTCTGCGATGCCTTTGATACAGGGCACAGTTCCACTTCGATATCTGCGGGACTCGGGCTTGTTAAGGCGCGTGATCTTAAGGGAGAGGATTTTACCGTATGTGCGGTCATAGGCGACGGGGCACTTACCGGAGGTATGGCTTACGAAGCGCTTAACAACGCTGCCAGGCTCGATACCAATTATATAATAATCCTCAATGATAACAATATGTCCATAGCCGAGAATGTCGGCGGCATGTCTAAATATCTCCGCAAGATAAGGACTGCGGAGGCATATAAGGATTTCAAGATAGGTCTTGAGAATACCCTCAACAGGATACCCAAATACGGTGAGCATGTAGTGGATACGCTTAAGCGTTATAAGAGCGGCATCAAGCAGCTCGTTGTACCCGGCATGTTCTTTGAGGATATGGGTATCACGTATCTGGGACCGGTTGATGGCCATGATATCAATGCGATGGTAAAAATGTTCAAAGAAGCGCGCAAGATACCCAAATGCGTTCTTGTCCATGTCATCACCAAAAAGGGCAAGGGATATCTTCCGGCAGAGCGCCATCCCGCAAGGTTCCACGGAGCCGAGCCATTTGATATAGAGACCGGCCTTCCCTCAAGAGGACATAAGAAGGCAAGTTATACCGATATCTTCTCTACCGTAATGACCAAACTCGGAGCCAGGAATGAGAACGTTGTGGCGATAACTGCGGCAATGCCGGACGGAACGGGACTTAAGCGTTTTGCCAACATGTATCCCGACAGGTTTTTCGATGTCGGCATAGCCGAGGAGCATGCGGTCACGTTTGCGGCAGGGCTTGCGGCAGGCGGCTTATGTCCGATCGTCGCGATATATTCTTCATTTCTGCAGAGAGCCTACGATCAGGTGCTTCATGATGTGTGCATACAGAACCTTCCCGTTATCTTCGCGATAGACAGGGCAGGCCTTGTGGGTGCGGACGGAGAGACTCACCAGGGAATATTTGATATCTCATATCTGTCTTCCATCCCGAACATGACCATAATGGCCCCGAAGAATAAGTGGGAATTATCGGATATGATCAAGTTCGCGGTTAAGTACGAAGGACCGATCGCCATAAGATATCCGAGGGGCGAAGCCTATGACGGACTTGAGGATTTCAGGGCTTCAATAGAGTACGGTAAGAGCGAAGTGATCTATGAGGAAAACGACATAGCCCTGTTTGCACTTGGGAGCATGGTAAAGACGGCAGCAGAGGTAAGGAGCGATCTTAAGGACAGGGGTTACCCCTGCAGCCTTATCAACGCACGGTTTGCCAAGCCCGTGGATACGGATGTGATAGATGAGATGTGCTCTTCGCATTCTCTTATCGTAACCCTTGAAGAAGGTGTTCAGAGCGGCGGATACGGCGAGAAGATAAGAGATTATGTATATGAGCATAAACTGGATGTGGACGTATTGATAATAGCGCTTCCCGACGACTATGTTGAGCATGGGAATGTCGATCTTCTGAAACAGGAAGTCGGGATAGATAAGGATACCATAGTAAAGCGCATAATAACACGTTATATAAGCTGGGGAAATAAACATCACAAACAATGAAACAGAGACTTGATGTGATACTTGTAAATAAGGGTTATGCCTCTTCGCGCGATAAGGCAAAGGCGATAATAATGTCCGGGAATGTCTTTGTGAAGGGGCAGCGCGAGGACAAGGCAGGAGCGACCTTTGAGGAAGAGGGTATAGACCTCCTTGTTAAGGGCAATCCGCTAAAGTATGTAAGCCGCGGAGGCCTGAAGCTTGAAAAGGCACTTAAGGAATTCCCGATAGATCTTGAAGGAAGCATCTGCATGGATATAGGTGCTTCAACGGGCGGATTTACCGATTGCATGCTGCAGAACGGAGCAGCGAAGGTATATGCCGTGGACGTCGGGCACGGACAGCTTGACTGGAAGCTCAGGAATGACGAACGTGTCGTATGCATGGAGAAGACGAATTTCAGATACATGCAGCCTGATGCTATAGAAGACAGGCTTGATTTTATCTCGTGTGACGTGTCCTTCATATCGCTCACGCTTATCCTTCCGCCCGCTTATGAACTCCTTAAGGAGGGGGCATATATGGTCTGCCTTATTAAGCCCCAGTTCGAAGCGGGAAGGGAGAAAGTAGGAAAGAAGGGCGTGGTAAGAGACAGGGAAGTCCATGAGGAAGTGGTCCGTAAGATCGTGTATTTCAGCCGTGAGAAGGGTTTTAAGACCTGCGGCCTTACATTTTCACCGATCAGGGGACCGGAAGGAAATATAGAGTATCTGCTGTATCTTAAGAAGGGGCCGGCAGACGGACCGGATGTATCGGATGAGGATATAGTGAGGGTTACCGCGGAAGCGGGCTCCGCTTTGGCATAGACAGGATACGAGGTAAGGGATGAAAAATTTTTTGGTGGTCTCCAATAAGGAGAAGGATCCGGAGAACAAGGTTGCCGGTTCGATTAAGGAATACCTGGACGTGAGGGAATGCATATGCTCGTGCAGGTGTGTAACACATGATAATGTGTCCCGCGATGAACTGGAGAAGGCGGTTGACGAAGGCGCCGAATGCGTACTGGTGCTCGGAGGCGACGGGACTCTCATACAGGTGGCCGGAGCGCTTGCCGGAAAGGATATACCTTTACTGGGCATAAATCTGGGGACACTTGGTTATCTGGCCGAGGTAGAACGCGACCACATCATACCGACACTCGAACGTCTTATTGAGGACAGATATGATGTTGAAGAGCGTATGATGCTGAGTGTCGAGACCAAGGGCATAAGGCAGGAAGCGTTAAATGATATGGTAATAACCCGCCTCGGGGATCTGAGAGTTGTAAGATACAGGCTGTATGTCAACGGCAGATGCCTTACCACCTATGAGGCGGACGGTATAATAGTATCAACCCCTACGGGATCGACAGGATACAATCTGTCTGCGGGAGGCCCCATCGTGGAGCCGGGTGCAAGCATGATACTGGTAACGCCGATCTGCCCGCATACACTCAATTCAAGGCCTGTCGTACTGTCGGCGGAAGATATCGTAAGGATAGAGGTTTGCGAGAGCAAATATAAACATGATCATGAGGCCTATGTTTCCTGTGACGGGGCATCCCCGGTCAGTCTTGCGGCAGGTGATGCCGTAGATATCAGGAGATCGGAAGGCATAACCAAGATAATAAAGATGAGCAAGGAAGGATTTTTGGATATCCTGAGCAGAAAACTGAGGACAACAGGGTGAGGGATCGTTAGGGATGAGCAGCGTCAGAAGAACCAAGATACTTGAGATAATCTCGAATAATATCATACAGACTCAGGAGGAGCTGGTCGAGCGTCTTATAAACGAGGGTTATCAGGTAACACAGGCTACGGTGTCGAGGGACATCAAGCAGCTTAACCTTATCAAGATACCCGTAGGTGACGGACGCCAGCGATATGCGGTCCATGCAAAAACACGGGACGGAATAGACGAAAAATACGTCAATGTTCTTAAGGCCGGGTTCAAATCTATGGACATGGCCCAGAACATACTCGTGATCAAGACGATATCGGGCATGGCGATGGCTGTCGCAGCCTCGATAGATGAGCTTGATTTTCCCCAGATCGTAGGCAGCATTGCCGGAGATGATACGGTGATGTGCGCCGTAAGGACAGTCGAAGATACATATGACATCATGGATGAGATAGAAAAACTGCTCGATCAGACCCGGAACTGAACGGCACACGGAAACGGGTCTGCGTACTGCATGCTTTTATACAAGAAGGAAGAAAAATGCTACTTAATCTACATGTTAAAAATATCGCGCTGATCGATGACGTGGAGATCGATCTTTCAAACGGCCTTAACATCCTTACGGGTGAAACGGGTGCCGGTAAGTCGCTCATCATCGATTCGGTTAATTTTGCCCTGGGTAAAAGAATGCCCAAGGATGTTGTAAGGGAGGATGCGGAGTACGCCCTGTGTGAACTTACATTCAGCGCAGACTCTGAAGAGGTGAAGGATAAGCTTTCGCAGCTTGACATACCCTGCGAGGATGACCAGGTGGTGATGCAGCGCAAGGTTATGAACGGGAGGAACGTGATCCGCATAAACGGTGAGACGGCTTCCGCCTCGATGCTCAAGGATCTGGCATCCGTTCTTATTGACATACACGGACAGCATGAGCATCAGTCATTGCTTTATACGAAGAAGCATAAGGAGATACTGGACAGCTACTGCGGTGATGAGCTGAGTGCTTTAGTGGGCAGGATCGCGGGTCTGTACAGGGAGTACTGCGAAGTATCGAAGGAACTTGATGCGGCGGAGGATCCCGGCAGGGATATGGATAAGGAAACCGCGCTTGCAAGATTTGAGATAGACGAGATAATGAGCGCCGCTGTAAAAGAGGGGGAGGATGAAGCCCTGGAGGCGGAATACAGGAAGCTCTCCAACGCAAAACGCATAGCCGAGGCTGTGGGCGCCGCCCATTTATGTTGCGGTTATGACGGCGAGGCGGCAGCAGGCGCCGCAGTCGGAAGGGCATTGTCAAAACTCCGCTCGGCAGCTGAGTATGATGACGAACTTGAGCCGCTTATAAATGAACTTACGGACATAGACAGCCTGCTGAATGATTTTAACAGATCGATAGCGGCCTACGAGGACGGGCTCGATTCATCGCCCGAGAGATTTTCGGAAGTTGAGGAGAGGCTGAACGTTGTTAATCACATAAAGGACAGATACGGGGATACTGTCGAAAAGATAAATAAATATCTTGAGGAGAAGCAGGCCCTGCTTGATAAGTTTTCAGACCGTGAGGCATATCTTGCACAGCTTACGGAACGCCGTGATAAGATTAAGAGCAGGCTGCTCGAATTATGTAAAAAGGCTTCGGATATAAGAAAAAGAGAAGCTTCGGTGCTGGCAGACAGTATAAGGGAAGCGTTGATAGACCTGAATTTCCTTGATGTCAGGTTTGAGATAAGTGTTACTGCGGATGAGGATCAGCCGGGATCGACCGGATATGACAGTGTGGAGTTTTTGATAAGCACCAATCCGGGTGAGAAGTTAAGACCTCTTGCCGATGTCGCTTCCGGAGGTGAACTGTCAAGGATCATGCTTGCCCTAAAGACTGTGCTGGCTGCAAGGGACAGTGTCGGTACACTCATATTCGACGAGATAGATTCGGGTATCAGCGGGCGAACCGCACAGAAGGTGTCCGAAAAACTGAAGCAGCTCTCTAAGGAGCGCCAGGTCATATGCATCACCCATCTTCCGCAGATAGCCGCAATGGCGGATTCTCATTTTGAGATACGCAAGGAAGTGGAAGGTACTCATACAAAGACGATAGTCGATGAGCTTGATGAGGAAGCTTCTATCAGGGAACTTGCCAGGATGCTCGGTGGAGTTGAGATCACGGAAAGCGTGATAAACAACGCAAAAGAGATGAAAACGCTTGCAAACAGGGCGGTTTAGTGTTATTATGTAACCCGTAGAATGAAATGTTACAGAATTGTTTCGAAAATATTACATTGTTTTCCTGATCATACCATTATAGAGGGGAAATGATAGGATCGGAAAGAGAGATCAGATGAGGAAATGGATATTATTTCTGCTTATCCCGATCATTGTTGCGATAAGCGGAGTGGGCGCATATGTCGTTGTAAATGCAACGCCCGGAGATGCGCTGATATTATCGGATTACTTTGAGATTACTTACGAGGGATACAACGGCACAGGTAAGGTCGATATTACGAGAAAAGATGACATGCTCTTTGATGAAGTGGATGTCATAAGGCTGGAGCAGAAGGATTCGCTGTTCAGGAATAAAGAAGTAACGCAGGATGAGTATTTAAGGTTTGCCGCAGGCATAGAAGCGCTTGCCGAACCGGATGAAAACTTAAAGAACGGCGATGAATTTATAATAAGTTATATCTATGATAAGGAGCTTGCCAAGAAGCTCCATATTAGCGTTGATGATGCGATGAAGGGCTATACTGTGGAAGGTCTTACGGACGGACAGCCCCTTGGCGTCGACGATCTGTTTAAGGATCTTTCGGTAGAATTCTCCGGTACATCACCCGATATAACCATGACGATAACGAATAACAGCACCAATCCGCTGATACAGTCGCTTGTGTTCAATCCTGTGGAGTTTAAGGAAAAATACAGCGCCGGTGATGTCGTTTCGATAAGATGCTTCTTCAATGATAATGAAAGGCTTCATGACAATTACTACATAGATACGCCTTCGGCCGAATGTGTAAGGGAATATACCGTGAGCGGTACGGATGCTTACGTAAGTTCTCTCGACCAGATACCGAAGGAGGTCATATCTGAGGCGATAGCGGCCGGTAAGACAGCTTTTGTCGATGCCAATGAGTACGGAGTGAGGATCTTCTGTGAGGCACATCTTGTTCCGGTTTACATAAATCAGAAGGCGACATTCAGATATCTGACACCGTCTTTATGCGCGGCATATTTCAAATCAGTTAATCCCGATGAAGCCGGTAAGCTTGGAAATGCATACAATGTCCTGGATCTTGTGTATACCGTACAGATCACGCAGGCTGACGGTGTTACATGCGGATGTGAGGCAGTGGTAAGGTTTACTGATATCGTGCTTAAATCAGACGGAAGTCTTGAATATGATTTTTCAAATCCGACTATAATGTCCGCATCACATAATAATTCGTCGATCCATAAGAACGTGGTGACGAGTTATGAAGGAAAGTATAACATCGAGAAGCTTGATATAAGCAGGTATTGAATTCCGAATTAATTGGAGGTTCATATGAAGAAAATTCTGTTCGTTGCATCCGAGTGTGTCCCCTTTGTTAAAACAGGAGGCCTTGCAGATGTTGTGGGTTCACTTCCGCAGTGTTTCGATAAGAAGTATTTTGAATGCAGGGTAGTTCTTCCGAAATATATGTGTATCTCGACAGAATACAGGGATAAGATGGAGTATGTAGGGCATTTCTACATGGACATGGATAATAAGACCCTGTATGTCGGCATCATGAAGTTAGAGTATGAGGGCATCACCTATTATTTTGTGGACAACGAGCACTATTTCTCCGGTCCCAAGCCTTACGGTGATGTATTATGGGATATTGAGAAGTTCTGTTTCTTCTGTAAGGCAGCATTGTCGATACTGCCTGTTGTAGGCTATCAGCCTGATATCGTTCATTGCCACGACTGGCAGACAGGTCTTATCCCTGTATATCTTAAGGAACGTTTCCATGAAGGTGAATTTTTCAGGAACATGAAGTCTATCATGACCATCCATAACCTTAAGTTCCAGGGTGTATGGGATGTTAAGACTATCAAGGCATATTCGGGTCTTCCGGATTATTACTTCACACCTGATAAGCTTGAGGCCTACAAGGACGGTAACATGTTAAAGGGCGGTCTCGTTTTTGCCGATGCGATAACGACGGTCAGCGAGACTTATGCGGAAGAGATCAAGATGCCGTTCTACGGAGAAGGACTTGACGGTCTGTTAAAGGCCCGCAGCAACGACCTTCGCGGTATCGTCAACGGTATCGATTATACGGAGTACAATCCCACTACGGATAAGTTCATACAGTTCCCTTATGACGCACGTGATTTCCGCAAGGAGAAGGTTAAGAACAAGCGCGCACTCCAGGAGGAACTGGGGCTGGATAAAGATGATAAGAAGTTCATGCTCGGTATAGTAAGCCGTCTGACTGATCAGAAGGGCTTTGATCTTATCGCATACGTGATGGATGAGCTGTGCCAGATGGATGACATACAGATAGTGATACTCGGAACCGGTGAAGAGCGTTATGAGAATATGTTCAGGCACTTTGACTGGAAGTACGGAAACAAGGTATCTGCCAACATCTATTATTCCGAGGGTCTGTCGCATAAGATATATGCGAGTGCGGATGCTTTCCTGATGCCGTCCCTGTTTGAGCCCTGCGGATTATCGCAGCTCATGGCTCTGCGTTACGGCACGATCCCGATCGTACGTGAGACCGGAGGCCTTAAGGATACCGTGGAATCATACAACAAGTATGAGAGCACCGGAACAGGCTTCTCCTTCCTTAACTACAATGCACATGAGATGCTCGGCACCATCCGTTTTGCGTATGATGTATTTATTAACCAGAAGCGTGAGTGGAACAAGATGATCGACCGTGCGATGGCAGTCGACTTTTCATGGAAGGTCAGTGCACTTAAGTACCAGGAGATGTACGACTGGTTGATAGGTTAGGCTCCGGCCCAGTATTTATGCGGGCTGGAACGTACATGAAGGCAAGCTTAAGCCAAATTTAAGCCAATTTGTGGCTTAAGGTGAAAATCAGTATAAAATTCAATATTGTTCAGAATCAGGACACCTGTTTGGAAGAAATTTCAGAGGGTGTCCTTTTTGCTGCGGTTGTGTTCGGAAAATAGGAGGAAAACAGCGTTATGAGAGCAGAAACTGAAAAGACATTGAATCAACTGAGAAAGGTAATGGATGAAGGCGATGACATACGGAAATTCATCCGCCCCCAGGAAGGGATAAGGATCTACAGCCTAAGTAGGACGTTTTTCAATGAGATTGCCAAGGAGGCAGGCGCTATGTATAAGATCGGAAAAAAGGTTGTGCTTGTGGAAGTAGAGCCATTCGAAGCGTATATCAGGAATCATAAAGTGGCCCCTGATAGTGATGAAATCATTGAAGATGAGGAGGATGAAGAATAATGAGGAAAACAGCGACAGGTGCAGAAATTGATTTTAAAGGTACGGAAAAATCAAAGGTTAAGGTAAGAGCTCAGTCAACTCCGGCAGAGATCGATAATTTTCACAGGCTTTTGGAAAAGTGTCAGGAGCTTGGGATGTGTGAAGTTATCAATTTCTCGAAAATACTGCCCAATAAGGGTACAAGCAGGTACTACAGGGCATATTGCGATATCGTTGTGAATGGGGAGGTGGCTGATAATGAGTAAGATCATAGC
>ONRZ01000131.1 GCA_900320345.1 uncultured Lachnospiraceae bacterium | reverse complement strand
TAGGAGCCGCGAAACTTTCGGAAGGTGCGCTGGCTTTGGAGAACGCAGGCAAAGAGGAGAACCTTGCATATATCAGGGAGCACACCGAGGAAGTGCTTAGTGATTATGCGGCATATACGGATATCCTAAGACCGCTGTTTGAAGAATAGAGGATAAGCTGAGTCCGAATAGGCTCATTTCCTGTTGTACAGAGTGCCGCAGGGTACTTCTACGGTTTCAAAATCATGCGAATTTATATAATCGAGCAGATATCCGCCTGTTTCGTTTTCGTTTGGAGCAGTGTCTGATTCCACATCTCCGCAGGTCATATAACTTCCGAACTGTTCGTTGAGGACCAGGATCATATCGGGATATCTGCCCGGGTTCATCTCATAGTACGGTTCCAGCCGTTCGCTGTTAAAGGACGTGCGCCAGGTTGTGGGAGCGCCGCATCTTAAGTCCGTGCACATATATCCCCATGGAAGTAATTTGGTTATAAATATGTTTGCCACGCTGCTTGAATCCTTCTCGAGGGAGTTGTCAAACCTGTGGGGGTCGTTCAAGTTGCTGCTCTGACAGTATTTTTTTATCGTGGAATACACAACGTTATATGCGACATGATGGTCGGCGGTCGTATACAGTCCTTTGGCAGGTCCGGCGGTGATCCTGGAGTTCAGCATCTGGACCGGGGCATCCCTGTATACGTTTACGAGTCTTAACATCATGGTCTGTACCAGTACCGCACATGTTACGGCGGTGCAGGCAATAAGACATATATTTCCGAAATTATGTATGCACCATGAAAAAGTTTTGTTGTATGTTTCTGCCCCGGTATCGGTCTTAAGCATTTCCTTTACAAACATCTCTGTGATCGGAACACATCCGATGCTTGCGATAAAGTGTCCCATAGACAGTACATAAAGATATCCGTTCGACGAATAACTGTACACAACGGAAAATATCATCCCGCTTACGAAAAACAGGAAAAACATACGCATATCTTTTTTTTCGGTCATGAAGAAAAGAGGGAGTGCAAAGAGACACAGGGCAGTCTGTATATATCCCGTATGACCGTTTGAATATATGAAATTTATGATAAACAGAATGAGATCAGCGGCAAAGATCGCCATAACGGCGATACGGGTCTTAAGCCGTGAATAAAATACCGAAACAAAAGATATGATGATGATAAGATACGATGCATAAGCGCTGTAACCGTACACTTCGTTGATGCTTATGAAAAACTTCCTCAGAGGATATATAAGACTTGTTCCGTGCTCTTCGTCGGAAAGAACATAGGGGATGCCCCTTACAAAATCGGACACGGATACATTTGTGAGCAGGAAAGCAAGAAAAACGACCGCAGGGATCAGTATGCCGATGAACGTGTATTTAACGATATCTGGCAATCCGGCGTTGTTTATCTGTGCAGCGAATCCGCTCTTAGCCTTGCTGTGCCGGCCGTATAAAAGCAGACAGGCTATAACGATGAGAGTGATAAAATACGGTATGCACAAAGTGGGAAGACACAGGACACTCAGGGCGAACAGAACCCCCGATGTTATAAGCTGTTTTTTGCTGCGGCTCATGCCGTAATGATAGATGAGCAGCATCGACATCAGGCATAGCTGAACGGACAGAGTGTAGTAGGACAATGTCGCTATATTAAGATGAGTGTAATACATGAGCATGAGTGAACATACAAGTGCACCAAAACGGCTCACATGCTGCTTTAATATGTTATACATAACAAGAGCATTAACTGTGCTCATGATAACAAAGAGGATCCGAAAATAAAGCAATATGCCGGCATTGGAACCGGTGATGATCATAAATGCGGCATAGAACGGAAGCAGTACCACGGATGAGAGCTGTGTCGGGAACCATTCATGCAGGAATATCGAATCACCGGTAAAGAACCGGTGGCAGGTAGAGAAATAGAAAGTTTCATCCGACCAGCAAAAACTGTAGAAACACTTTATGAATAGGATCACTGCACTCAGTGAGATGAGTGCGTAAGGCAGGATTTTCCTGATTTTAGCTGTCATAATAAACTCCGGTTTGAATATTTTCCCAAATATGCTATGATATTGAAGATTTATCTTAATGTACTTTATAGTATATCTTACTTGATTTGATATTTCAAACGTATGACATATATGCAGGTAAAAGGAGTCTGGTATGAGTCTGTATGAGAAAATAGTATCCGGTGATGAGAAGATAGCGCTTGTGGGACTTGGTTATGTCGGGATGCCGATAGCGGTCGCGTTTGCGAAGAAGGTCGGTGTCATAGGCTTCGATCTTAATGAGGAGAAGATAAACAAATACAAAAACGGCATAGACCCGACGCAGGAAGTCGGGGATGATGCCATAGCAAAGACCACGGTCGAGTTCACATCGGATCCCGCAAAGCTTAAGGAAGCGAGATTTCATATAGTTGCGGTCCCGACTCCGATAAACCTGGATAAAACCCCGGATCTGCATCCCGTTGAATCGGCCAGCAGACTGCTTGGAAAAAATCTTACCAGGGGATCGATAGTGGTGTATGAGTCGACCGTGTATCCGGGTGTTACCGAGGATGTGTGCGTTCCGATACTTGAGGAGGAATCGGGGCTTAAATGCGGTGTTGATTTCAAAGTGGGATATTCTCCCGAGAGGATAAACCCCGGTGATAAACTTCACAGGCTTGAAAATATAAAAAAGATAGTGTCGGGTATGGACGCCGAAACGCTCGATGAAGTTGCGAAAGTCTATGAACTTGTTATAGAAGCGGGTGTCCACAGGGCAGGAAGCATAAAGGTCGCAGAGGCAGCAAAAGTAGTGGAGAATTCCCAGAGGGATATAAACATCGCGTTTATAAACGAACTTGCCATGGCTTTTGACAAGATGGGAATAGACACCAGTGAAGTCATCGATGCGATGAACACAAAGTGGAACGCGCTCGGGTTCAGACCCGGACTTGTCGGAGGACACTGCATAGGTGTCGATCCGTATTATTTTATCTATGAAGCCGAGAAACTGGGTTATCATTCACGCCTGATCTCTTCCGGACGCCAGATAAACGATGATATGCCGGGATTTGTCGGAGACAATATCATAAAGTATCTCGTGCTTGCCAACAAGCAGGTAAGGCAGGCCAAGGTGGTCTTCTTCGGTGTGACATTTAAGGAGAACTGCCCGGATGTCCGCAATTCCAAGGTGATCGAGATAATAAAGCATCTTGAGCAGTATAAGATACATCCGGTTCTGGTGGATCCGAGAGCGGATGCCGAGGATGTAAAGAGGAGTTACGGTTATGAACTGTCCGATATAAAGGACGCATATGATGCGGACTGCATCGTCCTTGCTGTCGCGCATGATGAGTTCAGGGCCAAGAACCTTAAGGACTGGGACGGATTCTTTAAGGCTTCCGACAACAAAGAAAAAGTGCTTATAGACATTAAGTCCGTGCTCGACAGGCACGAGGTGGAAACCGAAGGATACAGATACTGGAGATTATAGGATGCCGCTTATAGTTAATGCCGATGACTTCGGAAAAAGTGATGATGTGAACAGCGCCGTATGCGAGGCTTTTGAAAAGGGATATATAACCTCGACCACGCTTATGGCCAATATGCCGGGAGCAGGCGCAGCATATGAACTTGCAAAAGAAAAGGGCTTTTCGGATAAGGTTGGCATACATCTTAATATAACGGAGGGGATGCCCCTTACGGAAGCAATCCGCTCTAATCCTCTTGTGTGTGCACCTGACGGCAGCTTTAATGCCGCATTTTATCACAGTACCAAATACCGTCTGTATATGGATGATCTTACGATAGATCAGATAAGGGGTGAGCTGGATGCGCAGATAAGTGTGTTTCTTGAAATGGGATTTAAGACGCTGCACATTGATTCGCATCATCATGTGCATACCAATTATCCGGTATATAAAGCGCTCAGATCGCTTTCATCAAAATATGATTTTGACTATATAAGGCTCAGCAGAAACCTGTACAGGGGAGGGAGCTTTTTAAATAATATCTATAAACATGTCTATAATGCTTCCGTGAAGAAGCTCGCCGCGCATACATCCGATATGTTTGGTTCCTACAGGGATCTTATGGGGTATTTTTCTCTCGATCCGATGAGGAGTGCCGACAGGATAAAGGAACCGCCCGGCGGCATGAAGCATCTTTTTTCCGAAAGAAAAGTTGAGATCATGGTGCATCCGATGCATGATGAGAACGGCGAACTTGTCGACACCGATATCCCGATGAGGGATGAAGGGCATATGTTTTCATATCAGTCCTGACCGAAGGACCTGTCAGACCACTTGTTTCCTTGATATTCTCGGTATTTAATGGTATAATTACCAAGATATGCATAATGATGGGGTTATTATGCCCATTTAAGACTATTTGATGTGAAAGGGAGATCAAAATTGAGAACATATCTGGTTACGGGCGGTGCCGGATTCATCGGCTCCAACTACATTCATTACATGTTTAAGAAATACGGAAACGAGATAAGGATAATAAATGTAGATGCACTTACATATGCCGGCAATCTTGTTACACCTTCGTTAAGGCAAATATATGCGATAAGGATGCGATATCGAAGATCTTTGAAGAAAATGATATAGACAGGGTGGTCCATTTTGCGGCCGAGAGCCACGTTGACAGGAGTATTAAGAACCCCGAGGTCTTTGTCCAGACAAATGTGATAGGAACAGCGGTTATGTTAAACTGCGCGAAGGCGGCATGGGAACTGCCCGACGGAAGCTTTAAGGAGGGCAAGAAGTTCCTTCATGTTTCCACCGACGAAGTATACGGATCGCTTGAGGAAGACGGAGGATATTTCTACGAGACCACTCCGTACTCACCGCACAGCCCATATTCGGCAAGCAAGGCGGGTTCGGATATGCTCGTGAAGGCATATATGGACACATATAAGTTCCCCGCAAATATCACCAACTGTTCGAATAACTACGGACCGTATCAGTTTCCGGAGAAGCTGATACCGCTCATTATCAACAATGCCTTAAACGGCAGGAAGCTTCCCGTTTACGGTGACGGTAAAAATGTCCGCGACTGGCTTTATGTCGAAGATCATGCCAAGGCGATCGATATGGTGCAGGAGAAGGGCCGCCTGTTTGAGACATACAATGTCGGCGGACATAATGAGAAACAGAATATCGAGATAATCAATATAATCCTGGAGACTCTCCGGGAGATGCTTCCCGATTCCGATCCGAGGAAGGCCAATGTATCAGGGGATCTGATCACATACGTTGAAGACAGGAAGGGTCACGACAGGAGATATGCGATCGCACCGGATAAGATCAGGGATGAGATCGGATGGGTGCCCGAAACGATGTTCAAGGATGGCATCCGTCTTACGATCAAATGGTATTTTGAGAACGAAGAATGGATGAAGAATGTAACAAGCGGCGATTATCAGAAGTATTACCAGTCGATGTATAAGGAGTGACAATGAAGGGAATAATTCTCGCCGGGGGATCCGGTACAAGACTATATCCGCTGACAAAGGCGGTATCAAAGCAGATGATGCCCGTATATGATAAGCCCATGATCTATTATCCGCTGTCCATACTGATGCTTGCGGGTATCAGGGAAATACTCATCATATCAACACCGAGGGATCTTCCGAACAGCTGGGACTTTCCATGGAATATGCGGTCCAGGAATATCCGAGGGGACTTGCGGATGCCTTTATTATCGGGGACAGCTTCATAGGCAGCGATCCGGTTGCCCTCATCCTCGGAGACAATATCTTCTATGGTCAGAGTTTTTCGGGGCTCTTAAGGAAGGTTGCGGCGAGGGAAAAGGGCGCGACCATATTCGGATATTATGTAAGAGATCCGAGAGAATACGGCGTGGTGGAGATCGATCAAAACGGAATGGCGATATCGATCGAGGAGAAGCCGGAAAAACCGAAGTCAAACTACGCGGTTCCGGGTCTGTATTTTTATGATAATGATGTTGTGGAGATCGCTAAGAATGTTAAGCCGTCCGCAAGAGGTGAGATCGAGATAACCAGCATTAACAATGAGTATCTGTCAAGGGGCGAGCTGCATGTTGAGACATTGGGCAGGGGCTTTGCATGGCTTGATACAGGTAACCATGACATGCTCCTTGCCGCAGCGGATTTCGTAAGTTCCATACAGAAGAGACAGGGCATGTATGTCTCATGTATCGAGGAGATAGCATACAGAAGGGGATTTATAACAAGAGAGCAGCTGCTTAAACTGGCAGAGCCTCTCATGAAGACGGATTACGGCAAATATCTTGAGGATGTTGCCAACGGTTTATAGAAAAAAGGGGAATATGAATGAAGGAGAATAAGGACGCTTTAAAGGGGAAAAAAGCGATCAAATGCGAACCTGTCGACTGGAATAACTTTAAGCTCGGCAGGGAAGAACAGACCGATAAGACTGCGGAGAAAAAGAAGGGCAGTGAAAAATGGGCTGTTGAAGGTACCGTTGAAAAGAAACAGAGCGATAAGGATTTTAACGAGTTTGTTTTCAAGGAACTATCATCGGAACCTGCAAAACCCGAAAAAGAAGGCGGGAAGAAAGACACGGAACAAAAGGATGCACCCGTAAAGAAGGCGGGTCCGGATAAGGCAGCCGGATCGGAGGCAGCAGCAGTGCCCGGCAATCCGGACGAACCGGATAAGAAGCCCAGGAAAAGGAAATCCCTGAATGCTAAATTAAATGAGATAGGGAACAGCAACTGGGTAAGTACCGGCAATTTCCGCAATGAAGAGAAGATAAGCGATCAGACGATAAAGGAACTTGAGGATCATATCATAGAGACGACCAAGGCCGCCCAGGATGAGGTCCTTTCAAGTGCCGTCAAGGAAGTCAACAAGGCGCTTAAGGACGATGACGGTTATGAGCCGCTCGGAGAGGTAAGCCTTGCGGATACCTTTGAGATCCCCGAACTTGATATCCATTTCGGGGATACGGAAGAACTCAAAGGGATAGATAAGATCAGCAGGGAGATAAAGGATCAGGACCTTAAAAAAGAGATAGAGAAGTTAGATCTTGCGCAGAGCATAGAAGAGCAGACCGCCAGGGAAATAGCGGAGCAGGATGAGAACGAGAGGATAAGGGAACTTAACAGGGAAAAACGCAGATCCGGGAAGAGCAAAGGAAACAGGAAGAAAGCATCGGATAAGACCGATAATATACAGAACGGTGAAAACGCGGAAGGTACGGTAAAGAAACGCCGTAAGAGATCATCTTCTGCCGATGTCGAAGCCGGGGAAGGTTTGCCTTCCGCAAAGACACCCCAAAAGACGCGGCGTAAAAAAGCAGAAACCGCCGAAGATCCGGATAAGATCATAATCCGGTCGGATGAACTTAAGGCAAAGAAAAAGAAGAAAAAGCCTGCGGCAGCAACGGAGGATGAGAGGTCATCCGAGGAGAGACCGCGCAGGAAATCTTCCGAAGAGGGTACACGTAAAAAGGGGACACAGGCTAAAAAGTCAACGGGCAGCAAGAAGTCCGGACAGAGTTCATCGGTTAAGAGCGGTACAGGCAAAACTTCGTCAGGCAAAAAAAGACAGGCCGACAGCATAAAGGATGCGAACAGGCCCGTAAAGAAGGCTTCCGATAAGAAGGAAGGACCCAGTGAATTCAGAAAAAAGGCTGCGGACTGGAAGGATCCAAAGACGGTCGAACAGGCGGAAAAGATCAGTCTGTTCAAGCAGCGCAAGGAAGCTTTACAGAAACGAATAAAGAATATGACGCCCATACAGTGGTCCATGGCCGCCATGGCTCTGATCATTTTTATCACAGGAATAATGACCAGCGCCGTATATGCAAATTATCAGGGCGAACAGAACAAGGCCAGGGCGCTTGCGAGCCTTACGCAATATACGGAAGATGCCAGTTATGCGGCGGCAACACAGACGGTAACTCAGGAGATGCTCCCGGATGCTGTCGATGAGCCCGAACCGGTACAGGCCAAGGCTTTGTCACTGGAAATGTCATCTGTTGAAAAGGACCTTAAGATCAAACTCGTGGATGATCAGGACACCCTCGTAAAGGATGTTTCATGGAGTGTTACGGTTGCAAAAGAGGGAGAGGACGGAACCGACACGGGTGAGAGCGGGGTATATGAAGATGATGACAGGGACGGCACGATTTATATAAACGACATTGCGGCGGGAGAGTATGCCGTAACGCTCAATCCGAGCGATTCACTGGCAGATTATATACTGCCGCAGGATAAGCAGCTGGTATCGGTCAAGGCTGCTATCGAGTATAAGGTGATCGCCAATATCCGCGATGAGATTAAGTCGGAGAAGGAAGTAAACGTAGCGCTTGAAGATCCGAACGGCAATCAGGCAGCGGATGTTGAAACAGGTTCGGCACTCACGGATACTGTTGAATGGTGCGAGTCCACGAGGACCGAAAACGGCGAGGAATACGTGGAGGCAACTCCCGACATTACAAAGACCGCAGCATCAATGAAGAAGGGCGGAATGTTTGCCGCACTTGAAAAGATCGGACGAAGCGGCAGGATGGCCGTATCCGGCAAATCGGTACTGGGACTTAGCATGCCGGCAGGATATACGGTTGCAACGGCGGAAACGATAAGCGGGGATAATCTGGTTGAAGAACCGCTGATCGAAGAGCCCACTCCGACACCGACGCCTACGCCGACGCCGTCAAATGAGCTTGATTCATTAAAACTTTCGATAAAGGGAGATAATACCGTTGCTGTCGGTTCCACGATAAAGCTTACGGCGGAATGCGAACCCGGTGACCTGAACATCACATGGGAGATGTCCGGTGATATAGGTGTGGCCGAAATGTCAAGCAGCGGCAAGGAGTGCAGTATCAAGGGTGTCCAGACGGGAAGCACGACGATAACAGCCAAGGGGGAGAAAGATGGTAAAACGATTTCATCTTCCGTGACGATAACGGTCAAGCCTGCATCCGAGAGCGATCCTTCCCTGTCAATATCGGGATCAAATTCCGTTGTTGTAAATTCAAATGTTATACTTACGGCTACAGTTACACCTAAGGATACTTCGATAAGCTGGAGTTCTTCGGATGAATCGACAGCATCTGTATATTCGACAGAGGACGGCGGCAAGAAGTGTACCATTAAGGGTATAAAGGCGGGAAGCGCTACGATAACGGCAACGGCAAGTAACGGCAAGTCCACTACGATGACAATGACTGTCAAGGAAGCGGATGCCAATTACAGTGATGATGCCAAGCTGTATGATGCGAGCAAGAACCTGCTGTACGTTAAAGACGGAGACAATTACAGACCGGCTACATACGGAGATTACAAGGGTGGTATCTATTCCGTATTCTACAGGAAGCAGGGCAGTTATCTGTATACGGGCTGGCAGAATATAGACGGCAAGACATATTATTACACGAGCGATCATAATTACGTGACAGGGGATCAGGTGATCCAGGGTATAAAATACAGTTTCGGATCGGACGGTGCGCTGGCTACGGGTTCCGGAACTCTCGGAATAGACGTATCCAAGTATCAGCCGAGTATCAACTGGTCGGCAGTTAAGGCATCCGGCGTCAATTATGTAATAATCCGTTGCGGCTACAGAGGCGCAAGCACCGGAGCACTGATACAGGATCCGTATTTCACATCGCATATCAAGGGTGCCAAGGCAGCAGGCCTTAAGGTAGGAGTATACTTCTT
>ONRZ01000215.1 GCA_900320345.1 uncultured Lachnospiraceae bacterium | reverse complement strand
TGGAACATGTAATGTTGATAATGTTGTCGATGCTTTGAAAAGCATTGGTTTTGGAACGGAAGTCTGTATTAGGAAAGATAATCCTTTTGAGTATCTGTTAGCAAAGGGAATGACGGTTAACGGATTTGATGAAAAGGTCTTTCTGCTTCATGTGAGATATGCCGGTAATTGGGACGAATTGTATTTCAGAGATTATCTGATTGATAATCCGGATGCAGCCGCTGAATACAGTCAGCTGAAAGAGAAGATATTAAAAGACATCAGTGAAGGCAAACTGGAAAGAATGCCCAATGGTCAGCCTAACGGCTACTCGAATGCAAAACTTTCTTTCGTTAAAGATATCTCTAAAAAAGCCAAGGAAATATATCCGGACAAATACAGAATGCTTAAGCCCGAGTTGATCAATTAACAGGATATGTATTTGAAAGGATAGGAAAAATGACATCAACTGCAAATCCGGATTATAAGTACTACCGAAAACTTGAAGGCACATGGAAAGATGTGAAAGGTTCATGCGAAGCTGTTCTCAGCCGTTTTGCCGGAATAGAGATACGGTATGCGTCCGGAAAGCTTTCCTCCTCATACGGCGTAACGGATGCCATGCAGCTCCAACTGAACCAGGGTGGAATGATGATCGGAATGATGGCAGCAGCTTACACGATCCACGATGGTGAAGAGATAAAGATTAACCTGAATAACCGTATTGTATATGAGGGCGATATGACAATATACAGAGTAGCTGAGGCCTGGTATGGCAACGAAGAGCTTCACCTGGAGATGATGGATCTTAATGACGGTCATAAAGAAGATGTAGTCCTTGCCAGGGTTAAAGAAGATGTCCCTCTTGCCGAAGGTGAATTTCAATGTCCCTGCGGGTACAGGGGAGAAGCAAGAAGATTCTGTCCGAACTGCGGCAAGGAGATAATTTGAAAAGGTGAAAGAAAAAGTGACAGCTATGAAAAGCGGGATGTATATTGTCAAAGCAGAAGAAGATCAGATAGAAAAAATCGTAGATATGTCTATCAGAGCTTTTGAAACAGATGTAAATGTTGGAGGAACAAAAGGTGATTGTCCGCCTGAATTTGATTCGATAGCTTTTGAAACAGATGTAAATGTTGGAGGAACAAAAGGTGATTGTCCGCCTGAATTTGATTCGATAGAATGGCATAAACAAATGGCCCGGGAGGGGCATCTGTATCAAGCAATGATAGAAAATGATTTAGTTGGAGCTGCCATTGTGTTCCCGGATGAAACACAAAGAAGCTTATACATTGGCAGGATCTTTATTGACAGCGTCTATCATAGAAAAGGTTACGGAATCTGCTTGATGGAATGCATAGAAAGTAATTTTCCTTGTGCTACGGAGTTTAATCTGGATACACCTTGTTGGAATGAGCGGACAAATGCTTTTTACCAAAAATTAGGATACCGTATCATAAAGATCGAGGATGGGTTCAATTTTTATCAGAAAATAAGGGTAATAGGAAGACCTTAAAGGAGAAATGAAGTGATAATCCAGACGGGGATGAGGACCGATATCCCGGCCTTTTATTCAGAATGGTTTATAAACAGGATCAAAGAAGGCTATGTCCTTGTAAGGAATCCTTATAATCCCGTGCAGGTGACAAGATACAGTCTGTCGCCTGATGTCGTTGACCTCATATCCTTCTGCACGAAGAATCCCTCTCCGATGCTCGGTAAAATGGAATATCTGGATCCATACGGGCAATATTGGTTCGTCACCATAACGCCCTACGGGAAAGACATTGAACCCAATGTTCCGGACAAACAGATGGTGATGGAGAGTTTTAAGATACTGTCTGACAGAGTAGGTGCTGACAGCATAGGATGGCGCTACGATCCGATCCTGGTGGACAGTATCCACACGGTCGATTGGCATATACAGAAGTTCGAAGAGATGGCAAAGACTCTTAGCGGATATACCGGGACATGCGTCATAAGCTTTATAGACATCTACAAAAAGGTTGGAAAGATCTTCCCGGAAGCCAGGGCGGTATCAGATCAGGACAAGCTTGTGATAGGCAAAGCATTCATTGAGACTGCCTCCCGATACGGCATGACCATAAAGCCGTGTGCGGAAGGAACTAGCCTTGCGGCATACGGGGCAGACTGTTCCGGCTGCATGACCGTGAAGACCTACGAGACCGCGCTCCACTGCAATCTCACTGTTCCCAAAAAGGGAAAGAATCAGAGAAACGGTGAATGCGCATGCCTTCTGGGAACTGACATCGGTGCTTACGATACATGCGGACATCTTTGCAGATATTGTTATGCAAATACCGACCCTGACCTTGTAAGACAGAACATGCTAAAGCACGATCCCAAGTCGCCTTTTCTTCTGGGTGATCTTAACCCTGAGGATGTCATTCACGAGGCAGACCAGAAAAGCTGGATCGACAGGCAGATGAGGCTTGATATTTTTTAAGCAGAAGATCCTGAGAAAAGATCGGTCCTTCACGGTTCATATTCCGTAAAAGTAACTGCATCGCTGTTCTCGAAAACCGGTTTGCCTTTAGCCTTCTTCAGATAAGTATCAAAAAACTCCAGGTGAATGCCGCACACCGTTTTATGGGCAGTATCGGGATCCAGTTTTCCCACCTGTGATTTAAGCGGGATGACATGCTTCAGATCCGAGAACCCCAGATGCTGCATGTCACGTAATACGGCATGGTACGCGACATTTTTATTCTTAACAAATGCAACCGTAACAGCTGTTTTATTCGCTTCGCAGTTCATCTGAAGAAATGGTGCCGTTATCACCTTGCCATCGTGGTTTCCGAAGAGACCGCCATCTATATTTATCCCGCAGGTAAAAGTCTCCGGTTCGTCTTCGCAAAGGGCATAGGCTGTCGCCCCTCCAAAGGAATGTCCTGTAACGCCGATCCCGTTGGCGAAGTCGATCATGCCGGAATATTTATCTTTGAGAACCCTTAACGCTGCTTTCGTATCCAGTTTCCATTCCGGCAGTCTCTCGATTAAGAATCTGTTGTATTTCTTTTGCATTGCATCAAATCTTTCCCACAGTTCTTCGTTTGTGCCTTTGGCTTTCTGAAGTTTCAACAGGGCAATGGTGGAAGGGAGAAACGGCGAATACACTTTTGATGAGAGTCCCTTTGCCTGTTTATATACTGTTCCGTCATCGAGCGTGGTTACCATCCCTTCATAAGGATGTCCTACGGATGCCACGATGTAGCCGTGCGAAGCAAGCTCGATCAAAAGATATGTATTAGCTTCCAAAAACGAGCTGTAACCGTAATTAAACAGAATAAGAGGAAAACGTCCGCCCTCAATAAAGGGGGCATTCTCATAGCATTCAGAACGGTTTGTTCCGTCACTTTCCACCTTCTCGTAGTTAATCGGAACATAAAAGTTCTTCCTGATGGCGCTGATAGTTTCCTTGCTCATGTAACGCGCCTTGGGAAGCCCTTCGACAGAATCCTTTGAGACCGGATAGTATACTTTCACCGGTATGGATCTCTTACTTCCAATGGCGTTGTACATTTTCTCTTCGCGGTCGTTATATACCGTATAAGAAAAAGTGCCTACGGCATATTCGCCGGTCGGCATGGGCTTATTGATCTTATTTTTTCTCATCGATTTTTCCTCCGAATAATAAAATGACCGATCTGGCAAGAGTTCTGAAAAGGACTTTGGGTTCAATCTTTGCTCCATAGCTGTCGGACCCGTAATTAGC
Organism: uncultured Lachnospiraceae bacterium; assembly: GCA_900320345.1. Lineage (GTDB taxonomy): Bacteria > Bacillota > Clostridia > Lachnospirales > Lachnospiraceae > UBA2868. The sequence goes on along the minus strand of ONRZ01000215.1, from coordinate 282 downwards.
CTGCAGTATGCAAAGCTTCTCAATGCCGGAAAATGCCGCAGAGATGAAAACACCTATCTCTTCAGGCGTGCCGTTCATTTTGTATCCCTGCTTCATGGCAGCTTCCACCATTTTGGGGAAGATATAAATACCTATTTTCTCGGTGATGCCTTGCCCTGCAGCGCCTTCCATGATCTTTGCCATCCTCTCCGGGCTGTTCACTGCAAGAGAAGCGAAATCAAAGTTGATCTTCTGAATATCCATCAGGTGTTTTTCCATTACTTCGCCAACGATGTCACAGAC
>ONRZ01000024.1 GCA_900320345.1 uncultured Lachnospiraceae bacterium | reverse complement strand
CGCAATATCGGCGAGACCATAGATTCGACCAACGAATCGGCCAAGGATATACACAGTTTTGTTGCGGCGATCACATCTATTGCAAGTCAGACCAATCTTCTGTCGCTCAATGCTTCTATCGAGGCAGCAAGAGCAGGCGAGGCAGGACGTGGTTTTGCGGTAGTTGCCGAGGAGATAGCAGCTCTTGCCGAGCAGTCGAACCAGAGTGCTCAGGAGATAGGGCGTATTGTAGATCAGCTCCTCCAGGATGCTTCGGCGTCTGTTGATGTTATGGCAAGGCTTAATGAGAGTTTTGAGAGTCAGTCGGTTCAGATGGAAGCAACAAGGGATAATATGGAATCAATGGCTCAGGGCGTTATAAGCGTTGCCGAGAGTGCGGAAGCCATTGCCGCAAAGATCGAAGGACTTACGGGAGCCAAGGATACACTTGTAGGCATAGTATCCGATCTGTCTGCAATATCCGAAGAAAATGCCGCATCCACAGAGGAAACAAATGCTTCCATGCAGGAACTTAACGCAACTTTCAGCATCATAAACGATTCTGCGGGAAATCTTCAGGAACTTGCCAAGGAACTGCAGGATATAATCAGTTACTTCAGGTCATAAATTTGGCTTGTTGAACAATTGATTTTTTGGTATGATGTACCTATTCGGAGTCATGTTAAATGATTCCGGATAGGTACTTTATTATAAGGAGAAATGAGATGTCTGATATCGAGAGGACAGTAAACGAAGAAGGCGGGGAAAAGGAAGTTGTTTCCCGCAATTTTATTGAGAATGAGATAGATAAGGATCTGGCTGAAGGACACTATAAATCGGTGCACACGAGATTCCCGCCCGAGCCGAACGGTTATCTTCATATTGGCCATGCCAAGTCGATACTCTTAAATTACGGCCTTGCGAAGGAATACGGCGGCAAGTTTAATCTTCGGTTTGACGATACCAATCCGACCAAGGAGAAGACCGAATTTGTCGAATCCATTAAGGCGGATGTTCAGTGGCTCGGAGCTGATTTTGAAGACAGGCTTTTCTTTGCATCCGATTATTTTGAGCAGATGTATGAGGCGGCAGTTAAGCTTATCAAAAAAGGCAAGGCCTTTGTGTGCGACTTAAGTGCCGATGAGATCAGGGAATACCGCGGCAGCTTCGAGACTCCGGGTAAGAACAGTCCGTACAGGGACAGGAGCATTGAGGAGAACCTTGAACTGTTTGAGAACATGAAGAACGGTATGTATAAGGACGGGGAGAAGGTATTAAGGGCCAAGATAGACATGGCATCTCCGAATATAAACATGCGTGATCCGGTCATCTACCGTGTGGCGCACATGAGCCATCACAATACGGGAGATAAGTGGTGCATCTATCCCATGTATGATTTCGCTCATCCCATAGAGGATGCGATAGAAGGCATAACCCATTCCATATGTACGCTTGAGTTCGAGGATCACAGGCCTCTGTATGACTGGGTTGTCAGGGAACTCGAATACGAATATCCTCCGAGACAGATAGAGTTTGCGAAGCTTTACCTTACCAATGTTGTCACGGGCAAGCGCTATATCAAGAAGCTTGTTGAGGATGGCATCGTTGACGGATGGGACGATCCGAGGCTTGTATCCATTGCGGCTCTCAGAAGACGCGGTTTTACGCCCGAATCAATCAAGATGTTTGTCGAGCTTTGCGGTGTCAGCAAGGGGAACTCGAGCGTTGATTATGCCATGCTTGAATACTGTATAAGAGAGGATCTTAAGTGCAAGCGCAGCCGCATCATGGCGGTACTCGATCCGATAAGGCTTGTGATAGACAATTATCCGGAGGATAAGGTCGAGTATTTTGAAGTGGCAAATAATCTTGAAAACGAAGGACTCGGCACCCGTAAGGTTGCATTTTCAAGGGAACTTTATATAGACAGGGAGGACTTCATGATAGATCCGCCCAAGAAGTATTTCCGTCTCTTCCCCGGCAATGAGGTCCGCCTTATGAATGCTTATTTTGTTAAGTGCGTAAGCTATGAGACGGATGAAAACGGCAGAGTTACCGAGGTTCACTGTACTTACGATCCGGAAACCAGGAACGGGGAGTGCCAGACACGTAAGGTCAAGGGCACCATACATTGGGTGAGCGCAGCACACAGTGTTAAGGCAGAGGTACGTCTCTATGAGAACCTTGTGGATGAAGAGAAGGGAGTTTATAATGAAGAAGACGGTTCCCTTAATCTTAACCCGGATTCGCGGACTATCTTAAAGGACTGTCGTATAGAGGAGAATATAAAGGGAGCTTCGGCCTATGACAGTTTCCAGTTTGTAAGGCAGGGATATTTCTGCGTGGATTCCAGGGACTCAAGGGACGATGCACTCGTATTTAACCGCATTGTTTCGCTTAAGAGTTCGTTTAAGCTTCCGGCACAGAACTGATAAATACCGGATCACACACTATTTTATTCAAAAGAGAGAGGTATCATATTATGAGCAGTATTCTTTCGGGTCTTAAGGATCTGGGATTGGGGAATCTTGAACAGAAGGGGCTTTTCGATGACGAAGCCAAAACACAGGCGGTTAAGAAGGAACCTGAGCAGCAGCAGCCGGAGAGTAAAAAGGTAGATGAGCATGAATATGTATTCGGCAAGAGCCATACCTGTCCTGTATGTTTCAAGGATTTTAAGGCGCCTACGATAAGACAGTCCAAGCTGAGACCTGCAGGTATGGATAAGGATCTGCGGCCGAAGTTTAAAAATTTCGATCCCATGAAGTATGATGTTATCCTCTGCCCTCACTGCGGATATGCGGCACTTGGAAGGTTTTTCCATACGATCACGCCGCCGCAGGCCAAGCTTGTAAGGGAAGGGATATCAAGGAACTTCAAGCCGCTTCCGGAGAAGGAAGTGTTTACCTACGATGAAGCCTTTGTAAGATATCAGCTGGCTCTCGGAAATGCCATGGTCAAGAAGGGAAGGAACAGCGAGAAGGCATATCTGTGCCTTAAGATGGCATGGATGCTCCGCTCTAAGAAGGAAGCCATCGAGGCAGGTACGGAAGAGGTTGACAGGGCAAATTATCTTCAGACGATAGAGGAACTTGAACAGGATGAAACGGAACTTCTGACCAATGCTCTGGACGGTTTCATGACCGCAAGACAGAATGAAACCTTCCCGATGTGCGGTATGGATGAAGTTACACTTGATTATATAGTATGTATGACAGCCATGAGGCTTGAGAATTATGAACTTACCAACCAGATGCTCAATGTCCTGCTCGTAAGGAGCGGACTCAATCCTCAGCTTAAGGATAATCTGCTTGAAGTCAAGGAAGAGTTAAGGAACCTTAAGAAGGAAGATGTGTAGGACAGGATATGAAATTTAAGGATCTCAGGGAGGGCAGTTTACATAATACCGGGGAACTCCATGATGAATACAAGGGTTCGCGAAGCTATGGTGTAGCGGTTGTCGGCAGTGAGCATCTCTTTGTGAAGAAGGGATTTTCCGTATATTTCATAGCCTATAAGGACGCAGAGCGTATCTTCAGGCGTGTGAGGCGTGTGCAGGCTATGATGTGCTGTGACAACGGCGAACTTGAAATAGAATATCTTGTCGTGATGGCAGACGGACGGGAGCTTATCGAAGTTCAGCTGCCGGGACAGAAAGCGGCAAGGATGATGATGGAGGAGCTTAAGGGAACGGTAAGCGGAGTGGAGTTTAGCGCACCATGAATACGGATATTCTGTTTGAAGGATTGATTGATGCGTACAATGGGTATTATAATATCAAACGGGAGGATACAACGGAACCGTTTGATGCCGAGGGATACTTAAGCAACGAGGCAGAGCAGTATTTTCTCGTCAAGGCAGCGAAGATAGCTTTTGTCAATTCCTATGAGCATGTATTTTTTAAGAAATGCGGACGTATAACGTTTGAAGAACTTGTTTCGCTTGACGCTGCGGCCTGGGAAACTGGCATTGCGAGGGTTAAACCTGATGCCGATCACAAGAACACGGATATTGCCCTTATAGTTGTATCGGATGTGGTAACGCAGGATATAAGGGACAGGATAGATTCATTTAAACATTCCAGGAATTATATGCTGGGCTTTCACGGTTTTTCCAATTACAGGCTGGTTGTGATCGAAGCCCCTTCGAAAACAGTCCTCACAAACCGCCGGGGACGCGATCTTAGGGATTTCGTTACATCGGTCATGTCTAAGTTATAGACATGATCACAAACATAAAGGGAAAAAGGAGAGTGAAAAAATGACTGCATTATTCATCATTCTGGCCGCTATAGTATGCCTGATCGTGGGTTATGTAACTTACGGTTCATGGCTGGCTAAGCAGTGGGGGATAGATCCCTCAAGAAAGACTCCCGCGATCGAGAAAGAAGACGGTGTCGATTATGTTGCCGCTCCGCCGGCAGTTCTTATGGGACACCATTTTTCATCAATAGCGGGCGCCGGCCCTATTAACGGTCCTATCCAGGCTTCAGTATTCGGATGGTTCCCTGTGTTTCTGTGGTGTGTGATCGGTGGCATATTCTTCGGCGGTTTACAGGATTTTGGTTCCCTGTTTGCTTCGATACGACACGACGGAAAATCACTCGGTGAGATCATCCACGATACAATGGGCAAGAGAGCGAAGAGGCTTTTCCTCATATTCGCGCTGCTCGTACTTATCCTCGTTATAGCATCGTTTGTAAATGTTGTTGCGGGTACGTTCTTCACGGAAGAAGGCGGCTTCGGATTTACGGGTTCCCCGACCAACAATCAGACGACGGCAATGATCTCACTTTTGTTCATCGTTTTGGCTATAGTTTACGGATATGTGACCAATAAGATGAATGTTAAGACGCTTCCCGCTTCCATAGCCGGGATAATCGGTATAGTCATCATTACCGTGATCGGTCTTAACTGCGGTTTTGTTTTGGGACGTACTGCATGGATCGTGCTTATCGGTGTTTACATTGTAATAGCTTCACTGGTCCCTGTATGGATCCTTCTGCAGCCCCGTGACTATCTGTCCAGTTTCCTGCTTTATGCAATGATGGCTCTAGCGGTTATCGGTATCCTGTCAAATGCATTTACCGGAAATGCTTCCTTTACCATCCCTGCTTTTACAGGATGGAAGACGGATATCGGAATGATGTTCCCGGCACTGTTCATCACGGTTGCCTGCGGTGCATGCTCGGGCTTCCACAGTCTTATATCGACAGGTACATCATCCAAGCAGCTTAAGAACGAGAAGGACGCCAAGCCCATAGGTTACGGTTCGATGCTTATCGAGTCGGCGTTAGGTATCGTATCACTTATCGCTGTAGGTATGGTATTTGAAAAATATACGGGCGGCGGTTTCGGTTCGCCTTCGGCAGCTTTCGGCGGCGGTATCGCGATCATGTTCGGCCCCGAGGGCTCAAGTATTTATAATACCATAGCGGCGCTTCTTACCCTGGCTGTATCGGTATTCGCGCTTACATCTCTTGATACCGGTACAAGGCTTTCAAGATTCATGTTTACCGAGCTTTTCCTAAATGAAGATGAAGCTACATGGAAGGACGCAAAGGGAATACGCAAGCTCTTCGCACATCCTCTGTTCGGAACCATCTTCATGGTAGTTATAGGATGTGTTCTCGGTGGACTTAAGCTTTCTGCCATATGGGCTCTGTTCGGAGCGGCCAACCAGCTGCTTGCCGGTATTGCACTCCTGGCTGTATGTGCATGGCTCGGAGAAGTGGGCAAGAACAACAAGATGTTCTTCATCCCGATGATCTTCATGCTCTGCGCAACACTTACTTCACTGATCATCACGATCACCAAGAAGTTTGGTGCGATAGGTTCAGGCGAGGCAGTATGGGGTGACTACTTCCAGCTCGTATTTGCCATAGCAATGGCAGTTCTTGCAGTTATCCTTGTTGTTGAAGGCATTCAGACCTTCAAGAGACAGGCGGCCGGCAAGAAAGCATAAACGGATCATTACAGAACAAAATAAAGGAAGGCATCGTTGATGCCTTCCTTTTATAATGCGACGGATACGGTTATTTGTTCTCGTCCTCTTCTGTGGCGAAGTCCTCGAACTCGAAGTCCTCGGTCTCCTTATCACTGTCTTTTACAAGGCCCACACCTTCGGCTGCTTCCTTAGCCTTTTCTTTGAGTTCTTCGGCGGCCTCATTAAGCTTGTTCATTATCACTTCCTTGGTGTCCCCGGCTTTTTCCTTGAGTTCTTCAGCCTTCTCCTTAAGCTCGTCCGTGTTCAGTGAAACATATTCCCTGTCTGTCTTCTTCTCGAAGAAATCACTCGAACCGTTATCGTCTTCATCATAAGGATCTTCCTTCTTATTCCCAAGGACATAATATACAGCTGCGCAGGCAGCACCGGTCAAAGCAGTGAATGCGAGAAACTTCCTGAATTTTTTAGCCATAGTGTACCCCTTTCGAAATTTCTGGTTATGATAAGATATTTTACTTCAAAATGTATAAAGCGTCAATCTTGCCAGTGGTGTGCATATATTGTATATTTATCTGGATGATAATGTTCATCGGGATCTTTTGTGAACGGATATGATCCATCCGGTGTTTTAAGAAGAAATAAAGGATCACAGTGGATATGCGCAAGTTATGTAAACTTACAATCATATATATGCTGATGATCTCGGCGGCAGTCCTGCTTGGAGGCTGTAAGAAGGATAAGAAGACCGAGATAGTCCTGACGACGGACTTTGAAGAGGGTGAGGTCTTCAGGATCGAGAAGATGTCCTGCTATGTGCCGGAGGTAATGGTCTATCTTGTTAACAGCGAGAACAGGTATGATGATATCTTCGGACCGCAGATATGGCAGATACCTATAGAAGGCACGACGCTTGAGGATAAATACAAGGATACGATACTTGCCCGTCTTGCGCAGATCAAGGTGATGAACTTAATGGCGCAGGATCAGGATTTTACGCTTGACGAAGATGATGAGCTTCGTGTAAGATCCGCGGCCCGCGACTATTACGCGTCCCTTAACGATGCAGAGAAGCAGCTCATGGGCGTGGATGAGGAGACTATATATAATGTATATCACGAGTTCGCCACGGCGGACAGGCTTTATCATGAGATAACGGATAAGGTCGATCCGCAGATAAGTGATGATGAGGCGAGGATAGTGACGGTCAGGGATATACTGATAAAGACCTACAAACCTTCCGCGACAGGCACGGTATCCTATAATGAAGCGGAACGTGCCGAGGCATATGAGAGGATTTGTGCGATAAAGGAAAAAATAGACGAGGGAGCCGATTTTGACGTGATAGCCGAGAGCACGGAAAATGAGGACAGCCAGATCCTGTACAGCTTCGGAAGGGGCATGATGCCCGCGGCGTATGAAGAAGCTGCCTTCAACCTTACGGTCGGCGAGATAAGCGATATAGTCGAAACGGAATACGGATACCACATACTAAAGTGCGTGACCGCCTACGATCCCGAAGAAGCGGACAAGAACCGCGAAGCCATAATCAAGGTCAGGAAACAGGAAGCCTTCAACAATATTTACGACGGATACATACAGGGGCTCAATTCGAACCTTAACGCAGATCTCTGGGATACGGTGGCATATACCAAGACAAATGCGATAACGACGACGAGCTTCTTCGATGTCTATGACACATATTTTGTTCCCGTGACCGGCGCATCTTACGGAACCAAAGTTTATTAACCCTTTCGGAACCTTATTAGCACTCATTTTAAGTGAGTGCTAATTTTTTCTTGACTTTTTAAAATAAGGCAATTAGAATATCTTATGACGAAGAAAAGTCACCGCCCGCACCGAAGCAACAGCCGGATATTTGGGCCGGGTGGTGATCTTATAATATAATGATCATCCATAAGATCAGGAAAGAAGGTAATATTATGGCAGTAAAAAAGGGTAACCTGTCGATCAACAACGAGAACATTTTTACTATTATCAAGAAATGGGTTTATTCCGATCATGATATCTTCGTTCGTGAGATGATATCCAACGGATGCGATGCCATCACCAAGCTTAAGAAGCTTGACATGATAGGCGAATACTCATATCCCGATGATTTCGAGAATAAGATCAAGGTCATCGTGGATCCCGAGAAGAAGACGATGAAGTTCATCGATACCGGTATCGGTATGGATGAGGGAGAGGTCGAGGAGTACATCACTCAGATAGCCTTTTCCGGAGCGGCCGATTTTATCGAAAAATATAAGGATAAGGCCAATGACGATCAGATAATCGGACATTTCGGCCTGGGCTTCTATTCTGCGTTCATGGTAGCCGATGAGGTTCATATCGACACACTCTCTTATAAGGAAGGCGCGAAGCCCGTACACTGGGAGAGCGACGGCGGGACCGAATATACCATAGAAGAAGGCAGCAGGAGTGAAGTGGGTACCGAGATCACGCTTTTCCTTAACGAGGACAGCCTTGAGTTCTGCAACGAGTACAGGGCGCGTGAGATAATCAAGAAGTACTGCTCATTCATGCCTGTTCCGATCTTCCTCGAGAAGGAAGGCGCCGAGACCCAGTATGAGACCATAGACGCGGCAGACAAGACGGATAAGGACGTTGTAGTCGAGGAGATACACGAGGAGGCAAAGTACGAGGAGAAGGAAAAAGAAGACGGCACCAAGGAGAAGGTCGAGGTTTCTCCCGCGAAGGAGAAGCTTAAGATAGTTAAGCGCCCGGTTCCCCTTAATGATACACATCCTCTCTGGGCTAAGCATCCCAATGACTGCACGAAGGAGGAGTATCTTGACTTCTACCGCAAGGTATTCATGGATTACAAGGAGCCTCTGTTCTGGATACATCTTAACATGGATTATCCGTTCAACTTAAAGGGCATACTTTACTTCCCGAAGATCAACATGGAGTACGAGTCGATCGAGGGAACCATCAAGTTATACAACAATCAGGTGTTCATCGCCGATAACATCAAGGAAGTGATCCCCGAGTTCCTGATGCTCTTAAAGGGTGTTATAGACTGTCCGGATCTTCCGCTCAATGTTTCAAGATCGGCACTCCAGAATGACGGATTTGTTAAGAAGATCTCAGATTATATCAGCAAGAAGGTTGCAGACAAGCTGTCCGGAATGTGCAAGACCGAGAAGGAAGAGTACGAGAAGTACTGGGACGATATCAGTCCGTTCATCAAGTTCGGCTGCCTGAAGGATGACAAGTTCTGCGAGAAGATGACGGATTACATCCTCTTCAAGAACCTTGAGGGCAAGTATGTTACCCTTCCCGAGTGCCTTGAGGTTAAGCCTATAGACACTGAGGCCGAGGGCAGTGCAACGGATGAAAACGGAGAAAAAGTCGAAGCCGAAGTTGTTGATGATAAGAAGGATGCGGCAGCGGAAGAGAACGGCGATGATGAAAACGGTGAGAAGCCTCCGCGCAAGACCATCTACTATGTTACCGACGAACAGCAGCAGAGCCAGTACATCAAGATGTTTAAGGAACAGGGCAAGGACGCGGTCATACTTACGCACAATATCGACCAGCCCTTCGTTACACAGCTTGAGAGCAAGAACGAAGATGTTAAGTTCATGCGTATAGATGCCGATCTTACCGATGATTTCAAGGAAGAAGTATCAGAGGAAGACAAGAAGACGATCGAAGAGCAGCAGAAGGAACTCTCCGAACTCTTTAAGAAGGTGCTTAATAAGGAGTCGCTTGAAGTTAAGGTCGAGAAGCTTAAGAATGAAGCAACATCCTCAATACTTACAGTATCCGAGGAGACCCGCCGTATGCAGGATATGATGAAGATGTATTCGATGAACGGCATGGGCATGGGACCGATGGGCGATATGGGCGAGACCCTTATCTTAAATGCAGGCAACAAGCTCGTTCAGTATGTGCTGAACAATAAGGACGGCGACAACACGGCCATGATCGTTGAACAGCTCTACGACCTTGCCAAGATCGCAAACCAGCCGCTTGATGCCGATGCGATGGAGAAGTTCGTGGCCAGAAGCAACAGGATACTTGAGGTCCTTACCAAGTAGAGCATATATTAACCCGGACTTTTCAGAAACATGGAAATCTGATATAATAGATTGATTCTATACATATAAACGAAACTTTCGGAGGACATCGGGTGGATTACGGACGTATCGGTGTAAGGAAGAGGCGTAAGGCTCTCCAGTCACCAATCCCCAAATTCGGCAATTTCTTCGGCACGCTCATATTCAAGGCAGCGGTGCTGGCGGCAGCATGCGTTGCTGCAGCCGGATTGTGCGCAGGCGTGGGCTTGTACATGGGGGTTATCGATACGGCACCCGATATCTCCAATATAGATGTATCGCCGGCAGGCTTTTCCACAACCGTATATGACGCAAGGGGCAATCAGACAACCAAGCTCATTGCCGAGAATTCCAACCGTATCTATGTCACCATAGATAAGATACCCAAACATCTCCAGGATGCGTTCATAGCGATAGAGGATGAGCGTTTCAGAACTCATAACGGAATAGATATCAAGGGTATCATGCGTGCGGGAGTCAAGGCGCTTACATCCGGCGATCTGTCACAGGGTGCTTCGACGATCACCCAGCAGCTTCTTAAGAATAACGTATTCACATCATGGACTTCCGAGTCAAGCAAGATAGAGAAGTTCCGCCGTAAGTTCCAGGAGCAGTACTGCGCTGTCCAGCTTGAGAAGGAAATGGACAAGGATACTATCCTTGAGAATTATCTGAACACGATCAACTTGGGACAGGGAACCCTGGGAGTTCAGGCGGCGTCCAACAGGTACTTCGGTAAGCCGGCATCCGAGCTTACGATATCCGAGGCGGCGGTAATAGCTGCTATCACTCAGAACCCGACAAAATGGAATCCCATATCCCATCCCGATAATAATGCGATAAGACGTGAGGAAGTTCTTCGCAAGATGCGCGACCAGGGTTACATAACTCCGGCAGAATATGATGTCGCGATGGCTGATGATGTATATTCGAGGATCAAGGTAGTTGATGAGACCGTCGAGAAGGAATCCATATATTCATATTTTGTGGATGAGCTGACAGAGCAGGTTATAACCGATCTTCAGGAGATCAAGGGATATTCTTATACGCAGGCATATAATGCACTGTACAGCGGAGGATTGAGCATATTTACAACACAGGATCCCGCGATACAGAAGATATGCGACGAGGAGTTCGCGAATCCCGATAACTTCCCCGAGAATGTCAAGTGGTATCTTGCTTATGAACTCACATTGGAAGATCAGAACGGAGAAAGGGTGAATTATTCCACCCAGCAGTTTGAAGCATATTTTAAGCAGAACAATAAGAGCTTTAATTCCATCTTCAGCTCTCAGGAAGCGGCGGAAGAAGCATATGAAGAATTTAAGACGGCAAAAATGGAACCCGGATATAAGTTTATTGCCGAGAATATATCCTTAACACCCCAGCCTCAGGCATCCGTTACTATAATGGACCAGTACACCGGTGAGGTAAAGGCGATAGTCGGCGGAAGGGGCACCAAGGCGGCCAGCCTTACTCTGAACCGTGCGACCGATACCAAGCGTCAGCCGGGATCGTGCTTTAAGGTTCTCGCAGCCTATGCTCCGGCACTTGACAGTGCGGGATTTACTCTGGCATCCACCCAGGTGGATGAGCCGTACAACTATGCAAACGGACGTCCTGTTAAGAACTGGTACAAGGGATACAGAGGTGTTCAGACAGTAAGAAAGGGTATAGAACAGTCGCTCAATATAGTTGCGGTTAAGACCCTTACCGATATCACGCCCCAGTTAGGATATGATTATCTGCTGAACTTCGGATTTACGACACTTGTAAGCCGCCGTACCGAATGGGACGGAAGCGTATCCTCGGATATCACCCAGGCTCTGGCGCTCGGAGGAGTTACGGACGGGGTTACCAACCTTGAACTGACAGCCGCATTTGCGACCATAGCTGATAAGGGCGTATATAACAGGCCTTCATTTTACAGTAAGATAATAGATCATGACGGAAACGTGCTGATCGACAATACACCCAAGAGCCGCCAGGTGCTCAGGGACACGACCGCGTGGCTGCTCACATCGGCCATGGAGGATGTTGTAACACAGGGTACCGGAGCCAAGGTAAATTTCGGTAATATGGCTATAGCAGGTAAAACAGGTACGACATCAAGTAACGTGGATGTCTGGTTTGCGGGATACACACCTTATTATACCTGCGCAACATGGTCGGGATATGATAATAACGTCCATATGAGCGGTGTCGAGACGAACACGGCGAAGCTTTTGTGGAAAGCCATAATGGGCAGGGTTCACGAGAATCTTGAATATAAGGACTTCGTTAAGCCTGAAGGCGTTGTGACCGCAACGATCTGCCGCAAGTCCGGTAAGCTGGCTGTTGCCGGTCTGTGTTCGGCTGACGGAAGTGCCGTGACCGAGTATTTTGATGAATCAAAGTTACCCAAGGATTCGTGTGACTGTCATGTGCTCGGAACGGTATGCGCACTTACGGGCCTTAGGGCAGCGGATACATGTCCTTTTGCCACTCCCGGTGTTATAGTTGTTTCACCGGACGGAAATATGAACGCGTCAACACCGTGGTGTATCCACAGTTATCTGAACGGAGTGCCGCTGTTTGATGCGACCAATCCGGCAAATGCGGCCGCATTGATGAACCCGTCCAATCCCGCTCCGGGAGGGGATGGTACGGCATCACCCGATGGTCAGGCGGCACCTGCACAGCCTGTATTGCCGGCTCTCGGAGGAGCAACACCGCCCGGACAGTAAACATTTTTCAATTATTTCTTGATTTTTTCGGGTATTGGTGTTAGAGTATATATGTTTTTAAGGTATTTTAAGTGGACTTGCAGAAGTCCACTTTCTTATTGTAATGAGATTGAGGCTAAATACGGGCCGGAGAACGGAAGATGTCTAAGAGAGAGGATTACGAACGCAGAACGGAAGCGCTGATCCAGCCGATACTTGACAGGCTTGGATTTGTCCTGTGGGATGTTGAGTATGTCAAGGAAGGTGCGGATCATTACCTTCGGGCTTATATAGATAAGGAAAACGGGATCACCATCGATGACTGCGTTGAGGTCAGCAGGGCGCTCTCCGATGAACTTGACAGGGAGGACTTCATAGATGAGGCTTATATCCTTGAAGTAAGTTCGCCCGGTCTTGGAAGGGCGCTTAAGAAGGATAAGGATTTTGAGCGTTCGATCGGGCAGTCCGTGGATATCAAGACATATAAACCGATAGACGGTCTTAAGCAGATGACGGGTGTGCTCCTTTCCTATGATAAGGACAGTATAGAGATATCTGCAGAAAGCGGGGAGAAAATAAGGATCGGCAGGAGCGATCTTGCAAAAGTTAATCTGAGCGTTGATTTTTAAAAATACATAGATTTACTGTTAAGTATTAAGTAAATACCAGGAGGAAAGAAATGAACAAGGAATTATTGGAGGCGCTTGATGCGCTGGAGAAGGAGAAGGAGATAAGCAAGGAATCCATATTTGAGGCTATTGAGAATTCCCTTATCCAGGCATGTAAGAATCATTTCGGCAAGGCGGACAACACCAGGGTAACGATCGACCGTGAAACGGCTGATTACAGGGTATATGCCGAGAAGACCGTAGTGGAGAGCAGGGACGACGTGGAAGATCCCGTGCTTGAGATCGCACTGGCCGATGCAAAGCTCATCAAAGAGGATGCTCAGGTTGGCGATATAGTTGAAGTTGATATAAACAGTAAGGAATTCGGGCGTATCGCAGCCACGAATGCCAAAAACGTTATACTCCAGAAGATCAGGGAGGAAGAGAGGGCTGTACAGTTCAACCAGTTCCATGAGAAGGAAAGGGATATCGTTACCGGTATAGTCCAGAGATATGTAGGCAAGAATATCAGCATCGATCTCGGCAAGGCAGATGCGCTCCTGTCCGAGAACGAGCAGGTCAAGTCCGAGCACTTAAGGCCTACCGACCGCGTAAAGGTATATATCTACGAAGTAAAGGATACGACCAAGGGTCCCAAGATCCTTGTCAGCCGTACCCATCCCGAACTTGTCAAGAAGCTGTTCGAATCGGAGGTTACCGAGGTACGTGACGGTACGGTTGAGATAAAGGCAATAGCAAGGGAAGCCGGAAGCCGTACCAAGATAGCGGTATGGTCCAATAATCCCGATGTTGATCCCGTCGGAGCCTGTGTAGGTATGAACGGATCACGTGTAAATGCGATCGTTGATGAGCTCCGTGGTGAGAAGATAGATATCATCAGCTGGGATGAGAACCCCGGAATACTTATAGAAAATGCATTGTCGCCTGCGAAGGTTGTATTTGTTATCGCAAACGGCGATGAGAAGACGGCCAAGGTTGTTGTTCCCGATACACAGCTTTCACTCGCTATCGGTAAGGAAGGACAGAACGCAAGGCTGGCAGCACGTCTGACGGGCTTTAAGATCGATATCAAGTCCGAGACACAGGCCAAGGATGCTCCCGGATTCAGGCTTGAGGATTATTATGATGATGAAGAAGAGTACTACGAGGAAGGTGAGTACGACGAGGGCATGTATGATGAGGAAGGTTATCTGAACCCCGATGATTTCGAAGAAGTCGAGGCTGAGGATGAAGCTGAGCCAACTGAAGAATACTTAGAGGTTGAAGAGGATACGGAGGACTGATAAGCCTGCCATGGATAAGAGGAAACCGGTAAGGACCTGCATAGGCTGTAACACT
>ONRZ01000065.1 GCA_900320345.1 uncultured Lachnospiraceae bacterium | reverse complement strand
ATATCTGTCAACGAAGATATTGGCGGTCATGATCTTGCTCACGACAGTACCGAAAAGCAGTACGCCGTAGAACAGGATAAAACAGTACAGAGCGAAGACATCGTCACGGGTATGCTCACCGAAGAGCCGAACGACAAGCCTGATAAGTAAAATGACAGCCAGCGCCAAAAGGACGATGCTGAGCGGCGTGAAACCCACGGTGAACGGGTAGCGGCAGTATTTTACGAATACGGGAAGAGTGACTTCCGGCATGGAAAAATATCCGCTCACACTTTTAAACTGCCTAAGTGTAACGAGCAGGCACGGCAGATACAGAAGGAAGGTGGCAAACAGACATTTTGCAAAGCTTGAGAGTATTATCGGATGCAGCTTACGGTCTCTCTCGGTATTAAACTTCCTCTGTTCGGCACAGGCATGGATCAGCAGGAACAGATACACAAAACCAACGGTCACGAAGGCGAAATGATGAGTATATCCCGCAAGTACACTGAAGAGCGTGAACAGTATCCAGTTTTTCCTGCGCGGCTCGGATATCACTTCGTAAGCGAATATGCCGGATGCCGTAGCAAAAAGGAAGCCCAGGCTGTACATACGTATCTCGACGCCGAAGAACATCATGTTCGGCATCACGGTAAGTGCCGAGATAAAAATGTATGAAGTCAATGCACCGAAACGTTTCCTCACGACAGTGGCTCCGAGTATCATCGTAAGGATCATCGGAACTGCACTCGTAAGCTTCATGACGGGTACGGTATAACCGAAAATATCGGTGGTGAGTTTAAGTATGATATTGTAAAGCGGCGGAAGGGTGTCTGCCATGGAGCGTTCAAGGACTCCCGCCATATCCGTGCGCACAAGGGTGGCCGTGAATGCTTCGTCGAGCCAGACGTTATTATTAAAAGTAAGCGAAATGTACACGGCGGCTCCGATCAAAACAAACAGCCAGGAAAGAGCCGCTTCCGTGTCTATGCTTATCGTTATCTTCTTATGTTCCTTTTCTGAGGATCCAAGGTCCTGTGACGGGATTACCTTAGAAGACCATATCATCATCCGAAGTATCCTGATCCTTATATACTTCGTCCTTATACAGATCTTCGTCGTTATCCTCTGCTTTTTCTTCTTTCTTAACCTTATTTTTTTTGCTTTTTTTTGTGCCGGGTTTATCTTCCTTGTTATCCGGTTGTCCGGCCGTGCCCTTTTCGTCTTTGTTTTTTGAAGGTTCGGCCTCATGCTTTTGGGTTTCCGTCTCTGCGGTCTTAGGTTCCTTAGTTTCTTCCGCGGTTTTATTCTCCCCTGAGTCTTCCTGCTTTGCGGCAGCCGGTTCGCTTGTGTTTGCTTCCGCGGTCTTATCGTCAGCCGGCTTTTCACCTGCCTCTTCATGAGCTGCCGGGATCGTTGTGCTGCCATCTTCGTCCGTATTCTTCCTGTCCGATCCGTCTTCTGCCTCCGTTACCGTCATTTTCAGGTCTTCGGCGGTATCTTCGAGATCGATCATCTCTTCTTCGACGATACGTTCCGTATTAACCTTATCATTGTGTCTGCTGTAGGATTTTTTTCTTGATCTTTTGCCCATGGTCTCCTCCGCAAGTGAAATACTTATTGATTGTATCGTTTTTGTGCCGTATTTTCAACTTATGGGCAAATTACACAAAAAATGTAACAAAACGGTAACTTTTATCCTTTATTTTTGGGCAATATTGTATTAAAATATGCTTGTATGGGTAAAAATAAATAACCCGAAGGAGAAGGGATATGATATCTAACCAGATTCTGCAGACCACGGTAGACGGTCTTAAGAACATCACCAAGATGGAATTGGGGGTAGTGGATACAGAGGGGAAAATACTGGCGGCGACTTTTAAGGAGCCTGCGGAGTTCAAGGCGGCAGCAGCGAATTTTACGGAATCTCCCGCTGACAGCCAGGAGATACAGGGACATCAGTTTTTTAAGGTATTTGATGAACTTCAGCTTGAATATATCGTAGTTGTGCAGGGCGGATCGGAGAATGCCTATACGGTCGGCAAGATCGCGGCATTTCAGATACAGAACCTGCTGATCGCTTACAAGGAGCGCTTCGATAAGGATAATTTTATCAAGAATCTGCTGCTTGACAATCTGCTCCTGGTCGACATATATAACCGGTCGCAGAAGCTCAGGATAGAGACCGATGTAAGAAGGGTAGCCATCGTAGCAGAGTCCGTAAACGATAAGGAAAACAACAGCCTTGACAGCCTGCGTACGCTTTTTGCGGGCAGGACAAGGGATTTCATAACCGCGGTTGATGAGGATAATATCATCGTTATCCGTGAAATGGCACAGGGTGAAGGATACGAGGAGGTTGCAAAGGCAGCTGATCAGATATATGAGCTGTTTGCGGCGAAGGGACTTAAGAACCTCCACGTATCATACGGTACGATAGTGAACGAGATCCGCGAGGTCAGCCGTTCCTATAAGGAAGCCAAGATGGCACTTGATGTCGGAAGGATCTTCTTTGACGAGCGAAATGTCATTGCTTACAGCGAGCTCGGCATCGGACGTCTCATCTACCAGCTTCCGATACCGTTATGCAAGATGTTCATCAAGGAGATATTCGACGGCAAGTCGCCCGATGATTTTGATGAGGAAACAATAACCACCATCAATAAGTTTTTCGAGAACAGCCTGAATGTGTCCGAAACGAGCAGACAGCTGTATATACACAGGAATACGCTGGTTTACAGGCTTGATAAGCTCCAGAAGACAACCGGCCTCGATCTGAGGGTATTCGAGGACGCCATAACATTCAAGATAGCATTGATGGTTGTTAAGTATATGAAATACATGGAGGATTTTGACTTCTGATTTTCAAAAGATAATTACGATCCAGGGGAGGGAGTATAAATGATCACACTTGAAAATGTCAGCAAGAGTTACACCAATGACGGAATGCCGGCGCTTAATAACGTAAGCCTGCATATAGACAGGGGCGAGTTTGTTTTTATCGTGGGCGATTCCGGATCGGGCAAATCAACAATGATCAAGCTCCTGCTTAGGGAACTTACTCCGACGAGCGGGAGGATAATAGTCAACAACTTCGATCTGTCCAAACTCAAGAGGCGCAAAATACCCAAGTACAGAAGGAATATAGGCGTTGTGTTCCAGGATTTCCGTCTGCTCAAGGACAGGAATGTTTATGAGAATGTTGCGTTTGCGCAGCGTGTCATAGAGCGTCCGACCAAGGAGATCAAGAAGAATGTCCCGGCGATGCTCTCGCTGGTCGGTCTTCCCGAAAAATACAGGAGTAAGACCAAGGAATTATCCGGTGGAGAACAGCAGAGGGTTGCGCTTGCGAGGGCGCTTGTAAATAATCCTCCGATACTTCTTGCGGATGAGCCTACAGGTAACCTCGATCCGAGGAATTCATGGGAGATAATGAAGCTTCTCGAAGAGATAAACAGACGCGGCACAACTGTTGTTGTCGTAACACATAACCGCGAGATAGTAAATGCAATGCGCAAGCGTGTTATAACGGTAAAGAAGGGCATCATAGTAAGCGACGAGGAGAAGGGTGAGTATATAGATGAAGATTAGTACTTTTGTATTTACCTTTAAACAGGGTTTTAAGAACATATTCAGGAATAAGATATTTTCCCTTGCAACGATAGCGACGATAGCTGCATGTATCTTCCTGTTCGGACTGTTTTATTCGGTAGTGGAAAATGTGCAGTACAGTATCGCAAAGGCCGAGACGAATGTGGCGGTCACGGTATTTTTCGATGAAGGTATCTCGGACGGCAGGATACAGGAGATAGGCGATATGATCCGTACCCGCCCGGAAGTATCTTCGGTAAATTACGTATCGGCTTCGGATGCGTGGGAAGCGTTCAAGGTGGATTACCTTGGGGAATATGCCGACGGATATGAGGGCGACAATCCCCTTGAAGGAAGCGAGAATTTTGAGATTTATCTTAAGGATGTCTCTAAACAGGGTGAGCTTGTAAGCTATCTTGAAACCGTCGACGGTATACGTGAGATAAACCATTCGGATGTTACCGCAAATATACTCACGCAGTTCAATAAGCTCTTAAGCTATGTGTCTCTGGGCATCATAGGCATACTTCTTGCGGTATCGCTGTTCCTTATCAGCAACACGGTTGCAATGGGTATAGCCGTACGCCGGGAAGAGATAGGTATCATGAAGCTGATAGGCGCGACTGATTTCGTAGTAAGATCACCCTTCCTTATCGAGGGTATCCTGCTTGGCATAATCGGAGCGGCCATTCCGCTCATAGCGGTCTATTTTATCTACAACAATATCATTGTATATGCGACGCAGCAGTTCGTTATACTTAATGATATACTGCAGTTTAAAACATCAAGGGAGATCTTTTCGGTGCTCATTCCCGTGGCGCTTGTACTGGGAGTAGGTCTCGGGTTCTTCGGGAGTCTTATCACGGTAAGGAAGCACTTAAGAGTGTGAGCAGGGGCATGAGGTAGACGCGAAGCGGACTAAGGCCTGATGTCCGGAAAGGGAAAGATCAAGGGTTGGCCGATGCGTTGGGGAGCGCAGAGGTACCGCTTAAGACAAATGATAAGGGGATTTATATGAGTGATCGTAAATGCATGAAGGGGATACTTGCATTGATGATGTCGGTAACGTTAAGTATTCAGTTACCGCTTAGCGTAAGCGCGGATAAGTTGACGAACGACGTTATCAAACAGAGCGAGGAAGAGAAGAAGAACGCCGAGCAGAGCAAGGCGATCCTTAAAAAGGGACTGACCGATGTAAAGCAGCTGATCGCGGATCTGGAGAGTGCCAAAGGTCAGCTTGAGACATATATAATCCAGCTTGATGAGGATCTTGCGGTCATAGACGATAACATCAAGATGCTGGATGAGCAGCTTACGGACAAGAAGGCCGAGATAGAGAAAACAAAGGGCGAGCTGGAGGATGCGATATGGCAGAGCCAGCAGCAGTACGGCCTTATGAAGAAGAGGATACAGTTCGTATACGAAAAGGGCCAGACCTCGAATATCGAGATGATCCTCAATTCGACTTCGTTTGTGGAATTCCTTAACCGCGCGGAATATGTAGCCCAGCTGTCGGAATACGACCGCAGGATGCTGGACAGATATATCGAAACGACACAGCATATCACTGATGTGAAGACAAAGCTTGAGAAGGAGGAGGCCGAGCTTGAAGAAGCACAGGCAGCTCTCGAATCCGAGCAGGAGGCTCTGCAGGAACTTATTTCCGCAAAGGAGACGCAGATAGTCGCATATCAGACGGATATAACAAATAAGGAAGCGGCGATCAAGGAATATGAAGCGGAGATAGCCGCCCAGGATGAGATAATAAAGACCCTTGAGAAGAGGATAGCGGAAGAAAGAAGACGACTGGAGGAGGAGAACAAGTCACTTCGTAAATACGACGGAGGAATGTTCAAATTCCCCTGCCCAAGTTATACAAGGGTGTCGGATGATTACGGAACACGTATGCATCCCATACTGCAGGTTGAAAAGTTCCATAACGGTATCGACCTGGCAGCGCCTTCGGGATCGCCGATACTGGCAGCCTACGACGGTGATGTTGTATCTGCGGGCTATTCTTCGAGCATGGGTAACTATATCATGATAGATCACGGCGACAGCCTTATCACTATCTATATGCATGCGTCGGCATTATATGTATCGACCGGCCAGACAGTAAGCAAGGGTGATAAGATAGCTGCGGTAGGATCGACGGGGAGAAGTACCGGTCCGCATCTCCATTTCGGAGTCAGGCAGAACGGAAATTACGTCAGCCCCTGGAAATTTTTGAAGTAGATCATGAGGAGGGACCCGCGAAGTGGGAGGAGTCCTTATGATGCCAAAGCGGCGAGCGTGTTCAAAACAAGTACGAAGTACTTGTTACCTTATATAGATCATGAGGAGGAAAAAATGTCCGATAACGAAAAAAGCCTTGTAAATAAAGGACGTTTACAGGGCTTTCTGATAACTTTCATTGTAATGACGGTACTTTTTCTTATCATAGGAGGCCTGGCAGGCCTTGCGCTGATAGGATCGGGGAAGTTTAATGTAGGCCTGCTGTACGGCAAGCCGGACAAATCCGTAATAGATAAAAAGACCGAGAGCAAGCTTGATACTCTCCAGGCGATAATAGAGCAGGAATATCTTAACGAGTATACGCAGGAAGATCTGCGTGACGGGTTATACAAGGGACTGATGGAAGGTCTTGACGATCCTTATTCGGTTTACTATACCGAGGAGGAATATCATGAACTGTCCGAGGATTCGGAAGGCGTGTTTGAAGGTATCGGAGCATATCTGTCACAGGATCCGGATACCAAGGTCGTGACCGTTACAAGACCAATTCCCGATTCGCCGGCAGAGAAGGCAGGAATAAAGGCAGGGGATATCCTTGTTGAAGTGGATCATGAAAATGTAGAGGGAGATGATCTGAGCGTAACGGTAGCCAAGATACGAGGCCCTTCAGGTACCAAGGTGAACATCGGGGTGAGGCGTCAGAACAGGGACGGCATCGTGCGTTTCGATATAGTAAGAGCCAAGGTCGAATCCATGACGGTTGACTCAAGGATGCTTGATAACAGTATTGGCTATATCCAGATCTCGGAATTTGATGACGTGACTTCGGCACAGTTCAAGAAGGCTTTTAAGGCTCTTGAGAGAGAAGAGATGCGCGGTCTTATAATCGACCTCAGGGATAACCCGGGCGGCAGTGTTAAGACCTGCGTTGAGATAGCGGATGAGATCCTTCCGGAAGGATTGATAGTATATACAGAAGAGAAGGACGGAGAAGGCGATAAGTACACTTCTTCGGGCGAGAATTTTTACGACGGACCGCTGGTAGTGCTTGTAAACGGTAACAGTGCGAGCGCCGCCGAGATCCTTACCGGAGCGATAAAGGATCATGAGCAGGGGACGATACTCGGTACGACTACTTACGGCAAGGGTATCGTACAGCAGATAATCCCTCTTGGTGACGGTACGGGAGTCAAGGTCACGATAGCAAGTTACTTTACTCCGAACGGGACCGACATCCATGGCATCGGCATTGAACCTGATGAGGAACTTGAACTTGACGTTGATGCATATCTCGAAGACGGTACTGATAACCAGCTTGATCGTGCCGTGGAGATAATAGAGGAGAAGATCAAAGACAGCAGCAAGTAGAATCAATAGATATGGATGAGGTTATAAGAATGGTGGGACGCATTGGTTCACCCAGTTATTCGATAGGAAAACTGTTCGTATATGAGCGCAATTCATACCGTCCGTCCCATAAGTTTGTTGAGGACAGGGATGCGGAGCTTGTAAAATATGAAAACGCAAGACAGGACGCGATAGACAGCTTAAGCATTGCATATCAGAGGACAAATGAACGTGCGGGAGCCGAGAATGCGGAAATATTCAAGGCTCAGGTAATGATCTTAAAAGATGAGGAATACAATGCGCGCATAATCCAGAATATACTAACGGAAGGTAAGAATGCCGAATGGGCCGTGAGTGAGTCCAGCAGGCATTTCTATGATAAGTTCACTTCGATAGATGATGACAATATAAGGGCAAAGGCAATGGATATCAAGGACGTTGCCAATAAGCTCATAAGGCTCCTTACGGGAACGGATAATGCTTTCAATATAAAGGAGCCTGTCATTTTTGCATCCGCATATCTCAGCCCGTCGGAACTGGTACAGATACCCAGGGATATGTTAAAAGGTATCGTACTGCTTGAAGGCTCCATATATTCACATGTAGTCATACTGGCCAAGACCTTTGGGATCCCGGTCGTTCTCGGAGTATATATGCCCGAGAGCCTGAACGGACATGAAGCGGTCCTGGACGGTGTGGGCGGCCAGGTATTCACAGATCCCGATGAGGAACTTAAGCAGAAATACAGGCTTCTCATAGAGGAAGAAGAAAGGGCGAAGACACAGCTTAAGAAATTCATAGGTGTAAAGACCGTTACTTCTTACGGCAGAAGGGTAATGCTTCTCGCAAACATTGCGGGCTTAAGCGATGCCGAAAATGCGGCAGAATGCGATTCCGAAGGAATAGGACTGACAAGAACGGAATTCATGTTCATGGACAGGAATACCCTTCCCACGGAGGAAGAACATTTTGAAGCCTACAGGGATATAGTCAATATCTGTAAGGGCAGGAGCATTGTTTTCCGTACGCTCGATCTGGGAGCAGACAAGGGAGCCGCCCTCCTTCATCTTAAGGAAGAGGAAAACCCGGCTCTCGGCAAGAGGGCGATCCGTATATGCCTGACCGATAAACAGGTCTTTATCCCGCAGCTTAAGGGGATACTGAGGGCTGCTGCTTACGGTGATGTTTCGGTGATGTATCCGATGATCACGTCGGTTGAAGAGATAGAAAAAATAAACGATCTGATGAAGGAAGCAATGGATGAACTGGACAGAGACGGCGTTTCGTACGGAAATCTCCGCAGGGGTATAATGATAGAGACGCCGGCAGCTGCGCTCATTTCGGACGAACTTGCCGGGATGGTCGATTTTTTCAGCATAGGCACTAACGATTTAACGCAGTTCACATTGGCGATAGACAGGCAGAACAGAGAACTTGCACAGTTCTATAATCCTCTTCACGAATCCGTGATGAGACTTATAAAGATGACGATAGAAAATGCACATAAGGCAGGGATCCCTGTCACCATATGCGGAGAGCTCGCAAGTAATCCCGAAGCAACAAAGAGGCTTATAGACATGGGAGTGGATGCATTATCGGTATTGCCGAAGGATCTCCTGAAAATGCGTAAAGTAATATGTGAATTATAAATTTGAAAAAATACGGAGGAATGATTTATGGTTTCATGGAACAACCTGGATACTCTTAACAGTTTTAAGGAACTTTCGAAGCTTAAGAAGGTATCCGTAAAGGAAGTAATGACAGGCGAAAACGGCGCGAAGAGGGCGAAGGAGTACAGCGCTGCGATGGCATGCGGAATGGACTTTAACTATGCCGCAAAGGCTGTGGATGATGATGTGCTTGATGCGCTTGCTTCTCTTGCCGATGAGGCACAGCTTGCGGAGAAGTTCGCCGAGCTTTATAACGGTGCCGTTATAAATACCGGTGAGAAGCGTCTCGTACTCCACCAGCTTACCCGCGGACAGCTCGGGAACGATGTTGTGGCCGACGGTGTGAACAAGAGAGAGTTCTATGTCGGACAGCAGAAGAAGATAGCGGAGTTCGCAGCGAAGGTACATGACGGTGAGATCGCAAACGGAAAGGGTGAGAAGTTCACAACTGTCGTGCAGATAGGTATAGGCGGTTCCGATCTGGGTCCCAGGGCTATATATCTCGCGCTTGAGAACTGGGCGAAAAAGACAGGAAATTTCAAGCTTGAAGCAAGGTTCATAAGCAATGTGGATCCCGATGATAAACGGTATCGATGTTGCACATTCACTTTTCGTCCTTGTGTCAAAATCGGGAACGACTCTTGAGACGCTTACGAATGAGAGCTTTGTAAAGGATGCACTAAGGAAGGCAGGACTTGATGCATCAAAGCATATGATAGCGGTAACCAGCGAGACATCACCGCTTGCAAAGAGCAGTGACTATCTTGCGGCGTTCTTTATGGACGATTATATAGGCGGAAGATTTTCTTCATGTTCGGCAGTCGGAGGTGCGATACTTTCTCTTGCGTTCGGTGCCGATGTATTTGCAAGGTTCCTTGACGGTGCAGGTGAGGAGGACAAGCTTGCCACGGTTAAGGATATCCGTAAGAATCCCGCAATGCTCGATGCGCTGATCGGTGTTTATGAAAGGAATATACTGGGTTACGACTGCACTGCAGTCCTTCCTTATTCCCAGGCTCTTTCAAGGTTCCCGGCACATCTTCAGCAGGCGGATATGGAGTCAAACGGCAAGTCTGTGAACCGTTTCGGAGAGCCTGTTGATTATAAGACAGGTCCCGTTATCTTCGGAGAACCCGGCACCAACGGACAGCATTCGTTCTACCAGCTGCTCCATCAGGGAACGGATATAATACCGCTCCAGTTCATCGGATTTAAGAACAGCCAGATAGGGACGGATGTTGATATACAGGGAAGCACCAGCCAGCAGAAGCTGTGTGCGAACGTAGCGGCGCAGATAGTCGCTTTTGCCTGCGGCAAGGATGATGAGAACAATAACAAGAAATTTGAAGGTAACAGGCCTTCGAGCATCATAATAGGAAAGCAGCTGACACCCGAAGCGATGGGTGCTCTGTTATCGCATTTTGAGAATAAGATAATGTTCCAGGGCTTCTTATGGAACGTAAACAGCTTCGACCAGGAGGGTGTACAGCTCGGCAAGGTTCTGGCCAAGAAGGTACTTGCGCATGAAACGGACGGAGCACTTAAGGTGTACAGCGATCTGTTGGATATTTAAGTTATGAAGATGTTATTACCCCCTAATTGGGATGTGGCTGGTCCGGGTAACGAGGAGTTATGTGCCAAATTTGATAAGCTGAACTACAGGGCGGGCGGCAGTTATCTGCCGTACCGCCTGTTTAGCCCTGTGAAAAATACAGGTCCCGTTCCTTTGGTGATCTATCTCCACGGAGCGGATGCGGCCGGTGATGACAACGGATTACAGTTGTCGATGCATGATATAGGTACATTGCTTGCAAGAGATATTTTCCAGAAACGGCATCCCTGTTATATAATGGCACCGCAGTACGGAGAGATGCGCCACTGGTCAATGCCCGAGATCAGGGATGCATTATGGGGGCTTATTGAGAACATGCTTAAAGAGCATGATGATATAGACAGGGGCCGCGGAACATTAAGGGCGCTAAAGGAGCATACGGATTTTTTTGCCGCTTCGATATGTATCTGCGGAGCTACGGGATCATGGGAAATAGACAGGCTGTTGGAAGTCCCGATCTGGCTGGTACATGCCAAAGATGACAATATCGTCAAGGCCTCATACAGGACAAGTGAGCGAACGGAACCGGCAAATCTGGGATCCCATGATATCTACGAATGGTATCTTAAGGCAAAGGATGAGGCAGAGGGACCTGTTTCGGAAATGAGATATACGGAATATCCGGAAGGTTTTATGGAGAAGGAATACGGTGTTAATCCCCACTGTTCATGGGTGGCTGTTTCGGATCTTAAGAGCATGGATATGTGGGAGTGGATGTTTGCAAAAAGACTGGGCGGAGCATAAGGAGATACGGAGGTTATTATGAAGAGAAGAAAACTGTTTGCGTTTGTTTTGTCACTTTCCGGCTGCGGCAGGGATAAAAAGCCGGATGTTAAGATCGATGATGATACAAAACAGGAGACTGTTACGGATGATGATAAGGAGACTGAAGGAAATAGGAAAACAGAAAAAACCGATGCTGAAGCCTCCGCAGGATCCGATGAAAAGGACAGGGAAAAGGATCTAAAGAAGAAAAACGCTTCCGCACGACGGGCGTATGAAGCCTTTTTTGCGGATGAAGTACTGGCAGTCTCCGATATAGACGAAAAGGGATCTTTAAGGGAGGGTAACAGGTACAGTTTTTCGGATATAATAGAGACATACATAAAGAACGAAGGTCAGTATCTGGATCCGACCGATCAACAGATAAAGCTTAAGGATGCGACGTATTCCTATATTGACTGTGGGGCCGACGGCAGCGTTGAGCTCGTTACGGATCTTGTATTTTCGCTGTACGGTGAAGAGAATGTCGTATGCTTTTTTAAGTATGATGACGGCGAAGTTCATCTTATCGGGAAAGACAGCTGGGGATACAGATCGTTCATGACCGTCAACGAATACGGTTATGTGAACAACGGCGGCAGCGGCGGCGCCAACCGGTATTATAATGAATACTATTATTTTGATGCCGATGGGAAACGGGTTTTTCTGTACTCGGAAGAGACGCTCATGGGCATGGATTCGCCGAGAGTTTCCAAGTATGACATGAAGAACGGTTATGACAGGGATGATTATCCGGATGACAGTTTCGATACCGGGGGTTATACGGTCAGTACAGTGAGCTTTAAGGAATTTGAGTATGATGAAGATATGACCGAAGATGATCTGTATGAGAAGTACTATAAGGACTATCTGTACTGCTTTGAGGATGAGAAGGAAAAGTCCGTTAAACCGGACAGTTATATGATAGATCTGTATAAGAGAGAGGGCGTTAACTGGTACAGCCGGGATGAACTTGACAATATCATAAACGAGCATCAGGATGAGCTTGGCGCGGACAGCAAGATCAGGCAGGGTAACGAAGCAGAATGGGAGAGCATCGCCGATCTCGGGGTTATGAAGTATCCTGTCGACAAGGAAGATGATGAACAAAGTGAAGAGGTATCGGCTCCTAAGAAATACACCATAATGGATGATCATGATAAGCCTTATCTTAATCCGGACAATCCGTACACAGATCATGAATACAAGCCTGTAACGCTTAAGCAGATAAGCTGCAGGGAGAATGATATAACCGATACCGCCGAATGGTTCTCCCGTGCGGGTACATCGGAATCGGGCACTTTCTTTTCCGATGACAGTTATTACTACAAGCTCACCGGGGATGCCGGATACGGCACGATGACTCATATCGAGATCTATACTAAAGATATGAGTAAACAGCTGTATGACTTTGACTTCAGTGATTTCCTTTATGAAAAAGGATATGAGGGAAAGGATTATGTGGACAGGGGTATCCGCAACTGTTTCATAACCGACGATCTGCTCTATCTTAATATCTCACACAGGACTTATGCGCAGGACTGTCCGATCAATGCTTTTATGATGTGTGTGGATATAAATTCGGGTGAGGTCATGTGGATCTCGGAACCGCTTGTATCCAATTCGGATAATTTTGTCCGCTATGGTGATGACATTATAACTGGCTACGGTTTCACGGCCGAAGACGATCATATCTGTATCCTCAACAGATATACGGGACGTATAACCGACAGGATAAAGGTAAAAAAGAGCCCGGATCATTTTGCTTTCGTAAATCATGATCTATGGGTACGCACATACAGCTACGATTATGAATTCGATATTATCGAGAAATAGATGAAGAACACTGATCTGATTGACAGGCTTTTAAAAAACAGGGATCTGACGGATGAAGAGCTTACCGGCGTATTGCTGTGTGATGATCTTAAGTTTAATGAATATCTGTTTGAACAGGCAAGGAAGGTAAGGGAAGAGATCTACGGCCGGGATGTGTTTATCCGCGGCCTTATAGAGTTTACGAATTACTGCCGGAATAACTGCTATTACTGCGGTATACGGCGGGAAAACACAAATGTCTTAAGGTACCGCCTCAGTGAAGAAGAGATAATTGCCTGCTCGGATATGGGTTATGAACTGGGCTTTCGGACTTTCGTCCTGCAGGGTGGGGAAGATCCGTATTTTACGGATGAAAGGATCGTTTCCATCGTAAAAAAGATAAAGGAGCATCATCCGGACACGGCGGTGACATTATCGATCGGTGAAAGGGAGAGGGAAAGTTATCAAAAGTTCTACGATGCGGGGGCCGACAGATATCTGCTGCGCCATGAGACCGCTGACAAGAGCCATTATGAGATGCTGCATCCTTCCGACATGTCATATGAGCACAGGATGAAATGCCTAAAGGATCTGCAAGAGATCGGATTCCAGACAGGCTGCGGCATGATGACAGGTTCTCCCGGTCAGACCATTGATAACCTGATCTGCGACCTTCGGTTCATACAGAGGTTTAAACCGGAAATGGTTGGGATGGGTCCGTTCATACCTCACCATGATACAAAATACGCAGATCACAAACCGGGGAGCGTCGGGATGACACTGCGGCTGTTGTCTGTCGTACGTCTTATGCTGCCTGAAGTACTGCTGCCTGCGACGACCGCGCTTGGGACTGTAGATCCAAACGGGCGTGAAAAGGGACTTATGGCAGGAGCAAATGTCGTAATGCCGAATCTGTCGCCGGTCAGTGTAAGGAAAAAATATCAGCTCTACGACAACAAGATATGTACGGGCGACGAGGCGGCCGAATGCATCCGATGTATGTCAGAGCGTATAGAAAGAACGGGATACAGGATAAAAACCGATAGAGGAGATCATGTAAGGTACAGGGAGGGCTGCGAAAATGACGGGAAATGATGCGTTACATGAAAAACAGAAAAAACTCAAAGAATATCTGTCCGAACTCGGCAGTGTTGCCGTGGCATTTTCTTCGGGAGTGGATTCGACGTTTCTGTTAAGAACGGCACACGAGGTACTTGGCGACAAAGTGATCGCCATAACGGTCAGATCCTGCTCATTTCCGGGACGGGAGCTTAAGGAAGCCGAGGAATTCTGTAAGAGTGAAGGGATACGTCATATCATAATAGAATCGGAAGAACTTGCTATCGAGGGTTTCAGACAGAATCCGAAGAACCGCTGCTATCTGTGCAAGAAAGAACTCTTTACCAAAATGAAAGAGACTGCCGAAAAAAACGGTATACAGTATGTGGCAGAGGGATCGAATCTTGACGATGACGGGGATTACAGACCGGGACTGCAGGCGGTTGCAGAGCTTTTGATAAAGAGTCCGCTCAGGTATGCGGGACTTACGAAAGACGATATCCGTACCCTTTCAAAAGAAATGGGATTGGATACGTGGAACAAGCCGTCATTTGCCTGTCTTGCTTCGCGCTTTGTATATGGGGAGACGATAACCGAAGAAAAACTGGGAATGGTTGATAAGGCGGAGCAGCTTCTTCTGGATCTCGGGTTTCATCAGGTGCGTGTACGTATACATGGCGATATAGCGCGTATAGAGGTTCTTCCCGAAGAATTCGGGAAGCTTACGGAGGATGGAGTAAGGAATGAAGTTAACATGAAGTTTAGGAGTTTCGGCTTTGGATATGTCACAATGGATCTTGAAGGATACAGGACCGGGAGCATGAACGAAGCGTTTTTCAATAAAACGGATAAAGAAGGATAAACGTTTCGGAAAGGAGAGAAGATGGCAGAGAAAAAATTGCCGATCATAACGATCAACAGGGAGTACGGTGCAGGCGGAAGGACACTGGCTGCAGTTCTTTCGGAAAAACTCAAAATACCCTATTATGACAGGGATTTTGTTACAAAGACCGTGGAGGAGAGCGGTTTTGATAAGGAAGATGTTGAACGTGAGGGAGAGGAGATAAGCAAGCCTTCACAGATATTGAATGATTTTTTAAACAGTGCCGCTTCCTTCAACAGTTCGCATGATGAGATATTTAAGGCAGAAAAAAATGTGATCCTTGAACTGGCGGAGAGTCCCTGCATAATAGTCGGGCGCTGTGCCAATCATATCCTGAAGGAAGCCGGGATCGATACGATAAGCATCTATCTGCATGCCCCGTTTGAGAAGAGGCTTAAACGTACGTCGGAGCTTGCGGAGTACGGGAATACAAAACCTGAAAAATACATGGAAGAACGCGACAGTAAACGCAGTACATATTATAAGCATTATACGGGATGTGATATCAACGATGCATCGGATTATACATTCTGTTTTGACGTGGGAAAGATAGATATCCCTCACATAGCACAGATAATTGCAGACGTGGCAGACAATGACGAGCGATCGGAGGAGTAGAGGATGAAGAAAAGAGTTAAGCGCCTGTTCTGTTGTTCCATACTTATAATGTCCATGCTGATCTTCACCGGATGCGGCGGCCAGAGGATGATGATGGGAACAGGAGGAACATCCGGAACATATTATGCATTCGGAGGAGTGCTTGCCCAGTATATGACAGATTACACGGATTATCGCGTGACTGCGGTTTCCACCGCTGCATCAAAGGCCAATATACAGAGCATAGGAGACGGGGATTATCAGATAGGCTTTACCCAGTCCGATGTTATGAACTATGCCTGGGACGGCAGCAG
>ONRZ01000149.1 GCA_900320345.1 uncultured Lachnospiraceae bacterium | reverse complement strand
TTCTTTGTAATGTCATTCTGAAGGTCTATCACGACCAACGCTTTGTTTTTCATTTTCATTCTCCTCGTACCTTTTTACTATTTCAGAGGTGATATGGTAAAGCTTTTCCCTGATCCTCTTCGGTTCCAGGACCGTCACTTTATCCCTGCATGAAAGCATCCAGGAAAGCAATCCCTCATCGTCCGCATACTCATGTTCAAACAGCAAGCTTCCATCATCCATTTCCGTAAAGGAATCTACGCCATACTCTTCAACGAGCTGCCATTTCATTGAAGGATCAAAAATTACCTTTACCCTGTCTTTTGCAGGAAAGACCTTTTTGTTTGAGAGATCTGGCATCGGAACCTCACGATTCCCTTCATAGGATGCAACATGCATGATATGATTCCTGCATCCGGCAAGGATTTTCCGGTTTCCCATTTACTGACGGCCCGGTCGCTGATTCCAAGCTTCTCAGCAAGAACTGCCTGCGTCATGCCCTGGTCCTTTCTGCAGGATGCTATGAATTTTCCGATTTTGATCTGATCCATATCGGGCACCTCCTTTCATGCCGCCACTATATCGCCAAAGAGGATTTTTTCACACGAACTAACGGTTGATATGCCCAAAACACAGTATTTATGCGAAACTCTACTGTTGGTTGAGCCCATATTTCTTATTTCTTTTTCTTTGGGGCAGGCAGCTCATCATACATGGCCTCCAGTAAATCCCGCAGGAACTCCTTATTCTCAACGTTATCTACAAGGAGCATTTCCTTTGCCCCTTCATAAGGCAGTTCCTTATCAGCTTCCGGCATCATTTTTATTGCAGATTTTACAGGTTTTACAAGAAAGCGGTCATCGTAAATACCACCAACAACCTTACCACGATAATAGATGATATATTCTCCCATCATCGCCCGATATGTTATTTCTTCCAACCCGGAAAGCTGCTCCAAGATGAAGTCCAGATACTCTTTTGTTGATGCCATAATGGTTCCTCCTATCCCGCGACCAGTTTAAGAAACTTCTTATCATTCATCTGCTCATTCGTGATATATTCCCCGTCATGGAACAAAGCATAATTCGTGATAGGTGTCGGAGCATTCTGTGCTTCTTCCCTGCTCTGTATATGGATTGCCCTAAAGAGAATACCATTTTCCTTTGCTGTCTGCTCCAAGACCGGCACATACTTGGCATTAAATGGGCACTGGCTCGTGTAGTACAAAACATATCCATCCTCATCTGTATGCGGATGCTTCGCACATTCCTTGAAATGTGGAGCCTCTGCTTTCTTATCAAAGGGCAGATACATAAGCTGTATACCGTTATCCGCCTCATCAGCCACGATAAAACCCTTGTATTTCAGGAATTTGGGCTCGGCTAAGAAGGGCTTCTTCTTTGCCGCACATAAGATGCAAAGACCCTTTTTCCCCTTTTCCTTACTATCCTCAATGCAGGCATTAAGCAGATCCGAGGAATACCCATGTCCTTTTAAAGAACCGGAAACCCACAGGCAGTCAATGTACATGTATCCATCCGCTTCGATCGGGATCCATGCATTTTCCGCCGGAATATATTCGATAAAGCACTTGCCGCGCTCAACACTCTTTAAGAAAACAAGTCCTTCATCAAACCTGTCCGAAAGCCATGCCTTCTTTGAAGATACCTGCACATCTTTATTATTTGAAATGGCACAGCATATGTGTTCTTTTTCCAGATTATCCTTAGTGACCCTAATGTATTCCATAAGCTTCTTCTCCTTACTTTTAATATGTATTGCCCCCTCCTATCGTCGGCGGCCTTTCTGTGTCATAAGGACTCCACCACTTCGTGGTACCCCTCATGACGAATGTCTGGAACCATCCTGAATTATGCTTCGCATAATGGTTCCTCCTCATATCTTTTAGCTATTTCAGAGGTGATCTTAAAGAGCTTTTCCCTGATCTGCTCCGGCTCCAGGACTGTCACCTTATCCCTGCATGAAAGCATCCAGGCAAGCAGTCCTTCATCATCCGCATATTCATGTTCAAACAACAGGCTTCCGTCTTCTATTTCCGTAAATGATCCTGTGCCGTATTCTTCAACAAGCTGCCATTTCATGGAAGGATCAAAAAGTGCCTTCACCCGTCCTTTTGCAGGAAACACTTTCTTGTTGGACAGGTCCGGCATCGGGACCTCACGATCCCCCAAAAAGGATGCCACATGTGTGATACCGTCCATCCGGTTCAGCTTAAACATCCTGAAATCTTTTCTCAGTAAGCAATAGCCGTAAACGTACCAGCTTGTCCATTTGAAGATCAGATAATATGGCTCGATCTCCCTTTCGGTATCCCCACCAGGCGAAAAATACTTAAACCTTATGGTCTTCTTAAAGCCGATCGCATCCTGTATGGTTTCAATCTTGGGAGCCAGGGTTTCCCGGTACCAGGAAGACAGATCGATCAGTATGGAATCCCTGCCGCTGATAAACTCAGAAGATCCGGCCTGAATCTTCTCCATCAGCTGGCCGTAATAGCTGCTCCCGCTCACACTGTCCAAGCTGCGAAGGCCTGCAAGGATCATCTGCATATCCTTCGACGTCAGTATCGTCCTGTCCATCCGGTATCCATCCATTATCCTGATACCGCCGCCGGTTCCCTGAGTTGTCTCTATGGGAATTCCGGCCATGCACAGATCCTCTATATCACGATTGATTGTTCTTCTCGATACTTCAAACCGCTCTGCCAGCTCCGGAGCCGTTGTCTTTTCTTCCTGCAGCAGGACGGACAGTATCCCGATCAGTCTGTCTATTTTCATTTCCGGGTAGCGCCCCCTTCCTCTCACGCTCCGTATGTATAATACCAAACCAAACACGTCAGCTGTATGTCATGTTTATGATATCACAGGTAATACTTTTTTCTCAATAAACTCTACCCTGTCAAATATCCTCGGTTTGAATGTTCCCGTAATTCCGACAGATACATTTAACTCCCTGTTGACATATATGATATTGCCGCTGTCGCCGATCGCAGCGTAAACTTCCCTGTCATCAAAAGGCTTGTACCACAAGTATCCATAATTCATAAACCCGAACCGTTCATCCAGTTTAAGGTATGGCGTCAGCATTTCATTCAGATACTTTTGCGAAACGATCCTTTTGCCGTTATATTCTCCCCCCTGCAAAATCAGCTGTCCGAGCCTTGCAAGGTCATATGCCGACGCACACATTCCCCACCCTGCAGTGACCGAACCCTGTGGGTCTGAATACCATTCGGGTTTACGCGGGTTTTTGTTCATGAAAAAATCAAACTGATCTTCTTTGGAACTGTCTCCGTGCAATATTCGCCCTGCAAGTCCCAGCGGCTCAAACAGATTCCTGTTTGCAAGCTCGATACATTTCTCTTTGGTCGCTCTCTCGATGATCCCTGCCAGGATCTGGATACCAAGCGTGGCATACCTGAACTCACCCGTGATCCCCTTACGGCCTCCAAGATGATCTAATATCGTAAGTGTCCAGTCCTGTGAAGTACACACCTTCTTCCACGGCTCGGATTTTCCCTTGTATGGGGCTGTCATTGTAAGCAGGTGCCTGATGGTTACATCATAGATGGTTTTCTCTCCGCGTTTCACAGTGTAATCAGGGAAGAAATCCATCACTTTCTGATCCACGTTCTTTATACATCCCATATCCAGTGCGATCCCGGCAAGCAATGCCATCACGCCCTTGGTCACGGAATTGACATTCACCGAATCCTCTGTCTTATACCCATGCCAGCAGTCATCATAGACGGTTTTCCCATCCCTTATAGCGTATATCTGACAGATATTGCTCTCGTTTCCGCTACCGGCGGAAACATATTTATGCAGTTGTTCTTTGTTCATTAAAAAGCCTCCTCTTAGGTAAGATTCGGACGTCCTAAGAAGAGGCTAACTTAATTAAAAATTCTTTTCAAGATATTTTTTTTAATACTATACTTTCATTTAACCTTTATGTTTTCTAAGGATGTAAATCACGGCAATTATCATCAAATATACTACAGACAGAACTA
>ONRZ01000086.1 GCA_900320345.1 uncultured Lachnospiraceae bacterium | reverse complement strand
TACGAAGAGAGCGGACGCGAAGACGATTCGATGTACCATATACTTGACAATGCCATCGAAGAAGCCTGGGCCGTGTCTGCGGAACTGCTGCAGGCGGGATTGGCTTTCATATTTATGTACTATGAAAAAAACAGTGAGGATTTCGTAAGTATCCTCGTTAACTCCAAGGAAGAACTGACCGACTCGTTTACCCGGGCTTTTTACGCAGGAAGTTATGACACCGGGGATCTTGCATTGTCGGTCTACGAACGCTCCGGTTTAAATAAAGGAACCCTGATACATGTTAAAGGATAAGGCATATTACGGATTTTCATGTGAAGAAAATACGATCCATGACAGACACGATGATGTATATCACTGTGCCGTTGTTGCTGCACTCATCTTCACGGCAGCCTGCGGATGTGTAACGGGCATCATCTGTCATCATCCTTATACTTCTTGTTTCTTCACTGTATCTGTCATTTATACATCTGTCGAAGTTCTTATATATCGCGGGATACTTTCTGTTCCTTATGATCTTTACTTACGGCCTGCTGTCCTTAAGGTCATATGCCAACTCCGGATACCAGGCACTGTTAAACATCATCAGTAAGACCTATTCCGACCACTATCTCTTATCATCCTTCAGGGAATATACGGAGATAATAAGCGACCGTTACGTGACTCTTACCACCGTCAGTATCTTCATCGGCGTCTTTCTGGTACTTCTGTTAAATGTCGGTATCTTTAACGACAAATTTTTCTTCACCACATTTAATCTTACCTTCTGGCCTCTTCAGCTCGGGATCTTTATAGGGCGGTATCCGTCATATTTTTCGCTCGCGCTTCTCTTCTTTGCGTATTTCGGGGTATATTTTGTAAGGCATTCCGGGCAGTTCTACTTCGTTCAGCCCACTTTCGGAAAAAAGCCCCGAGAATATGTTTTTGATTATGATGATGCAAACGGATGCCACATGGTACATCACAAATCCAACGCCCGCACAATGTTCGCTCTGTGTGTCTTCGCACTCACGGTATCACTTATATTCAGTATCTTCTGTTCCTTTGCAGTAACGACTTCGGAAGAAGAATCGATGACAAACAAAAGCTCTTTCAAGGCTTCACTTGATGAAAATGTCAAGATAATCACGCAGACCGGCATCGCAGGCATGTTCAACAGGTATCAGGCAAAGGGCGGTATAAGCGGAGGTAAGCTCGGCGGTGTAAGAAGCGTTGCTCCGGATTACGAGACCGATCTTAAAGTAACCTTTGTCCCCTATTCCTTCGAAACCCTGTATCTGCATGCATTTACCGGGCAGCAGTATACCGGCAGCAGATGGAACCCTCCGTCCGCTTCAACAGGATACAAAGTCAATATGCCGGGTTCCGTCGGGCCCGCATCAGGAAGTGAGGCCGCGGCAGACCGTATCCTCTCAGAAAGCCGCACTCTGCAAAAACTGATGGATAACGGGATCATAGAAAAAAGCAGTGCCCGTATGACCGTAGAAAATCTGGATGCCGACACATCATACATCTATGTCCCTTATTTTCTGTCTCACATACCCGATAAGGTCCTGACCGGGCAATATTCAACCCTCTCGGGCTTTTTTGCCACCGGTACGGAAGAAACCTATGAGTTCATCCCCTATCACTCAGATCTTGAACCCATTCTTCTAAAGGAGGCTTCGGGTGATGATAACGGTTTCGCGGAATACGAAGAGGAGATATACGATAATTACCTTCAGATACCCGACAATATCCGTGACGAACTCATGTCATATCACGATAAGATAGGGACTTCCGACGATCAGGGCACCCAGATAAAACTCATATATGACTATTTTCTCAAGAATTACACCTATGATATGGCTCCCGGTGCAACACCTATGGGACAGGATTTCGTGACTTATTTCATGCGCGAACAGAAACGAGGTTACTGCGCTCATTTTGCATCAGCCGGCGTTATGCTGCTGCGTTCCTACGGTATTCCTGCCAGATACGCGGAAGGATATGTGATCACAACGGGCGGTATCGCCGAAACCGGTTCAAACCTTGATGCCGACGCATCTTACTACTACATGGGCTCCAATCAGCTCGGCAATTCATCCGTTGTCACTACCGAAGTCACCGACGGAGACGCACATGCATGGGCCGAAGTATATATAAACGGATTCGGATGGTTTCCCGTTGAATTCACCGTTCCTGCCGTCGATGACGGAAGGACCTCATACGGAGATTTTCTTTCCGCTTTAAGCCGTCTGTTCGCACCCTCCGGCGGTGTGGCAGACGAAGATGCAAACAACGCTTCTGACGGTTCAGGTGATGATACTTCAACGGAACACAAGGCATGGAGGCTTAAAAGTTCTCCGGTCTTCATAATATTTGTCTCTGTGCTGTTCATCCTTATACTGATACCGCTGTTTGTAAGATCATTCCGCATATGCAGTAAATACGCCGATCAGAGGCGCAGATACAGAGCAGGTGATTATCCGGTACCTGTAGCATATCGCTACGGTATCGCAGCAAAAAAACTCGCAAGATCATATAAGCAGCCTGTAATATATACCGTCAATGATAATTTTGCCCTTATCGAAGATCTTCTTTCCGATCCGGACAGAAAAAACAAACGCCTTAAGTCTTTCCTTAAAGCCGCCGGTATATCGCTTAACGATATCCGTCTGCTGACACTCACCTGTCTTTATTCCGAAAAAAAGATCAGCAGATCCGAAGCGGACCTGCTGATAAGATTCTTTAAATCCATACGCTGAATTTTTACTGATCATCCCTGTTTACATCCTCCACGGGATCGGGATCCTTAAGCATGTCAAGTGTCAGTATAGTATCATCTTCTATATCCGTGGCAGCCACCTTTCCTGCCACCTCCTCTAATCTGTCAGGAGATATTCCCGTACCGGGGCGTTTAAATGTCAGCATTGAATCGGTGATCACCGTACCCTTTTCGATAAACCCGTTCGACACTATGGAACGCCTTGCGTTTGCTCTCGCGGTCATTTCGGTCTCAAGGCAGTTAAGCTCACCGCTTCCGCGTATCATATCAAGTTCCTCTATCCCCGCAAGTATACGTCTTGCATCATCCGGATCCATTGCGTGATAATGATCGTTCCCCTTAAGCGTCTTATCAAGCGTAAAATGCTTCTCAACACACAGTGCGCCGAGATTGTATGCCGTCTTTATGACATCACAGTTATCCGTAGGCTTGGTATGATCGGAATATCCCGTATACAGTTCCGGGAACTGTCTCTTAAGTGACAGTATCTTAAGCAGGTTGGCATCCTTAAGAGGTGTCGGATACTCAAGCACACAATGCAGCAATACTATCGGCTGATCGCTGACCGCTCTTATCGTATCCACCGCCGCTTCTATCTCGGGGAGATTTGATGCTCCGACCGACAACAGGATGGGCTTGTTCTTTTTTGCCTGATGCTCAATGAACGGCAGGTTTGACAGATCCGAAGAGGATATCTTATATACGTTCATAAGTTCATCCAGATAATCGGCGCTGTCATAATCGAAAGCGGTCGACAGAAACTCTATACCGATCTCATCACTGTATTCCTTAAGTTCCCTGTATTCATCGAAACCGAAGCTGTCGAATTTTTTGAACAGTTCATACTGCGACCGTGTGGGTTCCTCGGTTATATCCCAGTAATAGGGCGATGCCTTGGCAGCTAGTGTCCCGGCCTTATATGTCTGGAACTTAACCGCATGGATGCCTGCCTCTTTTGCTTCCCGTATCATCAGCCTGGCTGCCTCCATCGGAGTGATGCCTTCCTTGGTCGCGATATCGTAGTAATTCACTCCGATCTCCGCGATCAGAACAAACTTACCCTCCGCAAGCCTGCTCATTATCGTACTGTTATTCGTATTGTCGTTGCTACTGTCACTGTCCATGATCTCCTCCGTTTATTGTTTTTTATTGTATGAGTTCCACCTCGCGTATCCCGCTTCGTAGAACTTCATGAGTTCATCTATCTGTGAAACGAATTTCTCATCCCGCTCTTCTTCATGCGCAAGTATCTTCTCCGCCTTGGCCATCAGATAGAAAAGATCGATCTCAAAGCCCACATCCTTTATCGTCTTAAGATAAGCCGCGCATGAGTGTATATTGTCTATCTCTCCGAAGTTCCTGATAAGTTCCGGAAGCTCCTCGTAACTGTGCACCTTGGTTATACCATCGATAAGTTCAAACGGGACATCACCGAACAATATCGATCTTCTTCCGAGAAGCGCCTCCTCATACGCAGTCGTACCAACTATCGTTACCACACCCTTTGCGTTCATTATCCACGGTTTCGGATCATGGTAATGGTTCACCTGTACGAGGCGGACATTATGGAGCTGACGCACTTTTTTATAAAAATCCACACTTCTTTCACCGAGCATTGCCTGGTGTTCCTTTACGTACAGCCACCAGCCTACCGGTAAGGATTTCGACACCGCCTCTATCAGGCTTAATTCATCCACGTAATAAGAAGCCTTAACGAATACCGTTGACTCCGGGATAAGATGCAGGGGCATATACACGTAATCTTCACCTTCACGCGGTGCCTCAAACAGCCTGTTCTTTCCCATGAACTTACGGCGCAGAGTCATTACCTGCCAGTAATGCTTTATGTATGGGAGACTCGGTGCATACAGGATCCTGTTTTTCTTCTTAAGCTTATGATTGCCCTTTGCGATATCCATATCGAAAAAGTAATGGAACTTGCCGCGCATCACCCGCAGTATCCATATTATGCTGTCACGTTCATACTGACTGGTCACGGTGCCCGCGAATTCCTTATTCATTATCGTGGACTTGTTTCTGTATTCATGTATGTAGTCATATTCGTCCTTAAGTTCGCCGGGCGTAAGTTTCAGATTCTCATTATACTGCTTTACCACATAATCGTCGATACCTATCGTATTCTGAAAGGTCGGATATTTGTAATAGCCGAATTTCGAGTATTCCACCGTTATATAAGGCACATTTTTCTTATATGCCACTTCGTTTACGATCGTACGCTGCAGTTCCGCATTGTCAAAATCAAGGATCATATCCGGCTTGAACTCTTCGAAAATGCCAAGTATCTTTTTATAGTTAAGCTCGAGCCAGAGCATATTTTCATCATAATTCGTCACCGACCAGTAATACCTGAAATGATAATGCCTCGTATTTTCCTGAGAGCACATAAGCTGCATATTGAGATTCTTAAAATGCGAGTATTCCTTCTCTATCATTTCAAGATATTCCATGTCCGCTATTGGCTTTCGCTCATTTCTGCGTGATCTGACCTTTTGATCCGGCTGATATATCCTGTCAAACAGCTGCAGCTGTCCTTTTCGCTTATAGCCGGCTGCCTCAAGCCTGTTCGTGTATTCTTCACATATGTCCTTTACATCGTACAGTCTGATACCCGGCAGTTCTTCCTTGAACCTGTAGTAAGTGTTCACGTTATAGTAGCACTTATTGTAACTGCATTCCGTGGACATGATGAAAAAGCATGCAACATCATTTTTTTCCTTAAGCCTCTCGGCGATAAACCAAAGAGGCTGCGAATATGTCTCACGGCATATGAAAAGAACTCTCTTGTTTTCTATTTTTTCACCTGTGATCTCCATTATATCCTGTTCCATACCTCACCGGGATCTCAGTTTCCGATACCCTGCTCCTTAAAGGTGCTCTCCCAGTCATTGCCCGACCTGAATGCCCGGTGGCCCGCAACAAACCTGTTTCTTCTTGACAGCGTGACCTTCTCAAATAACATGGGACTTATATTGCACATATCCATCTTTATCTTAAGGCTCTTAGGAACCCTGGGATCCTTTCTGACCTCACGTGCGTGTTTTCGTACATAGTCAAGATATTCCCTGTCATGTTCCTTTGAAAAATTCCCGTACAGGAAGCTGTTCTGTATCACACTGAGGTTCTCGTTTACCAAAAAGAATCCGACCGCCGGCCTTATATCATCTCCGAACCGCTTAAGAAGGAGATCGCAGATCTCATGATCGGCCTTAAGAGACATCCTTAGGTTTTCTTCTATCTTCGATCCGCTGTCCTCGCTTACCCTGAAGTAATACTTGGAAGCGCTGTTATATACTATCCTGTTTGCCTTAAGCAAGATCGAGGCTGCCATCTGCCTGTCTTCGACAAGCCTGCCTTCCGGAAACCTCACCCCGTCAAACAGTTCCTTCTTATACAGTTTATCCCATAAATGCAGGAAAAAACCTTCCTGATAAAGGATCACCTTAAACGCATCACTTACGCTCAGTACCTGCTCAGTGTTTTCTTCACTGCCGTCGGTACAGTTCTCATACAGATAATACTTGCCGACAACCGAAATATCGGCATCATTTTTCTTTGCCGCTCCTATCATGACCTCTATCATATCTTCCCTGATACGATCATCGCCGTCAACAAACGCTATATGATCTCCGGTAACGGCATCAAGTCCTCTGTTCCTTGCATCCGCGGTTCCCTTCGGCTCCGACTTTATCACTTTGATGCGGTCATCCTTGGCTTCATACTCATCCGCTATCTTCTCACATTCCGCATCGCCCTTCCCGACCACGCAGATGATCTCAAGATTTTTATATGTCTGGGTGACCACACTCTCAAGGCACTCCCGCAGATACTTTTCAACCTTATATATGATTATGATCACACTGACTTTATCTTCCATACTCTGTCATTTGGTCACGTTCCTCACTGCCTCCAGATACCCGTATTTCCTGTATTCATCCGGTTCGAGCATAGCGCCCTCTCCCCATTCGTTCCATGCATTGATGAATACAAAATCCGTTTTGTGACCTTCCTTTTTATTTTTAAGTACCTTCAATACCTCTTCAAACATTTCGGGATCTGTTCCTCTGTATACCAGCCCCTTGTAATCCCTCCTCGGGGTATTGTCCCAATCCGGTATAAGTCCCGGGAATTCGTTCTCTTCGTAGTTTCTGTCCCTTATCCTGTCAAGTATCGATGACGCCTTAATACTTCTTTCCAGTCTTTTCTCCCTGAATATCTTATTGAGCATAGTGTTCCATAAAACGGACACATTATATTTCATTTCATTCAATTTTGAAAAATCATGCTTGAGGGTATAGCCCGGTTCAAAGTAATAATATCCGTCTATAAGCCCGGATCTTGTCTCCTGCGGGCC
>ONRZ01000268.1 GCA_900320345.1 uncultured Lachnospiraceae bacterium | reverse complement strand
GCTGATAAATGAAGTTACAGAGAAAGTCCTGTCAATATCCCAGATAGGCTGTACCGCATGCAAATATTGCTGCGACGGATGTCCGATGAAGATAAGCATACCCGATGTTTTCAGGACTATAAATACCCTCCGCAGATATCCGGACGACTGGAGATCGAAGAACTTCTATTCGGGACTGATACAGCGAAACGGGAAGGCTTCGGATTGTATCGCATGCGGTCAGTGCGAGAGAGTATGTCCGCAGCATCTTCCGATAATAGATCTTATGAAGGAAGCAGCCGGAATACTTGACTGAAGATGAGTTTGTTCAGAGGAAATGCGGTATCTTAATGGACTTAAAAACATATCTTGAAAATAACATTTTAACGGTGTATCCGCAGGGACGGATCACCACAGATCTGGCAGACGAATTTGAGAAGGCTTTGACAGATGCCATAAGTTCAAATGAGTCTGCCGCTCTTGTACTTGACCTGAAGGAGCTTGAATACATAGCTTCATCAGGTCTTCGGGTAGTGCTTAAAACCCATAAGAAGTTAAAGAAGTTACGGATAATAAACGCCTCACCTGCCGTATATGACATTTTTGATGTAGTCGGTCTTACGGATATCTTTGATATTGAGCGCGCAAAACAGGATGTTAAGGAGGCCGGGAGCGGAACTCTTAACGATACTGCATGGGATACTGGTTTCAAGCCGGTATCTTTGCTTTTTGAAGAACAGGTGCGGGAACATCCCGATCGAATAGCCGTAGTCAGTTCGATCCTTTCATACACCTATGCGGAATTAAATGAGGTGGCAAACCGTATCGCAAATGCGCTCAGGTATTATAATGTAAGACCTGATGATATGGTGATGATCCTGCTTCCGAGAAACGTTATGGTATATGCGGTAAACCTTGGGATATTAAAGGCGGGAGCGGCTTTCGTGCCCGTAAGTACCGAATATACGGATGAAAGGATATCATATATCTATCATGATGCCGGATGCCGTTATCTTATCACCACGCACGGGATCGCAAACGACAGGATGGATCTTATCATAGAGATCGGGAAACGCCCCCTGTTCCTTGAACATATCATGACATCGCCCTGGGAGGAAAATCCTCAGGTAAGGATAGACGGGAGAGATCTGGCCTACTGTATCTATACTTCCGGTTCCACCGGCAAACCCAAGGGTGTAATGATAGAGCAGAAAAATCTCTACAACTTTCTCCATCATAATCCGAAGAATCATGAGATCATGGAGCTTGTGGACAGAGCTACCGTAGTTCTTGCAAATGCCGCATTTACTTTTGATGTTTCCGTTATGGAGGAGTTTGTTCCTCTGACATCGGGACTTACCGTAGCACTTGCTTCCAATGCCGAGATCTTAAATCCCATGCTTATGGCGGAATTTATGGAAACGCACGGGGTGGATGCCTTGTACGGGACACCGAGTTATATAAAGATGCTTCTGGCGGTCCCAAGGACGAGGAATATCATGAAAAACATAAAGGTCTATGATATTGGCGCGGAAGCATTTATACCGGATCTGTATGGTGAGATAAAGGATGTCAATCCGGATGCACTTATCATAAATGGTTACGGACCCACCGAAACAACGATAAGCTGTACAATGAAAGTAATAGAAGATCCCGATGATATCACGGTAGGCCGGCCTAATGCAAATGTATTCTGCTATGTCATAGATAAGAATAATAATGAAGTAGAAAAGGGACAGATAGGCGAACTGCTTGTATGCGGCGAAGGAGTCGGCAGAGGATATATAAACCTGCCTGAAGATACGGCGAAAGTCTTTATTGAATTCAGAGGAATGCGCGGATATAAGACAGGAGATATCGTAGATAATGACGAGATCGAGTTCCATGGCCGCGAGGACGATCAGGTAAAATATCACGGCCTCAGGATCGAGCTTGGCGAGATATCAAACATAATGTCTAAGGCTCCCTCGATCAAAACAAGTACAGCGATCGTATATGAAGACCGCATACTGTGTCTGTATTATGTTCTGAATGAGAAAAATGAGATATCTCAGAATGAAGTGAGGAAATATGCGAAGGCGCATCTGGCTCATTATATGGTCCCGGATGTTTTCATTGAACTTGACGAAATGCCGATGACGGTAAACATGAAGATAGATAAAAAGTCACTTCCAAAACCGGAGCTTGCGGATGAAGGTAATGTTGTCGCGCCACAGACCGAAATCCAGCAGAAGATCTTCGATATCGTAAGCGCGATGCTGCCCGGTGTAAATATAGGTGTCACTACCGATCTTAGAGATACGGGGTTGACATCCCTTGATCTTATGGTGGTGATCTCTGAACTTGGAG
This sequence comes from uncultured Lachnospiraceae bacterium, assembly GCA_900320345.1. Classification (GTDB taxonomy): domain Bacteria; phylum Bacillota; class Clostridia; order Lachnospirales; family Lachnospiraceae; genus UBA2868. The sequence goes on along the minus strand of ONRZ01000268.1, from coordinate 1,354 downwards.
AGGCCTTTTGTGTGGGGATCAATATGGCGGAATTTCTGGACAATCCCACTGTTATCGATCTTGAAAAACTCATTCTGTCAAAACCAAAGCTCAATGGATCTGAGATAGAAAAAGACAGATATCCCATGATCCCTCTGCAGATGTTCATGTATCTTGAGATGATACACAATAATACGGTTGACAACAGTCTGCCGGTCATGTGGGTAATGGACAGATCGATAGACGCGGACAGGTTAAGAAATGCGGTTAATAAGGCGGTGGAAATACATCCGATACTGTTTACAAAACTTGTTTTGGAACAGAGTGGAGAAGGATTCATGATCCCAAATAAAGCCACTGAGATCACAATACCTCTTATGGAGACAACGGAGCAGGAGATTGTTAAGATCAAGTCGGATTTCGTGCTTGAACTGATAAGTCCGGAGGCTTATCCGCTCTCATTTTTCCGGATGTACCGTACGGAGCAAAGCTTATATCTGTTTTTTAAAGTCGCTCATTCGATCAGCGACGGGGAATCCGTTGAACTGCTGTTTGAGGATATAGCATCATTCTATGACGGGAAAGGACCAAAGCCCGAGATAACGTCAATGTATGCCATAGGAGATGAGGTCAATCAGATATCGGAATCAATTATGTACGGGCAGATAGTCTCTTATTATAAGAAATTGTTCAACGGTAAAGAGAAATGGACAAGGCTTCCTGAGGATAATACGGGAGAAAAGCCCGGGATCGACAGATGTGCAAGAAGATTATCCGCAACACGTGAGCAGATAGACGGGCTTGAAAAGAGATTGAAAGTATCGGGAAATGTCCTGTTTATCGGTCTCATGGCTTTATCCGAATCACTTCAGATAAAGAGAGCGGGTATTCAGGATGACTGGAAGGATATCACGGTCTCATTTACCCATAACGGGAGAAATGATTCCCGCTTGAGCAGAACCTTTGGATTTCTGTTAAATGAAGGATTCATAAGGGTGATGATCTCTCCCGGAATGTATTTTTACGAATTATTAAGGCAGATACAGTATCAGGTTTTTGATGCCATGAGCTTTCATGTGCCGCCCCTTGAAGAACTGAATGAAATGTATCCGGGATTTATGGATTATGGATATACATACCAGACGCCTTCCCGTGAGGTATCTATAGGAGGACAAAAGATAGCGACCAAATGGCTTACCGTGGCGGAAGACTGTCTTGCAGGGACGATCGAATCGGATAGTGAAGCTTCGGATGATACGGTGAAAACCCCGGATGTCTGTGATGAAGGCCTGTATAAGATATTGACGCAGGTATATGATTACGATGAGGTGATATATGAACTAAGCTATAGGGTGAATCTGTATAAAAGGGAGCG
>ONRZ01000013.1 GCA_900320345.1 uncultured Lachnospiraceae bacterium | reverse complement strand
AAGATTGGTCTGACTTGCAATAGATGTGATCGCCGCAACAAAACTGTGTATATCCTTGGCCGATTCGTTGGTCGAATCTATGGTCTCGCCGATATTGCGAACCGATTCCTGAACTTCATGGCTTTGCGAAAGAAGCTTGTTGAGCGCTTCCATTGCCTCATCGCAGGTGATCTTCATGCTCTCGGCATAACTGTCAAGCTGCTCGACATTTCCGGCTATGACCTCAATATCATTGCCTATGTCGTTTGTATTGCCTGCTGCATGCTCAACGCTCTCAGCCTGTGATACGGCACCCTGGCTTATTTCATCGACCGCTATGGTAACCTGTCCGGAAGCCTGTGATGCCTGATCTGAAGATGATGCAAGATCAGAACCTGCCGATGACAGATCCCGTGCCATCTCATTACTCCTGCTCATGATATCGCGGAGTTTATTGGTAAGCATACCTGTTGCCTTCTGCATCTGACCTATCTCATCATTTCCGAGTGTTGCTTCATCGGGAAGTTCAACAGCCAGATTACCGGCTGCAAGTTCGTTAAGACTGTCGGTAGCCGACTTAACACCGTTACGGATCCCCTTGATGATCAAGATCGCTATAACGATAAGAAGGATAATAAGTACACCGAAAACAGCTGACAGGCCGATGATCTTAACCTTTATCTCATCCTTTATCGCCTTGTGTTCCTGCTCTGCCCATTCCTCGGTGATACCCTGGAGCTCATCAATAACTTCTCTGGCATTGTTAAACGCTTCGACAAATGCATTCCAGTCACCTGTTCCGGATTCAAGATCATACAATCCCTTCCAGGTCTCAAAATCCTTGACAAATTTCTCCTCGGCCGTAGCAAAGGTATATCCGCTCTCGGACTTTATCACATTAAACAGGGTCTCATTTTTCTTCGCCGATTCCATTGCGGCTTCCATATTTCCGAGCACCTGTGTACAGTTCTTGTCATAATCCGCAAGATTAGACTTAAGATATTCGGGAATCTTATCCTCCGGCGCATCGGAATATCCTTTTGACAGATCGTAATACTGTGTAGCAGCATAAACCGCCTGATAGAAATCCCTATCCGCACTGACAAGATTATTATTGGTCGTATAGAGTATATCGTAAAAAACCCCGGCCACTTCTTCCTCAGTACTGTTAAGTTCGATCCCCATGACAACGCAGGATACTATAAGTGCGATTGCCAGCGGTACCGTAAGGATCAAAAGCTTTATCCTCACGCTCAAGTTCTTTAAAAATCCCATATCGATCTCCTTTTCGTTTATTTGGCTCCGCCATTGGTGAATATGTACATAATGATAACTCATTTCACATATATTATCAAGAAATTTGCCCAAATCAATCGATAAAAAGTTACATTTTATTATTTTGTAACATATGCCTCCCGTGAAAAACATTTATCGTTGTAAAGTATGAAAGGTTTATGATACACTAAGAATGGTCATGAGACCTGAATGCATAATCTAAGAAAAGAGGTAAGGAATATGAAGAATTTTATCAAGGAATTCAAGGAATTCATCAGTAAAGGCAACGTAATGGATATGGCGGTCGGCGTTATCATCGGCGGTGCGTTCACGGCCATAGTGACATCACTGGTTGACGACATAATCATGCCTCTGATCTCACTGCTCACCGGCGGTATGGACTTCTCCGGACTCTCGATCGCACTCGGAAGCGGCGAAGGTGCAGCTACCTTTAATTACGGTGCTTTCATCACGGCCGTTATCAACTTCCTGCTCATAGCATTTGTGATCTTCTCAGTGATCAAGGCCATGAACAAGTTCAACAAGAAAAAAGACGAGACACCCGATCCCACAACGAAAAAGTGTCCTTTCTGTCAATCCGAAATAGACATCAAGGCTACGAGATGCCCTCACTGCACATCGGAACTGAAGGATTGATCATAATACGGGATTTATCTTAAAACGGCCGGATCTTACGATCCGGCCGTTCTTTTTTCTTCCTCTTCCTTATCCTGCTTCTTGTGGATGTTATCAATATCCTCGGTGGTACCTCCGCCCACATCATCGGGATGTCTGAATTCGCCTCTTTCAACAAGCCTTAAAAATGCGTCCACGACATCGGGAGTAAGCTGGGTTCCCGAAACCTCACTTATAATGGAAACCGCCTTGTCAAAGTTCATCCTCTTACGGTACGGACGGTCCGAATACATGGCATCAAAGGTATCCGCCACTCCTATTATCTGAGCCACCCGTGCGATCTCATCACCCTTAAGTCCCTTCGGATATCCCTTGCCGTCAGGGCGCTCGTGATGTTCTCCTGCTCCTATGGCAAGTTCGGGCATGATACTGATATCCTTAAGCACGTTGAATCCGAGTGCCGAATGTGACTTGATTATGCCGAATTCCTGATCCGTAAGCTTACCGGGCTTGTTCAGCACCTCGGGAGGTACACCTATCTTGCCTATATCATGCAGGAGGGCAATATTGTAATACTTCTCCACAGTCTCATCATCATATCCGAGTTCCTTTGCAAGCATTGCCGTGTATTCAGCCACTCTCGTGGAATGACCTCTTGTATATTTGTCCTTCATATCTATGGTCTTGGCAAAAGCCTCGATCATCTCGCGAACGAAGGTCCTGTTCTCTTCATCTTTTTTAAGGAGTGCGGCCGTACGCTTTTTAACATATTTCTGTACCAGCCAGTATATAAGGAATCCGAGAATACAGATCATGGTAATGATGAACCATGGTCTTTCGTAAAAGGCCGGCTCCTTATAGATCGGAACCGTCAGTTTCTTACTGCCCTTGCCCATGGAATCCCTCAGTTCCATAACGAACCGGTAATCGCCGCCCCTTAAGTCGTTGTAATCCGCCGGTTTAAGATCCTTACGGCTGACCGTGACGGGCTCCTTGTCAATTCCCTCAAGATAATATGTTATCTGCGGATTCATGAGCGAATACGTAAATACGTAATCATAAACAGTAAGCTTATGCGTGCGTGACGGCAGTATTATCGTGCCTTCACGGTTAGGGTATATCCGCACTCCGTCAGCCGCCACATAAGGTACCGACATCTTTACGTTATTGACATCATCATATGTATACTCGATATTGACCTTTGCCACGCCCGTGGTACCGGCTATATACAGATCTCCCTCGTCTGTCAGGGCGCTGAAGGAGTTGGCCGTTGCTATACACGGAAGACCATTCTCCCTGCCGAAGAATACAGGATTAAGGGTACCGTTTGCGAGCAATTCATCGACCAGCACCACATAAACGCCGTTACTGCTCAGTATCCACATCTCACCCTTACTGTTCTCATAGAGATCAAAGTTATTGGAATATGGGAACTCACGTATCGTAGTTATCTTATGGTCCTTATCCATATAAGCTATGGAATTGCTTGTTACTATCCAGTAGATATCACGGCTTTTATCCTTCTTTATCCGCATTACAACCTCGGAAGAAAGGCCCGCTTCTATCCCGTATCTCACTGTTTTACGATCGGTGATCGCATATATGCCGTCACCGTCAGTACCGAGCAGCATCTCACCGTCAATACCCTCGGCAACAGTCAGTATCTCCGTGTTACTGAGTCCGGCAGCCTCATCATAAACCTCTGCCACCTTGTTATCCCTTATAACAGCCATCCCGCCGGAACAGGCAGCCATTACGGAACCGTTGCTCAGCTCGCACACAGTCCTTACCCGGTCGCTCGGCATACCGCTCTTCTCATCAAACCTTATTACCTTACCCCTGTCGAACATAAGAAGAGCATTATCGCTGTAAGTGGATATCCACAGCCTGTTATCGCTGTCCTTTATTATCGACCGTATCCTGCAGCCTTCAAGCATCTTTATAAGGTCGTTTCCGGGTATCTCTTCCCCGTCGGCGCTCACGGCTTCGATGACGGGATACTCGTTTAATACTTTGCCCGTTGCCCCGATCACCGTAAGCCCCTGGCTCTTGGTACCTATCATCAGGCAGTTATTATATACACAGGTCGTATTGACAACAGTCTCATCGAGCTCATATCTGTCAAAGATATTGGCAAATCTGTTGGGAACTATCTTCATAACACCCTGCTTGGAGGATGTCAGCCACATATTTCCCTGATAATCAGTGATCATACACTCTATGGAACTGTTCATCGGGAGATGTTCGATCCGTGTAAACCTTCCGTCCTTAACGACTCCCATACCGTTATCCGCAAGTACCCACAGCATATCTCCCGCGTATTCTATTGAATTTATATATTCAAGCGGAAAAACATCTATCGGCCTGGCTTCTACCGAAGCCCTGCCAAGATCGACATGGTAGATCCCCGTTCCCTTTGTTCCTATATAAACAAGTCCGGGATCGACGGGATCCGGGAAGATCGAATAAACATCCTCGATGCCAAGCCGTCTTCCGTTGTAAAAACCCGTAAGCTTGCCGCCCTTCATCGTAAAGATGTCGCCATCTGCCGTAACACCGTAGATGATATCATTTTCTCCGCGTTTTACGGATCTGATGTATTCATCATTTATCTGAGGCTCATCCACAATACTTAACTTAAGAGACGGATCGACCATTGCCATTCCATGAGTGGTGGCAATATAGATATTGCCTTCTTCATCTTCGGTCACAGAACGGATGGACGAGGACATAAGTCCGTCAGCCTTGGTATACATTTTAAGGCTTCCCTTCTCCATCAGAGCCACTCCGCTGTCGTTGGTACCTATCCACAGACGATCCTTACTGTCTGCATAAAGGCTTACAACGCTGGCAATACCCGTTGTGGAATCGATACGTTCGAAGGTGCTTCCGTCATATCGTATAAGACCGCTGTAACTGCCTATCCATATAAAGCCGTCTCCTGTACTCTCTATAGCATTTGCCTCCGCGGTGGGCAGCCCGTTGGTATTGTCATACAGTACCGCCGAGTAACCATCGTCTCGTGTAGTTATGTCAACCGAAAGTTCGGCATCATCCTCCGATGCCGCCGTTTCTTCCGTCAGTACATTTGCTGCAGCATTCTTCGATGCTGAAGCGGCATTCTCTGTCGACGCGGCGTTCCTTGCGACACCATTCATCGTCACCTCGGCTGCGCTGACTTTATGTAAACCCATAGAAAGACCGGCAATGATAACTGCAGATACGGCTCCCATACATATTAACGACTTAATGATCTTTCCCCTGCTCATGGATATACCTCGTTATCCTCCTTTTCAAGCCCAATGACCTGCCGGTAAGTGACCGGTCAGATCATAAGCTCAAAATCAAGAAAATTAAGATTACTCTCACCTGTAAATCTGAAGTAGAGCGCATAGACCCCGTCCCTGATGCCGCTCTCTCCATCCGTGCCTATGGTGCATTCGTCCCTCTTATATGCGTTGGTCGAGGATACGGGAATGCTGCCTATAAGCTTCCTGTTCTTCGGATCATCCTTTAATGCCGCATAAACTTCTATCCTTCCGCGTCCGTAACCCTTGGTCCTTATCGCTATCTTCTTAAGGCCCTTAAGATCAAAGTACTTAAATCCGGCCACGGCTCCGTTCTTCATGTTCGTGATGAAACTGTGTATATCCTTATCAAGACCCGAATTATCATCTATAACTTCAGGCTTGGCGATCCTTGCATATTCATCCGGAGTCACATCGGAATGGTCCTGCGTTATCTTCGGATAAATATCCGGCAGCCAGCCTGTCCACGGCACGAGCATAAAGCGGTCGCCGCCTTCGGACATCGAACGGACATCTTCAGGCTTTAAGCCGTCAACATACAGATTGCAGGCAAGATATGCAGGATATACACCGCTTCCCTTAAGCGGCTTAACACCACCGCATGACGTGATCTCAACCTGAGGTATGCTTCCGTCCTCACATATCGTCAGTTTCTCAAGGCAGCCCTGGCGGCTGTAATTATGAGCATTCGTATGCCTGTGGTAGAAGATATACCAGTCATCTCCTATCCGGACAACACTTCCGTGATTATTGGCATAGGGAGCGCACGGCATATCCGCTTCCTTATAGGTATCAATTCCTATATCCGCATTGCTTACTATCACCCCGCCGTATTCAAACGGTCCCTTCGGCGAATCCCCGATCGCATAGCAAAGTTCATGATTCACTATCGATGAATATATGAAATAATACTTATCCTTTATGACACGTATGGATGGGGCCTCGAAAAAAGCATGTCCTTCGTATTTTGTTCCTCTCGCATAATACTCGGAAGGAGCGACAAACACGGGGTCCTCCAGTATCGTGAGCATATCGCTGTCAAGCACAGTCATCATCGCACCATGCTTGTTGGGATTATTCGCATCACAGAATCCCGTATACAGATAAGTCTTATCGCCTTCGGTCAGTACTCCCGGATCAAACTGCTGTTCATCTCCCTCGCGTTCTCCCAGAACCGTTCCATCCTTATAATGTACATAGCCATGGAACTTAAACTCTCCGGCCGGTTCGTCACAGACCGCAACTGCCACATGGCTCCTGCTGCTCAATGAATAGAACAGATAGTACCTTCCGTCCGGACCTACCGTCATATCGGGAGCATAGAGGTTGCCCTGAAGCGATCCGTTGGAGGGATCCTGTTTCTTCTTATATATAATACCTTCGTAACGCCAGCTGCCCAGATCGTTTACCGGAGCCGACCAGGTCACGTAATCAAGTTCACAGTACACATCACCGCCAAACTTATCATGGGATCCGTATACATATACCCTGTCACCGAACACATACGGCTCTCCGTCGGGAATATACTCGTACGGCGGAAGATAGGGATTGGTTATCTGTTTAAGATTGTCATTCATAGCTATACCTCCGTTTTTGTAACCCTATAATCAATTTTATAAAACAAGCCCCTTATGTGCAAGCACAACGTCACCTGTTTTAAAAATAATATATACTGTCGGACACAATATAAAAAAGCCTATGGCGCCTGCTATCTAGCACCATGGGCTTTTCTATTACAAAATCCGAAATTTGGCGAATTTTCGGATTTTTAATCTTGTTGAGTGTTCTCGGACGAGTCCGGAACTTGTGAACCGCTGTCGGGAACAACCGTACCCGGATCGACCGGATCTGTCGGCTGAACTGCCGGATCTGCCGGTGACGGCTCCGTAGGCGTTACCGTCGGGGTTACTGCAGGATCTGCGGGAGTAACAGCAGGATCTGCAGGCGTAACCGTCGGGGTTACTGCAGGATCGGCCGGGGTAACTGTCGGGGTTACCGCAGGGTCTGCAGGTACAATGGTAGGATCGGCCGGAACCACAGTCGGATCTGCAGGTACTGCAGGTGCTGCCTCAGCCGTTTCCTCTACCGGCTTCTTTGCTGCCGGTTTCTTCCCGCCGCCGTTGTTTACAACCGGGGGATTATTTGTATTATTATTAGAATCATTGCTTCCCGAACTTCCTGTTGCGGAATTGCTTCCCGATGCAACCGCATTGTTGACTACCGGTGTGGGAACCACAGTATCACTTGCCGTGACTTCCTTCACGGGAGCCTTCTTCTCTGTATTCTTCTTAACGGGAGTGCTTGTCGGTTCAGCCTCGTCTTCTTCCGGCTCCTCCTGTTTATCTGCGATCATTTCGTTACTCTCCTTCACTATATCCGTGGGAGCGGTAACTACCGTCTTATCATCTTCGGACTCCGCAAGCTTATCTTCCTGAATGTCTTCAGCATCCTTAGCCGTCATTTCCTCATCAGAGTGAACCTTACCGGCTTCTTCGCTTCCGATGCAATCCTTATTGTCCTTATCGCAGTTATTTACACGCACTCCGCTGACAAGCGATATTATCAGGAGTACTGCCGCTGCAGCTGCGGGAATATAACGCCCGATGCGTTCCGTGATCCTTACGATCTTCGTATCTCCGGCCCTGACCGTGATCTCCTGGCCGACAATGTAATCCGCATTATCGATCAAAGTCACATTTCCGTCTGAGGTCATAACCGCGGCCTTTTTGTCCCTTATTTCCAGCACTACTGCCTTCATGAATCCGTTTCCTTCCTTATGTCCCTCAGATACTCTGCGAGCATCGGATATTCTCCGTTAAGTATTACCACTGCCATTACCAGGTATTTCCTGTGTCTGTCCAATAAGAACGGTGAAACTTTGATCTTTTTTGCAAGCTTTGTTATCGGTATCTTGCCGTTATCTGTCACCGATCTTAAAATCTCATCGTCTTCTATTATATATGCTATGACCCTTCGGCATTCTTCTCTTGTCTTGCCTGCCTTGGGTGAGCATCCGGCCACATCATAAAATGAAAAGCCGTATTTTATCAAAATCCCGTTTACTTCTTCGATCTCATCCTGCATCCCGGTCCTGACCAGCCGCTTTTCCTCTTCTGCCATGCTCTCCCGGGAAAGCGCATCCGTTACTGCGCTGTATTCTTCACCCTCAAGCATATCGGTACTGTACAGGACTTCGCTCTCATGTTTTGACTGGGATCTGTGATGATCTATCAGTGCCCTCTCGATAAGTACCTTGGAATAACCGGCATAATCACCCTTGTCCGGGGAATATGTATCTATTGCTTTGTTAAAAGCTATCAGGGCTATCGACCATTCATCGTCGCTTGTGGTGATGAACCTGCCGCTTGCCTTGGATGCATGCTTTAATATTGTCTTCTCCATGTCCCGGATGAACAATTCGCGTTTTGCATCGTCGCCCTTAGCTTCAATGGCTCTTTTGTTCATTACTACTCTCCGCGGATCTTACATCTGGCAGTGCGAGGAAACCTCATGTTACGATTCCCGGACACCACAACTCACTGTATCATATCTTAAGATATTTTTCCACAGAGAGTAGTATTAAATTTTAATGCCGTAGCATTTTATCCCTTCGTTAATAATATACGGATGTTCATTTCAAAAAAACGCTGTCCTTTAAAAAAAATTCAAAAAAATTTCAGGCACAGCTTAAGATCCTCAATTCACTGACCATGTAATGGAGAACATCCGAGCAGTTGGCATACGGATTCTCGTCTATATACCGGACTATCTGCGGCACCATACCGTAATTGCCCGTCATCTCGACGTATCTTACAGCCATATCAACAAAGGCTTCATAGGATCCGTCTACCTGTATGAGTTTTTTCCTGAAATCCTGTATCGCCATAGCCAAACTGCCTCTCTTAACACATTGCGACCCGGCAACCGTCCGGATCAACTGCCCTTCACTATATAATACGAATGACAGCGTCCAAAAAACGCTGTCATAAGAAAAAAACATAAAACAAGGGAGACCATGATGCCGTTACACCTGACATCATGGTCTCCTAATTCGATTGTGTCAATGGACCATACCTCTCTTACTACAGATATTCGTCTTATCCCTCTCCTTCACTTCCGTCAGGTTTCAACTGTGATCTTCGTTACCCTTGATGGTAGTTTTCCAATTTTCATATCCGATTCACATTAGACTCTGTGATGAGCAGGATCATTATCATCCATTCGTTTATCTTGAGTAGATAATATCACACCAATTGTCGATTGTCAATACTGTTTTCTGAATTTATCTAATAAAATAGTAAATATTTTATTAATTATCGTTTGTATTGTATATTATTTTGTATATTTTCCGTTTTGTATCTTCAATTTCAGACAATTACAGTCTGTCATTGCCTTTTCCGGATTCTATACGTTTCACGTACTCATCAGGATCGCGCTTCATGTTGGCCATCTCGCGGAATGCATTGAGTACCAGCGTCTCCTTGTTGCACCCGGTCGGATTTTTCCCGAGCTCACGCACGATATTATACTTGTCCATCTGCCAGACATACAGATCGGACATTGAATATCCGCTTATCTTCATCTCGTCCGAAAACGTGTGATTATCCGCATAATATACGAATTCATCATACAGATCGCCGTCATTTAGGAATTCAGTCCACAGTTCCTGCGCAAACCCTTCATCCTTGCCGGCATATTCGCACAGCTGCGTAAGGAATTCCAGTGCTTTTAATTTTCTCGCATCATACAGTATTCCCATGATCTCCTATTTACATCCCGTGCAGGATGAACACTTGCTGCAATCGCCTTGTTTATCCCAGCAATACGTACACAGTTTCTCCTTCGGAAGCCCGACCGACTCGACCATATCATCAAGACGATGGAACCTTAACGACGTAAAGTTGAGCTGTTTTCTGATACCCTCGACCATTTCCTTGTAATTGGTACTGTCGGGGTCCGCGTAATCCTTCAGCAGTTCATCCGAAACGTTGTCACCCTCCCGCTCCCTTATTATACGGCGGGTGATAAGCTCATATTCCGAATTGGAGCGTGAAAAATTGAGAAAACGGCAGCCGTGAAGCAGCGGAGGACATGCGGGCCTTATGTGTACTTCGCCTGCCCCGCTCTTGTACAAAAACTCGGTAGTTTCCCTTAACTGCGTGCCCCTGACTATCGAATCATCTATAAGGAGTAGCGATCTGTTCCTTATAAGCTTGTCAACCGGGATAAGCTTCATCCTGGCTATGAGATTACGCTGGTTCTGATCCGTAGGCATGAAAGACCTCGGCCATGTGGGTGTGTATTTTATGAACGGTCTGGAAAACGGGATCCCGGAAGCGTTGGCATATCCTATGGCATGAGCCGTTCCGGAATCGGGAACGCCCGCAACCAGATCCGGCCTTACATTATCTCTCTTGGCAAGAGCCTCACCGCAGCGGTAGCGCATCTCCTCTACATTTACATCTTCATAGGTTGAAGTCGGATAACCGTAATAGATCCAGAGGAAGGTACAGATCTTCATCGTATCCTGTGCTTCCCTTAATGTCTCGTATCCGTCCGCCGTAACATATACGATCTCGCCCGGTCCCAACTCCTTAACAGTCTTGTATCCCAGATTTATATATGAAAAACTCTCAAATGCGACGCAGTAGGACTCATCCTCCTTCTTCGCTATCATGAGCGGCGTTCTTCCGTACAGATCACGTCCCGCATAGATCCCCTTCTCCGTCATAACGAGAAGCGTAAGGGAACCGTCTATTTTCTCAAGTGCATAGGATATACCCTCTTCTATGGTATCCTTCTGATTTATGAGCGAAGCCACCAGTTCGGTCGGATTAATGTTGCTCCCGCTCATCTCAAGAAACTGGGTACGTCCGACATTGTAGGCTTCCTTTACAAGTTCGTCTATATTATTGATCTTGCATACAGTGGTTATGGCATAACTTCCGAGATGTGACTGGATGAGCAGAGGCTGCGGTTCGTAATCGGAAATACATCCTATACCTATATTACCGTTAAATTCAGTGACATCCCTCTCAAACTTCGTTCTGAAGGGAGAATTCTGGATATTATGTATCGCGCGGTCAAACCCCCTGTCGCCATACATCGCCATACCGGCCCTTCTTGTTCCCAAATGTGAATGATAATCGGTTCCGAAGAACAGATCGAGAACACAGTCTTTCTTAGATACTACACCGAATATTCCGCCCATTTACAGCCTCCTGTTAAGTTCTTTCTATTGCAATATAAAGTTTATCACGGCTATTTGGCAAACACAAATCAAAAAATAAGGCATAATTTATGTTTTTATTGTTAATTATGATATACTGTCTTTAAAACACAACAAACTGTCTTAATCCGGGAGATCTCATGGAAAATAACCGAAGTTTTTCTTTCAAGCCTTTCATACTTATGGCGGCGCTCGTATTTTTTCTTGCATTCTGTATGGATACGACCGCCGAAACTCTCAGGAAGCCTCAGTATATGTTCTTCCTGCTTTCTGTTTTCATTGTACTGTTTGTATTCCGCCGAATGGTTTACATAACAGAGCCGGCGCTCATTCTCCTTACGGGCATAATCTTTCGGACTTCTTATATCCTCTATACAGCCATCTGGACAAGACAGCACGACGTTATTGATTTCGGAGTCGGCGAAGGTCATGCGGGATATATCGAATACATTTATAACAACCTGTCTCTGCCGCCCGGTGATCCGAGGGATAAATGGGCTTTTTTCCAGCCCCCTCTCCACCATATACTGGCCGGACTGTGGATGCGTTTCTGCGCCCACTTCCAGCTTGCCTACCGTCAGGTTCAGGAAAATGTCCAGCTCCTTACCCTTTTCTATATTTGCTCTGTAACGATACTTACTTTCTTCATTTGCAGGGAACTTAAATTAAAAGAATGGGGTGTCCGGATCGCACTGGTCGTTGTATGTTTTCATCCAGCACTGACACTGATGGCCGGAAGTATCAATAATGATGCGTTAAGCCTGGTCCTTGCAGCACTTGCGGTTTATCTGGTCATCCTGTGGTATGCTTCTCCCTCATATAAGCTCATCATACTGCTGGCGCTTTCCGTAGGCCTGTCCATGATGGCGAAGCTCTCGGGGGGCACCGTCGCCCCGGCCGTTGCGGCACTGTTTTTACTGAAACTGATAAAAGACAAACAGAATATCCGCAGATATATACTGCAATACCTCGTATTCGGGATAATTGTATTTCCTCTGGGAATATGGTGGGAAATCCGGAATATGATAAAATATGATATGCCGTTTAACTACATCCCGCCTGTCGGAGAGCAGCTTAACGTTTCTATGGCCGCAAGACTGTTTGATCTTAGGATCCACAGTGTTTTCCCGGCGATGATCTCAAACGGGGATGCATATGATGAATATAACGTATTCGTGTCACTGTTCAAGACATCACTGTTTGATGATGCAAATCTGTCGCTCGAATCGCGCAGCATCACCCTGTTCGCTGTTATACTGTTCGTGATGGCGCTGATCCTTGCAGTGATCTCTCTGATCGCCACAGTACTCATAGTCTTTGACAGGAACGGAAAATACGAAATGGCCTTCGAGCATAAGCTTCTGTTCGGCATCCTGTACCTGTCACTTCTGGGATCATATTTAAGTTTTGCTCTCGGATCAAATAATTACAGCGCCATGAACTTTCGTTACATAGCGCTGATAATAACAGTCGAAGCTGTTTTCTTAGGTATTTTTGCAGATGCGATCAAGGACCGGCACCATCTCAGGTTCCGTCTGTTCGCCGCCATCGTTTACGGGTTCGCGGCCGCCAGCGCATCAACTTATATAATGCTGGGGTTCGCCCGTTAAGTGCTCTACCGCTCTTCGGTGATGTAGTCTGCCGCATCCATTGCATTCTGGGTGTCGGGGAATGTGTCTATTACCTGCTGATACAGTTCATCGGCCTTGCCGGTATCACCCGACTGTCTGTAACAGTGTGCAAGGTTCATCAGCACGTCAGAATTCGTCTTGTCAAGCAGCCATGCCTTTGTGTATTCCTCTATAGCCGTATCATAATCATTGGCTTTGACCGCTGCCTTTGCATTTTCTATATACTCATCCGCAGCCAGTGTCCCTACATCTTCCTTAAGCTTGTCATACAGTGTCCTGAAGGATTCCGTCGCCGCTTCATTTAAGTAACCTTCCGTTATATGATCCATGTTTTCCATAATCGTAATGGAATCGGTCGGATCGGTCACATATGCGGATGCTGCCGTCATAAGATAATCAAGCTCCGTCTTCCTGCCGGAAGCACCTGTAATATCATCGTATTTGCGCTGCAGATCATCCATCTGGTTCTGCTTATCTTCAAGAAGCTTCGCAGTCTCCTGAGACGCCGCCTGTTCTGCCGCCAGCTGCTCGCTGACTTCCTTGAACTTCTCATCATTTGTCTGAGTCACACCAGCCATACGTGCAGGCATGATCAGAAACCAGCATATCGCAACACCGACCACAAGCCCTATCACTATATTTATTATGCTCGAAAACCCAACCTTCTCCTTCTGGAATACAGGCTGTATTATAACTTCATTACCGTTCTGATAACTGATGGTCTCCATGGGGAGAGTGCTGACTTTTTTACCGGTCTTCTCCTCCTGCTCACGGATCATGTCGTTTACTTCCTTGATATATCCGAGCACCGTAGTATTGCCCGCATCTATCGAAAGAGCTTTGAACAGAGTACGTTTGGCATTATCATAATCACCGGTACAAATGTACAGAAGGCCAAGAAGCTGGTATCCGCTGATCAGATTCCTGTTGATGGACAATACCTTCTTAAGCTGGATTATCGCAAGATCCTTACTGTCCTGATAACAGTATTGAAGAGCCTGATTGTATTTCTTGAGTGTCTGGTCTATGTTGTCAAGCTTGGTCGGAGATGAATGCAGAACGGAAATATATTCATCCGCTATATTCTTGGACGGCTGGAGGTTCTTGCTTATTATCCATTCGCTCATCGCAAGTACCGCTTCACCCATCTCAAAATAGACAAGACCCAAAAGATTACGCGCCTCGGTATTGCGTTTGTTGTACCGAAGCGACTGTTTAAGGCTTAAGACCGCCCCCGACAGATCGCGCACATTTGCCCTTGCCAGTCCGTCATTATAATAATAATTGGACATAGCCAGTATTTTCTTATATACTCCGACATCCGCTCCGCAGCTTGTACAGAAATCCTCCTCGGACAGGCGGTTGCCGCACTGATAACAGTTCATATATTACCCCTTATGACGGAAGTGTGTTGTACATTATCTGGTTCATCTGAGCCTGTGCCTGCGCCTGTCCTTCAACACGCGCCTGCATTGCCGCGTCCGCCTTTTCCCTCATCATTGCCATGAATATGTCCGTCATATCCGTCATATCATGGTTGTTAACGGCAGCCTCAACACCTTCTATTTCCATGCTGGGATGGAATTTCTTAAGTTCTTCTTCGAAATTGATCATATTGAAACCTCACTGTTAAGTGAAACCGGAACCGTACTCCGGTTCAAACGTAACGGAGACCGTTCCCCGGTTTCATCAGGAAAGCTGAGCCAGGCGCTCGCGTACCTGAGTCATCATCTGAGTATATTTTTCAAGCTTGGCTTTTTCTTCTTCTATCTTGGCCGCCGGAGCCTTGCTTATGAACTTCTCGTTGTTAAGCATTCCGTTAACACGCTTAAGTTCACCTTCAAGCCTTGCTTCTTCCTTCTTAAGACGTTCGATCTCCTGTTTTATGTCAACCAATTCCGCGAACGGGATATAGATATCCGCTCCGGGAATGACAACAGAAACCGCATCATCGGCAATACCCGATTTATCCGCCTGTATAGTCACCTGTGAAGCATAGGCAAGCGATGCGAAGAATAGCTCACCTTCCTTAAAGGTCGTCTGTATATCCTGATCCTTTGTTACTATAAATACATGCGCCTTCTTACTCGGCGGTACGTTCATTCCGGTCCTTGCATTCCTTATACCGCGGACTGCTTCCTTAATGATCTCGATCGCCTTCTCTTCCTTTTCATATGCTTTATCATCGGAATAAACCGGCCATGAGGATATCATTATACTGTCCACGGCCTCTGTGTCCTGAGAGCCTGCCGGCTTTGAGGCATCAGAAGGATCCGGACTGATCCCTTCATTATACTGCAGAGTACAATAAATCTCCTCCGTTATAAACGGCATATAAGGATGCAGAAGCTTGAGTGCGTCAATGAGAACCGACTTCAGCGTATATAATGCCGCATTCTGGGACACAGTATCTTCTGAATTATACAGCCTCGGCTTGACCATTTCAATATACCAGTCACAGAATTCATCCCAGATGAAATCATATATCTTGCCGACAGCTATGCCGAGCTCATACTTTTCCATGTTATCGGTAACATCACGTACCACAGTATTGAGCTTGCTGATGATCCATTTATCAACGGGTTCAAGATCGGCATCATCCGGTTTGGTAACCGTCTTGTTTTCAATGTTCATCATTATGAAGCGCGATGCGTTCCATACCTTGTTCGCAAAGTTCCTGCAGGCCTCAACCTTTTCATAATAGAAACGCATATCGTTGCCTGGTGCATTACCCGTCATGAGCATCAGACGGAGAGCATCTGCTCCGTATTTGTCTATTATCTCAAGAGGATCTATGCCGTTGCCAAGCGACTTCGACATTTTCCTGCCCTGCGAATCCCTTACGAGACCGTGTATGAGTACTGTATGGAAGGGTGAATGTCCTGTATGTTCTATACCCGAAAATACCATACGCACTACCCAGAAAAAGATGATATCATAACCCGTTACCAGTACATCGGTCGGATAGAAATAATCAAGCTCCTCGGTCTTCTCCGGCCAGCCGAGAGTCGAGAACGGCCAGAGTGCCGATGAGAACCATGTATCGAGCACATCCTCATCCTGTTTAAGATGGGATTTACCGCACTTAGGGCATACGGTGGGCGCTTCCTTTGCAACTATGACCTCACCGCAGTCCCGGCAGTACCATGCCGGGATCCTGTGACCCCACCAGAGCTGTCTTGAGATACACCAGTCGCGTATCCCTTCGAGCCAGTGAAGGTACGTCTTATCAAACCTCTCCGGTACGAACTGAAGCGAACCGTACTTGCAATCCCTGCCTTCGCGCGTTGCCTTAAGTACCTCTATGGCAGGCTCCGCAAGCTTCTCCATTGCCACAAACCACTGCGCCTTGGCCATGGGCTCTATAGTACAGCCGCAGCGGTCATGCGTTCCTACATTATGGGAATGATCCTCAACCTTAACAAGAAGTCCAAGAGCTTCAAGGTCCGCAACCACCTGCTTCCTTGCCTCGTATCTCTCCATTCCCTTATATTTTCCACCCTTTTCATTGATGGTGGCATCATCGTTCATTATGTTTATTACTTCAAGATCATGGCGCTTACCAACCTCGAAGTCATTGGGGTCGTGCGCCGGAGTGATCTTAACGACGCCGGTACCGAATTCCTTATCCACGTAAGAATCCGTGATAACGGGGATATCCTTGTTCATGAGAGGCAGGATCACTGTTTTGCCTGCTATTTCCGTATATCTCTCATCGTCGGGATTTACCGCAAGTGCCGTGTCGCCCAGCATAGTCTCGGGACGTGTCGTTGCTACAACCACGTAATTATCGGGATCAGGGGAATCACACTTCCTGCCTTCAAGCATAGCAGCGGCTTCCTTCGTTCCCGCCTTGGGATATCTTATATGCCAGAAATGTCCGGCCTGCTCCTCATGCTCAACCTCGGCATCGGATATGGTCGTCTGACATACGGGACACCAGTTTACTATCCTGTTGCCTTTATAAATAAGACCTTTATTGTACAGATTAACGAAGACTTCCGTGACCGCCTTGTTGCAGCCCTCATCCATCGTGAAACGTTCACGTTCCCAGTCACACGAGGAACCAAGTTTCTTAAGCTGCTCCACGATCCTTCCGCCGTATTCTTCCTTCCATTCCCATGCGCGCTTAAGGAAACCTTCACGTCCAAGGTCCTCCTTATCAATGCCTTCCGATTTGAGCTTTTCTATGATCTTAACTTCGGTAGCTATGCTCGCATGATCGCATCCCGGCTGCCACAAGGCATTATAACCCTGCATCCTCTTAAAACGGATCAGGATATCCTGCATCGTATTGTCAAATGCGTGCCCCATGTGGAGCTGTCCCGTGATATTCGGAGGCGGGATCACTATCGTAAACGGTTTTTTACTCCTGTCAACTTCCGCATGGAAGTAATTCTTGTCGAGCCACTTCTTGTAAATACGCGGCTCCATGTCCTTGGGGTCATAGGTTTTTGCCAGTTCCTTACTCATCTTTTTTCTCCTCTTTATCTAACGTTTCCTTTACCTTTTATGGATTTTTTGTGTTCGTACATGAGGGTGTCTGCCCTCTTAAATACATCCTTGCAGCCGGAATCTATAGCCGGATCGTATTCTGCCATTCCTATCGCGAACGAAACATTCACTATATCCATCGGATTGTAATTCTCTGCTGTCATACGCTCCTTCAGTCCGCCCACAAGTGTATCCCTGTTTTTATAATCATCATTTCGAAGGATAGCCGCAAACTCATCGCCGCCTATCCTGAACACCGGACTGTGTGTAAATGTACGGCAGATAAGACGGCAGGAATTGATCAGCAGCTTGTTTCCTTCATCATGTCCCAGATTATCATTTACATCCTTAAGACCGTTCACATCGCAGATAACGATGGCAAAATCAGCTTTTTCTCCGCTCTCTATCTCAACATCTATACGTCCGGTCGACAGTTCAAAGGCGTTCATGTTCTTGACACCGGTAAGCGCATCGGTATTGGCATCCTGCAGCGCCTTCTCAAGACGTTCGGCAAGTTCATTCGTATTTCGGCGCATCGCACCGAGCATTGTCTTGACCAGTATCGTTATATCAACAGGCTTGCTTATGTAATCATTCATTCCCGCATCGAACAGGGCATTTATATCCTCTTCGTCACCGCCTGCCGTCATCGCGATGATCGGGACAGTATGTGCATCCTGCCTGTTTATCGCCCTTATCTCCTTGGTGACTGAAATACCGTCCAGCACAGGCATTGCAACATCCATAAGTATGGCATCGATGCTGTTTTCCGCAGATGACTTAAACAGAGTGAGTGCTACAAGTCCGTTCTCCGCAGCGATAACCTCGGCACCCTCATTTACAAGAGTAGTCCT